>NZ_CP067100.1:600000-900000 GCF_016616235.1 Bradyrhizobium diazoefficiens
AGCAGCAGTCCGGTGAGCGCAACGAGATGTCTGGAAATGGAACGCGCAGGCAATGGACGCATCGGTCATTCCGGTTGGGGCCTTGACGGCCTCATCGATAGCAGAAGCGCCAGCGGTGGGCCAAGATCAGATCATGGTCCGGCCGGATGAGAAATGCCGCAGCGCAGGCGGCGCGATGCCGCCTGTTGAATTGGTCGTGGCAAGGAGAAAGAGGTTCGCGGCCTCTTACCCTCCCCTGGAGGGGGTCCGGGACGAGCGTAGCTCGCCCGTGGTCGATCGCGCGCAGCGCGAGCGAGGTGGGGTGATCTCTCCACGCGGGCACTGTTGGATGGGGAGAGACCGTCACCCCACCCCGTCTCACATTCCGCTGCGCTCCATGTGAGCCGACCCTCCCCCTCCAGGGGAGGGTAAGAAGGGAGGGTAAGAAAGAGCTTCACGGCAGGGTCAAAAACTCCACCCAGTTCGGCTTCTTGCCGGTCGGATAGGACTTCAGCTTCCCCAGCGCGCCGCTGCTCTGGTCGATGGCATAGACCGTCCTGCTGTCCGAGAGCTCGCCGACCGCGGCGAGATAGCGCCCGGAGGGATCGATGTGGAAGCCGCGCGGCTGCTTCTCGGTCGGCACGCTGCCGATCGTGGTCAGCTTGCCGCTTGATGCATCGACCTTGTAGGCGGTGAGCGTATTGGTGGTGCGCTCGGAGGCGTAGAGGAAGCGGCCGTCGGGCGTGATGTGCATGTCGGCCGCCCAGGGCTTTCCGTTAAAACCCTCGGGCAGCGCGGTGGTGCGCTGGATCTCATTCCAGGCGCCGCTCTTGGCCTCGTAGGCGAACGCGGCGACGTCGCCGTTCAGCTCGTGGACGAGGTAGACGAACTTTCCATTGGGGTGGAATACGAAGTGCCGCGGCCCCGATTTCTCCGGCACCTTGATAACAGGCGGATCGCTCGGCGTCAGCGTGCCCGCCGCGGCGTCGAAGGCAAAGGCCAGCACCTGGTCGGAGCCGAGATTGGTTGCGAACACAAAACGGTTGTCGGGCGAAGGCAGGAAGGCGTGTGCATTCAGCCCGGTCGGGATCACCTGCTTCGGCTCGCCGACAACGCCGTTTGGCTGGAGCGGATTGAGCGCAACCTTGTTGCCGCCATAGGAGGCGCTGAACAGGAATTTGCCGCTGCGGTCGACGGCGATGTTCGCCATGCTGTCGGCGAGCGGCCCGTTGCCGATGGGGCTGAGCTTGCCCGTCTTGGGATCGATCGCAAAGCTCACCGCCTGGAACGGCTGCGAGCGCACGCCGGCGATCAGTACGCGGTGGTCGGGCGTGATCGCGAGCGGCGTCGAGGAGCCGGGCTTCTCCACGCCGGTGAAGGCAGCGGTCTGCAGCAAGGTCATCTCGCCGCTGTCGGCCAGTTTGAATACGCTGATGTCGTTGCTGTCGGCGTTGCCGATATAGGCGAAGGTCTCGGCCATGCCGGGGCGGGCTCCAGAAACAAGGGCGAACAAGGCAAATGCGGCGGCGATCGCAGCGCGCGGGGCGCTGCGGCGTGTCGGTCTCAACATGGGGCTCCTCCATCCGGCCGGTGCGGCATTGTCGTTTTGACACAGAGGATAGCGGGAACCGTGCCGCCGCACCAAACTCCAGTTGGGATCAATCGATGCAGAAATTGTATCGGTTGCGCCAAAGAGGGTGAGCAGGATTATCGCGCCGCTGCCGTCTGGCTGCGGGACGGCAGGTGCGGACCGGCCGCATGGTCGGGTGCTCCGAGCAGGCTCCAGACGGCGACCGCCACCAGCGCGCAGGTCAAAATCGTCCAGACGACTAACCGCTTCCGCATCAGGCCAAATCCATCCGTCATCGATGCCCCGGGGCCGCTTCCAATCGTGCACTGCAAACCGCGACGATCCTATGAACTCATTCACAAGGACAAACTGTGGCGCCATTGCGAACCAAATGCCGTGCCCGCGCATTGATCCGGCATGCCCCGTGAAAACGATCTTGAAGGCAAGCCCGACATGGGCGGCAAGCATGGCGGTCAGGCCGGCCAACCCGAGCCGCCGCCGCGCCCGCGCCAAGGCGCGCACGACGAGGATGTCGTGGCAAAGCGCCACACCGGTCAAACCGATCGCAGCGCCCCGCCGACCAAACGAAAATAGCGCTTAGAAAATGAGCGTCTTGCCCGCGCTGCGCTTCAAAGGAACGGCAGCCTCGCCTTGCCGTTAGGTTCCCGCGGGCGCAAGGAAGCGGAGGCCGGCACGTGTTTTGGATTTATTGGGACACCGCATGGTCACTGATCATCAGCGGCATCATGTTCGCCACCATCGTCAGCCATCCCGACGCCGAGTTCGCCGAGATCCGGGCAGCGACGCAAGTGAAGTGAGCTCGCTTTGTATCGCAAGCCGCCGGCCAGACCGGCGCGGCCGCCGGCGAAGTGCTGGATTCGGCCAGGATGCTGGCGCGCCTGTTGGACGATCTCGAGCGCGACGCCGACCGCTTCGTTGGTGATCTCAGGGCGGCCTGATCAGGCCGCCAACAATGCCTCTTCTTTGGCTCGCCTTCTATTTCTCGCCCTCGATTTCCTCGACGAGACCTTCGACATCCTGCGATGTCCTTGCCTCCATTCTACCGCACCAGAGGGCGTCGGCGTCGCACTGACTGCTCCGGCGCACAATCACGACAAGATGCAATTGTGCAACACGATGCGCGAAATCGACTGTCGCAAGCGAAGCTCTGTAGCGATCTCAACCTATCGGTTGATGCGTCGAAGTCCCGCGAAGTTACTTTCCGTTCGCGAGCAACGCGTGGAAAGAAGATTGGAATTTTGGAAATGCGGTACACAATTGCGAGCGTGGCGGCCCTCGTGTTCAGCCTTGGCGCTGTATCGAACGCTCCGGCCGCCGACTTGCCGACAAAAGCGCCGTACGGCGTAGCGGACACCGTGTTTTCCTGGTCGGGTATCTATGTCGGATTGCACGCCGGCTACAGCTGGGGTTCGAACCGCTGGACATCGGGCGGGGTGCTCGAGGATCCGACGATTGCCGTGAGTCCGATCAGCCCCACCACCAACAGCGCGCTGGGGGGCGTTCAGGCGGGCGCCAACTACCAGGCGGGCAACTGGGTTGTCGGCTTCGAGTGGGATTTCGCAGCGCTCGGCCACAAAGGCAGCGCCGCGGGAACGCTGACCACGGTTGGCGTCATTCTCCCGACGACCGCAACGTCAAAGATTGATTGGCTCACGCAGTTCACCGGCCGGGCTGGCTTCGCTCTCGACCGCACGCTGCTCTATGTCAAGGGAGGTGTTGCTGCCGGTGAGGCCAAGGACGGCTTCAGTCTTGTATCGCCCATACCGCTCTTCCTCGACTTTGGAACGAAAAGCAACCTTCTGACCGGCTGGATCGGCGGCGCTGGCGTTGAGCATTTCTTTGGACCGAACTGGTCCGGCAAGATCGAATACGACTATGTCGATCTTGGAAACACGACGGAGACTTTCAGCAGCGCGATCGCTGGCGGCACCATCACGGTTCGGCAAACCATCGAGCACAAGCTTCAAATCGTGAAGGTCGGAGCAAACTACAAGTTCTAGCTGGCGCACGGGATCTTTGAAGAGATGGGTGACCTGCAAAACAGCAAGGTGACATGGAAGCGGGCCGCACCTCGCTTCCGCCAAGAGGCCGACTCATCGCTCCGACGATCTGAAGTGCGACGTCGACCGCTTCGTCGGCAATCTCCGCGCAGCGTGATCTCCGATGTGTAGCGTAGCTGACCCAACTGCGACAATTCGCGATCCTCAGGTCATGCTGCCAGGCATGAAGCAGCGGATCATGGGCCGGCCGTTGACGTAATAGGGCCAGACGATGGTGCGGCCGGCGCGGTTCGGCTCGGTGATCACGGTGTCGTCGGGCACCTCGATCCAGGCGCCCTGGAGTCTGACCCGGTAATGCCCGTCGCGCGTGTCCCAATCGACATCGTCGAGGGCGGTGCCGTCGGCATCGGCGCAGCAGGGGCCGCCGGCCTTGCTGTGCAGGCTCTCGAACCAGCCCTTGAGCGGAGAATTGGCGTAGCGACCATCGTCGCGCGCCTGCGCGGGCAGGCCAGTCATGGCGATCGCCACCAGAACGGGGATCATCCTGAAAGTCACGTTCGCCATGTCGCCTCGCTCGATCCGCACACGCGCGCCCGCGCAGACCCAAATCGCCTGCGACGCGCGTGATGCATGTTGACTGACGCCGCCGGCCGGAGTTCCAGCCGTTCCCGCAGGGCGATAACCCCAAAGGGCAAGGTTTGATCCAACTCTTGCGGCGGCCGGAGGTCTCCATCGTCTGGCCAAGGCGCCCGGACGGCCGGGAGAACGAGTCCTTAACCCATCGCACGGTAAGCGTGGCCTCGACTGGCTGCAGTCGCCGGCGTTCGGCGCTCGTCACTGCCCCGCAGGCGCTGTTCTTTCCGCGGTCCCGCGCCTCGTCCGTAGAACCCATTCCGTCATTTCGGGCCGATCGCCGCCATGACCCAACGTCTCCACCTTGACCGCTTGAAGCAGGCCGATCGTATCCTCTGGTCCGTGATTGCGGCCATGGCCGGTTCGGTGTTGCTCGCCGCGATGCTCGGGCCGTTCCAGATCGAATGGATGACATTCTCGAAGCCGGCGCTCGTTGCTTCGCTGCTGGTGCTGGGAAGCTGGTTCTACGCCACCGTCAGAAAAGACGCGGCTCTTGCCGACGCGCTGACCAGTGCCGCGCAGATCATCGCTTTTGCGGCGGTGGCAGCGCCCGTCTCCTACATCTCGGCGAGCGCGGCGTTCCCGCTATGGGATAGCGAGCTCATGGCGCTGGACCGGCGCATGGGGTTCGACTGGATATCGTGGCTCGATGCCATGAATGCCGCACCCTTGCTGCACCGGCTCCTGGCGCTTGCCTATGCGAGCTTCGCCGTGCAGGCGACGGCCATCGTCGTCGTCCTGGCTGCGGCAGGACATGCGCTGCGATTGCGCGTCTTCATGCTGAGCTTCGCGCTGACGACGCTTGTGACGATCGGCGTGTCGACCGTGATGCCGGCGCAAGGCGTCTGGGGTCATCTGCATCTGTCCGCGGTCAATTCTCCCGCCATCGTGCCGGTGACCCGGGATCTGCCGCTTCCGGTGTTCTTTGGATTGCGCGATGGAACGTTCATGCATCTGGTCGCCGAGGGCGCCGAGGGCATCATCAGCTTCCCGAGCCTGCATGCCGCGCTCGGGCTGCTCTTCCTGCTGGCGCTGTGGCGGGTCAAATATGTCGGCTGGATCGCGACCTTGCTCAACGTCGCGATGATCGCGGCAACGCCGGTGGACGGAAGTCATTACTTTTCCGACGTGGCCGCGGGTCTCGCCATCGCGCTTGTGAGCTGGATCGCGGTCCGGCACGCGCTCACCCGCATGACGGGTGAACGGATTGAAGCCGGCGGCGAAGTATGTCTGCCCCCGGTCGGTGCGTACGAAAAAGCCGACGCGCTCCGTCAGGCTTCATAGAACGGCCGTCAAGGCGCGAAGCTGGCTGGAGCCGCTACCGGTCCAGGATCTCGCGGATCCGCAATGCCAGCTTGGCCTGAGTGATCGGCTTTTCGAGGAGATCGACGCCTTCGTCTAGCCGTCCTTGATGAACCACCGCATTTCGAGAATATCCGGTCATGTAGAGAATCTTGAGATGCGGCCGGATTTGCTGCGCGCGCCGGCCCAATTCCCGGCCATTGAGGCCGGGCATCACCACATCGGTCAGTAGCAGATCGACCTGCTGATCCTGGAGCAGGATGGTCAGCGCAGCCTGAGCGCTGCCGGCGGAGACCACCCAGTAGTTGAGGTCGCGCAGGACATCGGAAATATAGGCCCGGAGGTCGGCATCGTCCTCGACGACGAGAATGGCTTCTACGGCCTCGCCTTCGGCGATGAACTCTTCCTCGCTGTCGGGGGCCGGCCGCTCGTGGCCGTGGTAGCGGGGAAAATACATCCTGATGCTCGTTCCTTCGCCGAGCTCGCTATAGATTTTTACATGTCCTCCCGACTGCTTGACGAAACCGTAGACCTGACTGAGACCAAGGCCGGTGCCTTGTCCGGGCTCCTTCGTGGTGAAGAAGGGTTCGAAGGCGTGATTGAGGACTTCAGGGCTCATGCCGGTGCCCGTGTCGCTCACGCAAATGACGACATATTGTCCGGGCAGAACTTCCGGGTTGACGCGGGAATAGTCCTCATCGGCCGCGACGTTCGCCGCCTCGACGGTGAGCTTGCCTCCATCCGGCATCGCATCGCGCGCGTTGATGGCGAGATTGACGATCGCCGATTCAAGGTGATTGACGTCCGCTTCGATCTGCCAGAGGCCGGCGCCGCCGACGGCCTGGACCTCGATGCGTTCGCCCAGCGTGCGCTGAAGAAATTCCTGCAGGCCGCCAAGAAAGCTGTTCAGGTTGATCGGCTTGGGATCGAGTGCCTGGCGTCGCGAGAAGGCGAGCAGGCGGCTGGTCAACGCCGCAGCGCGTTGCGCGCCGCGCTTCGCGTTGGCCAATGCGCGGTGAAGATTTGGTCCAGCGAGGTGGCGGCTGCTGCGCTCGGCGTTCTCCAGGTTGCCAAGGACGATCATCAGGAGGTTGTTGAAATCGTGCGCGATGCCGCCGCTGAGCTGTCCGACTGCCTCCAGCTTTTGCGACGCAACGAGCTGTTCCTGGACCCGCTTCAGTTCGTCCTGCGCCAGCTTGCGCTCGGTGAGATCCCGCGTGACCTTGGCGAATCCGATGATTGCCCCGCTCTCGTCCGTGATGCGGTCGATGACGACGGAGGCCCAGAAGCGCGTTCCATCCTTGCGCATGCGCCACGCTTCGGCTTCGAATCGCCCCTGCTCGGCAGCCTGCTTCAGCGCCATCTGGGGCACGCCCCTCTCGAGATCCTCGGGCGTGTAGAATGCGCTGAAGTTCCGGCCGATGATCTCCTCGGGAGCATAGCCCTTGATGCGCTGGGCGCCCGCATTCCAGGTTGCCACGTGGCCGGACGCGTCGAGCTGGAAAATCGCGTAGTCGACCACGGCTTCGACGAGCCGCCGGTACCGTCGCTCGCTTTCCAGCAGCTCATTATGCGCCTGTTGGCGTTCCGTGATATCGCGGGTCACCTTGGCGAAGCCGACGAGCCGGCCTTCCTCGTCGCGGATCGCATCGAGAACGACGAGCGCCCAGAAACGGCTGCCGTCCTTGCGTACCCGCCACCCTTCGGAAGCGAAGCGGCCGGCTTCGCCGGCTGTCGCGATGGCCTTTTGCGGCAGACCCTTCTCGCGGTCCTCGGGCGTATAGAAGATCTCAAACGACTTCCCGATGATCTCGTCCGCGGCGTAGCCCTTGAGGCGTTCGGCACCCTTGTTCCAGGTCCTGATCACGCCATCCGTGTCGAGCATGAAAATCGCGTAATCGACAATGGCATTGATCAGCAATTCAAGGCTGGGGGCGTCACCGACGGTTGTTTTTGTCATCGGTCTGTTTTGCCATGGGCGAAAGCGCGTTGAGAGACGTGCAAGTGCAACCTGCCTGAGCGCGGCTGGTTCCTTGCCGGCCTATGATACGACCATCGTCATGCGGCTGAGAGTATCGTCACGCGGCGCGGGCGATGAAGCGGGGCGCTGAAAGCTTGTCCGGGGGCGTGCGAGCCGGCTGCAATTTCGTCTCTGTCCGGTCGGCCCGTTTGCAATTCGGGCAGACGAACAGATGAGCGATCAGCACCTCCGGCTCGTCCCGGACGAGCTCGGAGCGAAACCATTTCATCTCGATGTGGCAGGTCGGACAGATCGGCGCTTCGAGATGCTCAGTTGCGCTCTTGAGACGGTCGACCATAGGTAACGCCCTCATTTTGCAGCATCATAGTGGAATACCGTCCAGGGCGCCGCATCAAAAATTAGCGGTCGGGGCGAGAACACCCCAATGCCCCCTTCCTGAAAACGGGCGGGCACCGGTGTGGGCAGGCGCGGGACGGTGCTAGGCCGCCGCCGCCTCCTTGGACAGCAACTGCTTCAGCTTTGCCGCCGGCACGGCGGGGCTGAACAGCCAGCCCTGCATCTGGCTGCATCCGAGCTGGCGCAGCACCTCGCGCTGGGCCTCGGTCTCGACGCCTTCGGCCGTCGTCGCCATGTGGCGGGCGGCCGCCATGTGGACCACGGCCTGCACGATCGGCGAGGAGTCCTCGGGCTCGCCGATGTCGCTGATGAAGCTGCGGTCGATCTTGATCTTGTCGAACGGGAAGCGGTGCAGATAGCTCAGCGACGAATAGCCGGTGCCGAAATCGTCAAGCGCGATGCGGACGCCGAGCTCGCGCAGCTGCTGGAGGATCGTGAGCGCCTCCTCGTCGTCGCGGATCAGCACGGTCTCGGTGACCTCGAGCTCGAGCCGGCCGGGTGAGAGCCCCGACTCCGCAAGCGCCGAGGCGACCTTGAGCGCCAGCGTCCTCGAGCGGAACTGCACCGGCGAGACATTGACGGCGATATGGATGTCGCCCGGCCAGCTGGCGGCCTCGAGGCAGGCCTGCCGCAACACCCATTCGCCGATCTCGCCGATCAGGCCGGTCTCTTCCGCGATCGGGATGAAGTCCGCCGGCGAGATCATGCCGCGCTCGGGATGACGCCAGCGCAGCAGCGCCTCGCAGCCGGTGACGATATTGGCCGCGAGATCGACCAGCGGCTGGTAGTGCACCTCGAACTCGCCGCGGCTAAGCGCCTGGCGCAGATCGAGCTCGATCTGGCGGCGCTGCCGCGCCTTGGCGTCGTATTCGGAGATGAAGATGCGGAAGGTACCGCGGCCCTCGGTCTTGGCGGCATACATCGCAAGATCGGCGCGCTTGAGCAGATCGTCGAGATTGTCGCCATGGTCGGGCGCGATCGCGATGCCGATGCTGGCATCGGTCGAGATTTCCTGGCCCTTGCAGTCCACCGGCATGCGCAGCGACTTCAGGATGGTGTCCGCCAGCGCCGTCAGCTCGGCCTGGTCGCAGGTGTCGGCCTTGACGATGGCGAATTCGTCGCCGCCGAGCCGGGCAACGAGGTCGTTGGCGCTGACGCAGGCGCGCAGGCGGTGCGCTACCTGGCGCAGCAGCTCGTCGCCGACCTCATGGCCAAGCGAATCGTTGACGCCCTTGAACTCGTCGACGTCGATATAGAGGATCGCGAACGGCTTGCCGTGGCCGAGCTCCGCGATGCGGCGCTCCAGATGGCCGCGCATCAGCACGCGGTTGGGCAGGTCGGTCAGCGCGTCGTAATGCGCCATATGCGCGATGCGCTCGTCGGCGCGGATGCGCTCGGTGACGTCGTCATGGGTGGCAAGCCAGCCGCCGGCCGCGCCGGGCTGGTTCTTGATCTCGATCAGGCGACCGTCGGCAGTCTCGACGATGGTGCTCTGGGTGCGGCCGACATGGTGCAGGATGTCGTCGCAATAGGCATCGACGTCGCCATGGAACGAGCCGGTGTCGTGGCGGTGCTGGATCACGTCGCGGAAATAGGCGCCGGGCTTCACCACGTCGGTGGACAGGCCATACATCTCGACATAGCGCCGGTTGCAGACGATCAGCCGCTGGTCCTGATCGAACATCAGCAGGCCCTGGGTCATGGTGTTCATCGCGGTGTCGAGCCGCTGCTTCTCCACTGACAGCCGGCTCGTCATCTGGCGGAAGATCAGGAACAGCGTGAGCACGAGCAGGCCGATCGACAGCACGGCCACGAAGACGAAGAATTTGGTCTGGGTGCGCCAGGTCGCGAGCGTCGCATCCAGCGATTTGGTCGCGACCACGACCAGCGGCTCGCCGGTCAGCATGCGCGCGGCGACGATGCGATCCTTGCCGTCGATCGGGCTTGCGAGCCGCGTCGTGACGAAGGTGCGCTCGAACACCGCCATCTGCTCGGGTGAGCCGTTGCGATAGTTCTGCCCGATCATGGAATCGACATGCGGAATGCGTGCGAGCAGCTGGCCGTTCTGATGGTGCATCGCGATCGAGGATTCCTCGCCGAGGCCCGTCGAGGCGAAGAAGGATTCCAGCTGCTCTGGCGTGATCGCGCGCGACACGATGCCGAGGAATTCGCCATGCGGACCGGACACGCGCCGCGCGAACACGATCGCCCGCTCGCTGCCGAACCGGCCGGGCACGACCTCGACCTCTTCCTGCGAGGACGGATCGTTCTTGAGGCGGTTGTAATAGCCGCGGTCGGCGACCGAGACGTCGGCGACCGGCCAGCGCTTCGACGAATTGATCAGGATGCCGTCGGCATCGAATACGTTGGCGCCGGCGACGTCGGACCAGCCGCTGGCCTTGGCACGCAGCACCTCGTGCACCGCGAGCGTGCCCATTTCGCTGCGGAAGACCTCGGGGGATTCGATGCCGTGGCTCTCGAGTTCCGCGAT
Organism: Bradyrhizobium diazoefficiens; assembly: GCF_016616235.1. Taxonomy (NCBI): domain Bacteria; kingdom Pseudomonadati; phylum Pseudomonadota; class Alphaproteobacteria; order Hyphomicrobiales; family Nitrobacteraceae; genus Bradyrhizobium; species Bradyrhizobium diazoefficiens. The sequence continues at coordinate 610,374 of NZ_CP067100.1, forward strand.
GACGCTTTTCTGGAGCACCGCAAAATCCTCGAACTCGCGGTCGAAATGCCGCGCCAGCAGCCGCACGGAGTTTTCCAGGCTGTCGCGGCCGCTTTCGATCGCATTCTGCCTGAAGCGGTCGACGGTGAGCGCTGTGCCGATGGCCATCGCCACCATCAGCACGACGCCGCCGACGATCAGCCACGTCAGCGGTGCTCCCTGCCAACGGCGAAGCAACGCGCGCATCCGCGCGCTCCATCGAATTGATGTGCCCATCCAGCTCTCCCGTGGAATGCAAGATGCAGCAAAACCGACAAGGGCGGGTTACCAGTGAAGGTTAGGAAAGTATGAATCGGAGCGGAATCAGGGGCTTGGTTCCGCGCCCGGTATCGTTAGGCGCACAAGCCCGGGCATGACGATCTCGTGCAGACAGTGAAATCTCACCGCTTGATCTCCCAGTTCAGCGCCTTGGCGTTCTCCTTGGCGAACATCGCGGGGACGTCGAACTTGCCGCTCTTGAGGTCATAACGGCATTTCCAGTCGGCGAGACCCTTCACGGCGACGTTCTTTGGATGCTTGTCCATTTCGCCCGACAGCGAGATCAGGAGATAGCGGTTGTTCGGCCAGTCCACGCCGAGCCAGCGATAGGCCTCTTCGGTGCCCTTCATCAGATTGGCCGAGATGTGGTAGTCGAGCTTCATGGTCCTCGTGTCGGGCCGGCTGTGGAAATAGGCCCAGGCCAGATCGCTGAGCGACGTCTTGGTCGCACTCACGAAAGTTCCGTTTTCGGCACGGTAGAGAAACAGGTCCTGCTCGCCCGAGCCGGTCTTCTGCATCCGCACCAGCCATTGCGAGTCGGCGGTGAAGCGGAAGAAGGCCGGATAGGCCTGCTCGGGCTTCAGCTCGGTCATCTCTTCGCCGCGCCGCGCCCAGACCTGCCATTTGACGCCGAAAAGGTCTTCACTGTCCTTCATGTACTGCTCGAGCCTGGTGGCGCCGTCGGGCGAGGTGAAGGCCAGATCGGCATCGTCGGTAAGGACGAATCCCGGCGGCGGCCCGGATGCGGCGCGGGCGGGGGCGGCGGCGAGCAGCAGGGCAAGCGCCAGCCACGGCGCGGGACGGCAAAATCCGGTCACGGGAAAATCCTTGAAATAAATGCCGCGCTGCGGCCTTGCGCGTTGGACTCCGGAGGGGCAGCGCCGGTTCATCCGAAATCGCGATCCTCCTATCGACCGTCTTGCTGCCGGAGCCAAATCGGCGCAATTTGCGCCGACCGGCTGTTTTGCGATCCAGGGTTTTTTTCGTGATGATCACCGCGACCAAGGCCTTCATTGCATTCTGTCTGCTCGCGCTGGTCGGCACCGTCCTGGTGATCGGCCCGACCGAGCTGCGCCGGCTGCTGCCGGGAGCGAAAACCGAGGCCGCCGCCAAGCCCGAGGCCAAGGTCGAAGCCAAAGCCGATGCCAAGCCGGACGAGCCAAAGCTTGCCGCCACTGCGCCGCCTGCGGCCCCAAGCCCGGCGCCGAAGGCCGATGCGCTGGCCGAGACGCAGAAGCAGATCGCGGCACTCGGCGATGTCGCCCCGCCCAGTCCGCCGGCACCCGCGGCCGATGCCGGCCCGCGGTTCGACGTCGCACGCGTCGACGATCACGGCGAGGCGGCGGTGATCGCGGGGCAGGCCGCGCCGGGTGCCACGGTCGAGCTGCTGCGCGACGGCAAGCCGCTCGATAGCGTGGTGGCCGATGCGTCGGGCCAGTTCGTGATGACCCCGCCAAAACTTCCCGCCGGCTCCTACGAACTGACCCTGCGGGCGAAAGCGCCTGACGGCACCGTCGCGCAGTCCGCCCGCACCATGCCGGTGACCGTCGCCGAAGCCGCGCCACCGCTCCCGGCCGCCGCCCGGCAGGAGCCGAAGCAGGCTGAGAAGCCCGACGACAAGTTGGATATCGTGGCGTCCCTGCCATCGCCGCACCTCGCTTCGGTATCGGACAAGCCCGCGGCCCATCCCCGCCTGATGGGCCCGGCGAAGCCAAAGGGCCCGTCGAAGCTCATGGCGCATGCGCCGGCCGCGGCCACGGCGGTCGCATCGGCCTCGCCGGCGGAGGTCTTCAACACTGCGCCGGCCGAAGCGGGCGGCAGCCGGGTGATCTCACGCGGCGACAGCCTGTGGACGCTCAGCCGCCTCGCTTACGGGGACGGCGCCCGCTACGCCGTGATCTTCAACGCCAACCGCGGCAAGATCCACAACCCCAACCTGATCTATCCCGGCCAGACCCTTGTACTGCCGCAAAAGGCGCAATGAGGTTTTCTGCGACGCTTTGACCGGTGCGGCTGCGGAACCTTTGGTTCCGCTCTGAGTCATCTCCCTGCCGCGCGTTGCGCGCCTGGCGCTGAAGGAGGGCCAAGAATTGGTCAACTCAGTGGTCGATTCCGCGATCATGCGGGGTTCGCGCATGGGACTGGCGCTGGCGGGCGCAACCCTCGTGGTTCTGGCAGCGCTGCTGCCGACCAGGGCGGAAGCACAGTTCGGCATTCGCGGCGGGCCGCTTGGCGTCGCGCGCTTCGCGGTCGGTCATGTCATCGGCATGTCGCGGCTGCGCCACGCCCGGATGGCGGTGCGCGGCGGCCGGTACCGCTCCGCCGCGCTGCGCTCGCAAGATCCCCGCGGTGCCGAGCGCTGGCAGCCGCCCAATCCCTACATTTTGCGCGCTGCGCTGACGGCACAGGCCGCGCTGTCGGGCTGGCACGGCGGCCGCAGCCCGCAGGGCTGGTGGCGCCATCCCGACGGCAGCTATGGCTGGGTCGGCCCGGTGTTCTGGCCCTACGCCCATGATGACCTCACCACCGCAGTGATCCTCGGCGACACCACCAGTCTGTCGCTTTACGGCTATGGCGACATCTATGCCGCGATCTTCGCGCCTTATGCGGCGGCCGAGCTCGCCGCCTATGCCTCACCGCAGGTCAGGCGCGGACGAAAGGTCCCGACCCTGGAGGGTGTCTGCGACGCCAGCGACACCGGCGGCTTCCCCGTCGACCGCATCGCCGCTGCCGTGCAGCCGAACGAAGTGCAGCGCGCAGCGCTGGACGAGCTCGCGACCGCCTGGCTCTCGGCGCGCGATACCATCCGCGCCGCCTGTCCGACGCAGGCCCCGGTGAATGCATCGGACCGGCTCGGCCTGATGCAGACGCGCCTGGAGGCGATGATCAAGGCGACGGATGCGCTCGCGCCGCCGCTGGCAAAATTCCAGGATCTCCTCGACGACGGCCAGAAGGCGAAGCTCGAGGCGCTGGCCAATGAGCGCCGCGCCGCGCTTGCGGCCAGCCAGCGCAAGAACGAACAGAAGAACGCCCAGAAGGACGCACCGGCGGCCTCCTGCGATGTGGACAACGATCCGCGCTATGATGTGCAGGCCCAGCGCCAGTACGAGCAGCTGGTGCAGCAGCAATGGCCCGCCGCCGACATCGCCGCGACGCTCAAGCTCGACGACACCGGCCGTGCCCGCCTCGACGTGCTCCAGGACACCACGCTGCGCACCCTGGAGACGCTGAGCCCGTGCGCCGTGAGGGAGACAGCAGCGACCCCGCAGGCCCGCCTCGCAGAGGTGAAGGGCCGGCTGGAGACGATGCTGCAAGCGGTGAAGGGCGTTGCGGATGCGCTCGATGATTTCGAGGCGGATCTGAGCGACGAGCAAAAAGCGGCCTTCGAGGCGATCGGGCCGAATCGGGGGGTGTGATCGGCAGCTCACGCGCGCTCCGGTCGGGTCGGAGCTCCCGCGCGAAATAAATTGGTTGCATCAGTGCGCGCCGAAGACGCGCATCACCGCTCCCGGAGAGAGAGGTCGGATCCCATCGAAGATGCGAGCCGGGTGAGGGGCTTAGCTCCATCGAATGCGGATTGAATGATTATGCGCCGTGAGCGCGCAATGACCCACTATTCTCCACAGTATTGGCGCCGTTCGAAAGCATCGCTTCGCTTCCCCTGAACTGTTTGATATTGCAACTTTCAGCGGCAGCTATGCGAGGCAGGGAATGCTCACGGGTGAACTCCGGTCCAAGATCGACAACGTCTGGAATGCCTTCTGGGCGGGCGGCATCGCCAACCCGCTGGAGGTGATCGAGCAGATCACCTATCTCCTCTTCATCCGCGGCCTCGACGACGCGCATACGCTTGCTGAGCGTAAGGCGACGCGCACGAACAAGCCGATTGAGCGCACGATCTTTCCGAAAGGAAAGGACGGTATCGGCAAGAGTGGAGGCGTGGCCTATGAGGATATGCGCTGGTCGCGGTTGAAGAACCGCGATCCCGCGACGATGTACACGATCGTCTCAGAGCACGTCTTCCCGTTCCTGCGCACCATGGCGGAGGAGGGCACCGCGCACGCCACCCACATGAAGGGTGCGCGCTTCACCATTCCGACGCCGGCGTTGCTGGCGAAGGTGGTCGACTTGCTCGCCGACATCCCCATGGAGGATCGCGATACCAAAGGCGACCTCTACGAATACATGCTCGGCAAGATTGCGAGCGCCGGCCAGAACGGCCAGTTCCGCACCCCGCGCCACATCATCGCGCTGATGGTGGAGATGATGGCCCCTAACCCGAAAGACGTGATCTGCGATCCCGCCTGCGGCACGTGCGGCTTCCTGGTCGCATCAGGCGAATATCTCCGCGACAATCACCCAAAGCTCTTCCACGACAAGGCAAGCCGCGACCATTTCAATGAGGAGATGTTCCACGGCTTTGATTTCGACAGCACGATGCTGCGCATCGGCTCGATGAACATGACGCTGCACGGTGTCGAGGATCCCGACATCCGCTACAAGGATTCGCTGTCGCAGGAGCACGCCGGCGACGAAGATCGCTACAGCCTCGTGCTCGCCAATCCGCCGTTCGCGGGATCACTGGACTACGAGACGACGGCAAAGGACTTGCTTGCGTTCGTCAAGACCAAGAAGACCGAACTCCTGTTCATGGCGCTGTTTCTCAAGCTCCTGAAGCCCGGCGGGCGCGCGGCGGTGATCGTGCCGGATGGCGTGCTATTCGGCTCCTCGACTGCGCACAAGGCTATCCGCAAGATGCTGGTTGAGGATCACCGGCTCGACGGCATCGTCAAGCTTCCGTCGGGCGTATTCCGGCCCTATGCAGGCGTCTCCACCGCGATCGTGCTGTTCACCAAGACCAATTCCGGTGGTACCGAATACGTCTGGTTCTACGATTGCCAGGCGGACGGATTTTCGCTGGACGATAAGCGCAATCCGTTGTTGTCGGCGGAGAAGATCGGACCCAAGGCGAAGCTCGATGGCGATGAGGAAGCGAAGAACAATCTTCCCGACGTTGCCGCGCGCTGGAAGCAACGTTCCGACGCCGAGCGCGATCGGTTGCGCACGGCGCAGAGCTTTTGTGTGCCCAAGGCGGAGATCGCCGCGGCAGGCTACGATCTTTCGCTTAATCGCTACAAGGAAGTCGCGAATGAGGCGACGGAGCACCGGCGGCCGGAGGAGATCATTGCCGAGTTGAAGAACATAGAGAAGGAGATCGCGGCAGGTCTCGCTGAGTTGGAGGCGATGCTGTGAATGCACCTCTTTTACCCCCGGAGGTGCCACTTGGTGAAGTTGCTGACTTCATTAACGGCTACGCGTTTAAGCCTGAGGATTGGAGCATCGAAGGCCTTCCTATCGTCCGTATCCAAAATTTGACGGGATTCGGCACCGAATTTAATCGAACTCAACTGGAAGTGCCGCGAAAATACCGGATCAATCGGGGTGACCTTCTCGTTTCATGGTCAGCAAGCCTCGGGGTGTTTCGATGGCAAGGACCCGAAGCGGTCGTGAACCAGCACATTTTCAAAGTTGTCCCTAACCTTAAGAAGATTGATCTTGATTATTTGCGCCATGCAATCGATGCGTCGATCCACGAGATGGAACGATTCACGCATGGCTCGACCATGAAGCACATCAATCGAAAGGAGTTTCTTGATCATCGCATCCCTCTTCCTTCCCTCAATGAGCAGCGGCGGATTGCGGCGATCTTGGACAAGGCGGATGCGCTAAGTCGCAAGCGCCAAGAATCTATCGAGTATCTGCGAGAACTTAGAAGCGCGCTATATCTGAGCACTTTTGGCGATCCGGTCCAGAACGAGCGAAAGTGGACTGCTGTAACGTTGGGCGGTGCACTCGATGCGGGGTATATTCGAGAGGTTCAGGATGGAAATCACGGCGAGCGGCATCCAAAGGTCACGGATTTTGTAGCGACTGGAATCCCATTCATAACGGCAAATTGCCTTAGAGATGGTAGGTTGAATATCGAAAATGCTTACAAACTAGATGCAGTGTGGCTTTCAAAACTCCGAGTGGGATTCGCCCAACCGGGAGACTTATTGCTTTCTCACAAGGGCACGGTGGGCGAAGTAGCCATAGTGCCGCCAAACGTCGGTCCTGTGATCCTCTCCCCTCAAGTTACATATTACCGCCTAGGTCCGGAATTGGATGCGCGCTTTCTGCTAGGGTCGTTTGAAAGTAAATCCTTTCAGACGCTTCTTGGTTTCGCAGCAGAGCAATCCACACGGGCTTACATCGGTATCACGAGGCAGCGTGAACTGTCGACAATTCTGCCGCCATTGGCCCTACAGAAGGAATTCTCTAAGGTCGCTGGGTGGGTCGACAATTCTATTGCACGGTATCGCTCGCACCTCGTGCAGCTTGAGGAGCTCTTCTCCTCCCTCCAGCATCGCGCCTTTTCCGGGCAGCTCTGACCATGCAGTTCGAGTTCGATTGGGACCCGGTCAAGGCGGAGAGCAATCGGCGCAAGCATGGGGTCGCCTTCGAGGCGGCGATGGGCGTTTTCGGCGATCCGCTGGCGCTGTCGCTGCTCGACAAAGAGTCTGGCGAAGGGGAGGAGCGATGGGTTACCATGGGTCGGAACCCGGCTGGCAACCTGCTACTGGTCGTGCATACTTATATCGAGCTATCCGCGGATAGAGCTTCGATCCGCATCATCTCGGCACGCCAGCCGACCCGCCGCGAGATCAGGTCTTACGAAGAAGGTGATCGGTGATCCCATGAAGGACGAGTACGATTTCTCGACCGCCAAGCGCGGTAAGTTCTTCCGGACAGGCGCGCGCCTCGTGCCGCCCGTTCATCTGGAGCCTGACGTTCTGGCCTATCTATCGGACCTTGCCGTCACCCAGGGAACTTCGCTGAACGATCTCGTGAACACCCTTCTCAAGGAAGACATCGAGCGCATCGACGCCACCAAGTGAGGTTGCGGCCGGGGCGAGAAGGCCTCTCCGGGCCGTCATGCCGGCGTCAGCGGTCGCGCCCGTTCGATCCGTTTGCGGGCGCTGGCCGAATGCATCGCTTCCCACAGATCGGTTCGCCGCTGCACGTTCAGCCAGAACTCCGGACTGTTGCCGAACACGCGCGCGAGGATGAGCGCCGTTGCCGCCGAGACGTTGCGGCGGCCGTTGCACAGCTCGTTGACGTGCTTGCGCTGTACGCCCATGGCATCCGCTAGCGCGCCCGGCGTCAGGCCCATCGGCTTCATGAATTCCTCGACCAGGATCTCGCCGATCGAGGCCGGCTTGCGTTTCGTCATCAGCACGGATTCAAGGAAATTGGATCATGGATTGGCGTCGGATCGAACAGCGTACCACGCTATAACGCACCTGCAACAGGTCGCGGGGCTAGGAGATCGCCCCTGGGTTGTCGTATGGTCGATGCGATCACATGATCCGCGCCTCCGGCGTGACGTCCTGGTCTGGCGTTGAGGGGCGCCGCTGCCATATGTCCAACTTCACCTTCCTTGCCGACGAATTCCCGGCCGTTCACGAGGCCGCTCTGGAAGCGGAGCGTCAGGCGGCGGTGTCGCCGACGGCGGCGGCGTTCTTTGCCGGCAAGACGGTCGAGGTCGCCGTGAAATGGGCGTTCCGCAACGACCCCGGCCTCAAGCTGCCCTATCAGGACAATATCTCGGCCCTGCTGCATGAGCCGAGTTTCCGCCGCGCCGCCGGCGAAGCCGTGTTCGCCAAGGCGCGCTACATCAATACGCTGCGCAACCGCGCCGTCCACGAGGAAAAGCGCATCAGCGCGGGCGACGCGGCCGGCGCGGTCACCGAGCTGTTTCACGTCTGCTTCTGGTTCGCGCGGACCTATGCGCGCAAGCAGAAGCCGGTCGACGGGCTCGCCTTCGATCCGTCCGTGCTGTCGCGCCGCGACGAGGCGCTGAAGAAGGCCTTCAGCCACATCAAGGCGCAGCAGGCCGCGCTCGATGCCAAAAATGGCGAACTGACGAAGCTTCTGCTCGACAAGCAGAACCTCGATGAGGAGCTGAAAAAGGCGCGGGCCGAGGTTGCCGCGGCCCGCAAGGCGGCGGAGGCGCGGCCTGACCGGCACGATTACAACGAAGCCGAGACCCGCGACCGCTATATTGACCTGCTGCTGCGCGAAGCCGGCTGGGCGCTCGACAGGCCCGAGGATGCCGAGTTCCGCGTCGAGGGCATGCCCAACAACGAAGGCGTGGGCTTCGTCGACTACGTGCTGTGGGGCGCGGATGGCAAGCCGCTTGGCCTCGTCGAAGCCAAGCGCACCCGCAAGGATGCGCGTGAGGGCCGCCAGCAAGCCAAGCTCTACGCCGATCGCTTGGAGGCGCAGTTCAGCCAGCGTCCCGTGATATTCTATTCCAACGGCTATGAGCACTGGATCTGGGACGACACGCGTTATCCGCCGCGCCAGATCGGCGGCTTCTACAAGCGCGAGGAGCTGGAGCTGCTGATCCAGCGCAGGACGGCCCGCAAGCAGCTCTCGTCCGAGGCGATCAGCAGCAAGATCGTCGAGCGGCCCTATCAGCACCGTGCGATCCGCGCCATTAACAGGCATTTCGAGCAGGACGGCGAGCGCAAGGCGCTGCTGGTGATGGCGACCGGCTCCGGCAAGACCCGCACCGTCATTGCCCTGGTCGATCTCCTGATGCGCGCGGGCTGGGTCAAGCGCGTGCTGTTCCTGGCGGATCGGGTCGCGCTGGTGAACCAGGCGGCCAGCGCCTTCAAGGCCCATCTGCCGGATGCGGCGCCGGTCAATCTCGTGACCGAGCGCACCAGCGATGGTCGCGTGTTCCTGTCGACCTATCCGACCATGATGAACCTGATCGACGGCAAGCAGGAGGGGAAGGTCAAGTTCGGCCCTGGTCATTTCGACCTCATCGTGATCGACGAGGCGCATCGCTCGGTCTATCAGCGCTTCCGCGCCATCTTCGACTATTTCGATTCCTTCCTCGTCGGCCTCACCGCAACCCCGAAGGACGAGATCGACAAGAACACCTATTCGCTGTTCGACCTGGAGGACGGCGTTCCGACCGACGCCTATACGCTCGACGAGGCCGTCGCCGAGGGCTATCTCGTGCCGCCCAAGGCGATCTCGGTCCCACTCAGGATCGTGCGCTCTGGCCTGCGCTACGACGACCTCAGTCCCGAGGAAAAAGACCAGTGGGATATGCTGGAATGGGGCGAGGACGAAATCCCCGACACCATCGAAGCCGCCGAGGTCAACAAGCGCCTGTTCAACGAGGACACGGTCGATCACGTCATCGCACACCTGATGCAGCACGGCATCAAGGTCGAGGGCGGCGACCGCCTCGGCAAGACCATCATCTTCGCCAAGAACGAGGCGCATGCGCTGTATATCGAGAAGCGCTTCAACGTCGCGTTTCCCGCGCTCGCCGGCCATTTCGCCCGCGTCATCACCTACAAGACCGGCGCTTACGCGCAGACCCTGATCGACGACTTCTCCAACAAGGCGAAGGCGCCGCACATCGCGATCTCCGTCGACATGCTCGACACCGGCATCGACGTGCCCGAAGTGGTCAACCTCGTGTTCTTCAAGCCGGTGCGGTCGAAGACAAAGTTCTGGCAGATGATCGGCCGCGGCACACGGCTGTGTCCCGATCTGTTCGGACCCGGGCAGGACAAGGAGTTCTTCCGCGTCTTCGACTATTGCGAGAACATCGAATTCTTCGGCGCCAATCCTGAATTGAAGGAGGCGAGCGCAGCCAAGTCGCTATCGGAACGTTTGTTCGCAGGCCGGCTCGATCTGGTGCGCGCGCTCGATGACAAGCAGGCTTCAGGTGGCTTCGCCGCAGGCGAGCAATCGGATTATCAGGCAGGGGACGCCGCGCCGCCGAGCGAGACGGAGATACGCGAGGACGCTGCAAAAACCCTGCAAAACGTCGTCCATGGCCTCAACACCGACAGTTTCATTGTCCGCCAGCATCGGCGCGCGGTCGAGAAATACCGCGACCCGCAGGCATGGACTTCGATCAGCGACGACAAGCGCAAGGAACTGGTCGAAGAGGTCGCGCCGCTGCCGTCGGGCCATTCACTCGGAACCGAAGAGGCAAAGCGGTTCGACCTGTTGATGTTCTCGCTGGAGCTCGCGCTACTGAAAGGCTCCAAGCGCTTCGACACCCTGCGCAAGCAACTGATGGAGATCGCCTCCGCGCTCGAGGAACAGACCGGAATTCCGGCGATCGCCCAGCATGCGGCGCTGATCGAGGAGATCCAGACCGATCATTGGTGGGAAGGGGTCACCGTGCCCTTGTTGGAGTTAGTTCGTTTGCGGCTGCGCGACCTGATTCAGCACATCGAGAAATCCCGCAGGGCGATCGTCTATTCCAATTTCACCGACGAGATCGGCGACGGTGTCGAGATCATGTTGCCGCAAATTGGAGAGGCCGATTTCATCCGCTTCAAATCCAAGGCCCGCCATTTCCTGCGCGCGCATCAGGACAACATCGTCCTGCACAAGCTGCGTCAGGGTAAGCCGCTGACCGCCTCCGATCTCACCCAACTCGAAGCCATGTTGCTCGACGCCGGGATCGGCGAGGCAGCCGATATCGCCCGCGCCAGGGAGATCAGCGAAGGCTTTGGCCGCTTCGTGCGCTCTCTGGTGGGATTAGATCGCGCCGCCGTCAGCGAAGCGTTCGGCGAATTCCTGGCGGCCGGCACCGCGACCGCGGCGCAGATCGAATTCATCAACATGGTGATCGAGCACCTGACTGACCAAGGCACGATGGAGCCGTCGCTGCTCTACGAGCCGCCCTTTACCGCGATTGCGCCGACGGGACCCGAGCACCTGTTCGATGAAGCCAAGGTGGTCCGCCTCGTCAGCACGATCCGCGAAATCAACGACAGTGCAGTGGCTTGAGAGCCAAGAGTTCGCCCGATAGGCCTGGGGAACAGAGCATGATGGGATGAGTTCGGCGCTATTGCCCGATCATGCCATCCTGCCAGTGTTTTGCCCGACGTGTCAAAGGTAATTTCGTAAAATCCGTATCGCTTGGAAATTTGCAAGACCAGCCAGAGCCCCGTCTACTGTGCATGGGGTTGTTTTCGCAACTTTTGTCGCCCACTACCCCCGCCGCCTCGCCGCGGCCGCGTCCACCACGTTCTCCACCTCCTCGCGCCAGCTCAAAATCTCCATCGCCAGCACCGGGTGATTGAAGCCCTTGAGCTGGAGATCGTCGAGGGCGCGGGCCTCGACGAAAGGTTCGACCATGCCGTAGACGCGGCGGCTCACCACGATCTGGTTGGCCTTGGCCTCGCCGCAGAGGCGGGAGGCGAGGTTGGTGACGCTGCCGATCGCGGCATATTCCAGCCGCTGCTCAAAGCCGACCTGGCCGAGCGTGGCATAGCCGAGCGCGATGCCGATGCCGAAGCCGAGGCTATGGCCGCGGTTGCGCCAGCGCTCGGTCAAGGGGCCGATGGTGTCGCGCATCTCCACGGCCATCTTCACGGCGCGCTTGGTGTGGTCCTCGAACTGGATCGGCGCGTTGAACAGGATCATCACCCCGTCGCCGGCATATTTGTCGAGCGTGCCCTCGTACTTGAAGATCAGCGTGCCGAGCGCGGCGTGATATTCGCGCAGCACGTTCATCGCCTCTTCCGGCTCGGTCGCCTCCGTGAACGCGGTGAAGCCGCGCAAATCGCAGAACACCACGGTCACCTCGCGGCGCTGGCTGGTCAGCAGCCCCTCGGGGCTGTCGGAGGAGGCGATCAGCTGCGCCACCTGCGGCGCCAGGAAACGCTCGAGCTTGCGGATGCGCTCGATCTCGCCGAGCTGGGTCTCGACGCGCTGCTCCAGCGACTTGTTCCAGTCCTTGAGCTGCTCGGTCTGCTGGCGCAGCTTGTCGGCCTGGGCGCGCACGGTCTCGTTCGCCGCCTCCAGCGCATGGCTCTTGTGGTCGACCTCGGTGAACAGCCGCGCATTGCGCATCGCCAGCACCGCCTGGTTGGCGAAGGTGCGCATCAACCCGATGAGGCTGGCGCCGAATTCGCCGCCGGCGCGGCGCAGCACCACCAGCGCGCCGAGCGTGCCCTGCTGGTCGAGCAGCGGCACCACCAGCACCGAATGGAAGCCGGCTTCGATCGCGGCATCGCGCAGCGGCTGCCCAGGGGCATCGTCGAGATCGGCAATCGCGATCGGCTCGCCGCTTGTGGCGGCATCGCTTAGGATGTTCTCGCCTTCGCGGATGCTGACATGTGCGCCTTCGGCCGATTGATCGATGCCTTCAGCTTCGACCAGATCGAAGCGGCGCGTCTCGGCATCATAGCCGTAGATCAGCACCGCATCGGCATGAGTGATCTCGATCGCGCGGGCCGCGATCGTCGGCAGCACCGCGTTAAGATCGAGCGAGGAGGCGAGCGCGCGGCCGACCTCTTCCAGCACCTTGAGCTCGTTGATCGACTGGGCGAGGTCGCGGGTGCGTTCCTCGACCTTGGCTTCGAGATTGGAATAGGTCTCCTGAAGCTGGCCGGCCATGCGGTTGAACTGGCCGGCGAGATCTTCCAGCTCGTCGGAGGTGTGGACGTCGATGCGGTGGCTGAAATCGCCTTCGCCGAGCCGGTGCGCGCCGTCGCGCAGCGCCGTGATCGGGATGATCATGCGGCGGGCGAGCAGCGTGCCGGCGAGGATCGCGACCATCAGGCCCATGCCGATCAGAAGCGCGATGCGCACCAGCTGGTCGCGGATCGGCATCAAGGCCTGCGTCGTCGGCTGCTCGAACAGCACGCTCCAGCCGAGCTTCGGCACCGTGCTGGCGGCTGACAGCACCGCATGGCCATTGAAGTCGGTGCCCGAGGTGTCGGGCCCGCGGCCGGGTGCGATGGCAGCCGCGACCTGTGGCAGCTTCGACAGATCCTTGCCGATGTCAGGCCCCTTCGACGAGGCCGCCAGCACGCGGCCGCGTGTGTCGACCACATAGGCGAACGCCGCCTTGCCGACCTGGGCGTCGGACAGGAAATCGGAGAGGAAGCCGAGATCGATCTCGGCGACGGTGACGCCGGCGTTGAAGCCGGAATGCGCCACCGAGATCGACATGACCGGCCGCTCGTCGACGAAGTAAGCCGGTGAATAGCTGACGCCGCGCGCGACGGTGTCGGTGAAGCGCATGTCGCGGGAGAGATCGGCATTGCCGCCGGTGCTGGCCGACTGGCGCGAGACGCGCAGCACCTCGCGGCCTTCGCCGTTGAGCTGGAACAGCTGGTTGACGACCGAGACCTGCTGCAGCAGCTGGGCGTAGTCGGCGCGGCGCTTCTCGAGCGTGTCCCGGCTTGCCGTCGTCACCCAGCTGATCTGGCGCTCGAGCTCGGAGACGGATTGCTCCATGCGCCGGGCGGCGCCTTGTGCTTTGTCCTCGAGCCCGTCGATCAGCTGTGTCTTGGTGGCGCGATAGGAGATCCAGGTCTCCATCGCCCCGTTGACGGCGAGCACGAACACGACGAGGCCGACGAGGGAGACGACGTATTTGGCGAACAGGCCCTCGCGCAGAAACCGTGTCTTGTCGTTCGCCCCTGCCATTCCGATCCTCTTGCGCCGCCATCGACGCCGGCGCTGCGGGCCGTACCGGCCCCGGCAGCCTTCTACCACAATTTGGGCCAGAGGGCCGTCCCGCCGCCGGTCGAGCAGCCGGTGTGGTTACCCGCGGCAGGGTAGAGCGGCCGTGAAATGTCGCAGCCTCATCCGTTCGGAGGAAGCAGTGGACGCGACAGCCGATGTAAGGGATGGGCGTGGAGTCGAGGCCCTTGGTCCGCCAATCACCGGTTAAAGAGCTGCCGCAGCACGTCGTTCATCGGTTGACTGTCCTGCTGCGCCGCCGGCGGGGCCTCCGGCGGCGCGGGCGAGGCCTGCGGAGCGGGCGTGGATGGCGTCGCCGGCAGGCTGCGGCTCCGGCCGGCGCCTGTCCCAGTGCCGGCGCCACCGGACAGCCCTTGCTGGATCAGGTTGCCGATCGCTTCGCCGAGCGGTCCGCCGAGCAGATTGTTCTGCCCCGGCTGCTGTCCCTGCGGATTGGCATTGCCGGGCGCGTTGCCGCCACTTGGCGCGGTCGTGCCGCCGAGGCCGAAGCTGTTCAGGATATTGCCGAGCCCGGCGCCATCAGGGCCGAACAGGCCCTTGCCCATCTCGCGCAGCCTGGCGTAGGCGGCGTCGGGATTGTCCAGCATGCCGGCCATATCAGGATAGATCCGCGGCTGCGACCAGGTGCCCTGGATCATCACCGGGATGCCGAAGCCGACTGGCTCGTTGGTGCGGCCCTGGCCTTCGGTGGTCATCACCAGCTTCGGCTCGACGCGGAAGCCCATCATCTTGGTATCGAGTGCAATCGTGCCGGCGCCGGTCACGCGCACCAGCGGCCCGATCAGATTGAGATCGGTCGTCACCGCCTGACCCTTGTCGATGCGGAACGACGCCGAGAGCTGCGACAGGTCGGTACTCTGCTCCTGGCTCTGGTCCTGGTTATCCTGCCAGCCGTTCAGCGTGCCCGACGTCAGCGAGCGGATCATCTGCGCGACGTTGATGCCGCGGATGGCGCCGTCCTGGAAATTGACGAAGGCGGTGCCCTGCATGTTCGCCATCAGCGCGCGCTGGCTGGCGCCGACGCTGCGCAATGCGAGCTTGGCCTGAAGCTTGCCGTCGATGCGGTCGAACTCGGCGAGGCCTTGCAGCAGCGGCAGCGCGCGCACGCCGGCGAGATCGGAATGCATGGCAAAGCTCGGCGTGCCGCTGGTCGCATCCAGGATCACCTCGCCCGAGACCTGGCCGCCATAGGCGCCGAGATTGGCGGTGCTGGCCTTCAGCACGCCGCCGGCGAGCTTGGCATCGAGCGCCAGCGGCGCGAGGCGCGCATCGCCGATCACAGCCTCGTTCGCGGAGATCCTGATCTGCGCATCGACATAGTTCAGCCCGGAGACGTCGATCGGCGCATCGCTCCAGGGTCGCCCGGGCGCGCCGTCCGGCGATTTCGCCAGCGGTATAGCCAGCCGCTGAAAGTCGAGATCGAGCTTGACCAGAGGCTTGCTCGCGATGTCGACCGAAGCCCAGCCGTTGAACGCGCCCTCGCCGAGCGTGCCGTTGATGCCGTTGATCATCACGATATCGCCGTTGAGCCGCATCTCGGCCCGACCGGTGAGCTGGGACTTCAGCACATCGGGCATGTCGATGGCGAAGTCCACCGGGATCGTGGGCCGGTCAGCCGGCGGGGCCGGCGTCGCCGCCTTGATGTCGAACCTGGTCGGGTGCTCGCCGACGCGGGCCGTGCCGGTGATGTCGACCTTGCGGTCGCGGCCGACGACCGCCTCGGCGTTGACGGCACTGATGCGCCCCTCGACACGGTCGCGCACCCGCGCGAATGCGATCTCGCCGTCGGTGACCTTGACGCGGTCGATGGTCGCGCCGTTCGCGTCGAGCGCGAGCGGCTTCGACGACGTGCCGGCATTCGGCAGCCGCTCGCGCAGCAGCGGCTGGTGGAGCACGGGATGGGTGACGATGAGCTCGCTGATTTCAGGACGGCCCGACCATACGCTCGAGAGCGACATGTCAGCCTGCACGCTGTCGACGGTGAGGCGCGTGATGCCGCTGCGGTCCTTGGGGTCGGCAAGCGTGAGATCGTTCAACGTGACGTTCAGCGTCGGCCACACGCTGATCCTGGCGGTGCCATCGATCGACAGGCGATAGCCGGTCGCGCTCTCGACCCGCGAGGCAATCATCGAGGTCAGGAAGCCCGAGGGAACCCCGACCACCAGCAGGAGTGCGATCACGATGATGACGGCGGCCACGGCTGCGCCGGCGAATTTTACTGCTCTCATATCGACTTTCCAGCGACGGACCATCGGCGTCGAAACCGCAGATACGCGTACTTTGCGACCCGTCCTTTGCGCCTGAGTTTATCCCTGGACGGGAAGCGGCTCCAAGCGCTCAAAAATAATCAAGGGGAGCTGCAAAGTTATGTGACTTATGACACACTTCGCCGGCGCGGTTTTACGCGATCCTGATGTTGATGGCTCCAAGCGATTTGCCAAAGAAATTCACAAGGACATCGAAATGAGCAAGCAGGCCGAATTTGCGGTCATCCTGAAGATGAATGCGATGTTCGCCGACCTCGGCGCGGACGAGCTGCAGCGATTGGCCAATCTCTGCCACACTCAGCATCTGGGCAATGGTGAGGTGCTGTTCCAGAAGGGCGATCCTGGCGACGCGCTGTTCGGCGTGCGCCGCGGTCAGGTCCGCATCGAGACCGGCGCCTCTGACGGCAGCCGGCTCACGCTGAATTTCATGGGGCCGGGCGATTTGTTCGGCGAGGTCGCGGTGCTGGACGGCCAGAGCCGCACTGCGGATGCGACCGCCGGCGAGGCCAGCGAGCTGTTCGTGCTGCGGCGCGAAGATTTCCTCGCTTTCCTCGAGCGAGAACCGAAGGTCGCGATCAAGATCATCGCGCTATTGTGCCACCGGATACGCTGGCAAAGCGAGCGCATGGAAGAATCCATGCTGCAGCCGCTGCCGGTGCGGCTGGCACGGCGACTCTGCGCGCTCGCCGCCGATTTCGGCTCCGAGGTGCACATCTCGCAGGAGCAGCTCGGCATCTTCGTCGGCGCCGCCCGCGAAAGCGTCAACCGCCAGCTTCAGGCCTGGCGCAAGGAGGCCATCCTCGATCTCCAGCGCGGCCGGATCTTGCTGAGGAACATGACCAAGCTGACCGCGATCGCGCGGAACGAGTAGGGAGGCGGCTAGGCCGCTTCCGGTACATAGTGCAATGTCAGCAGCTCAGATCGCAGGCACGGGGCGATGGCATATGGCCGCCCATCATCGTCGCTGAATTCGACGAGCACGGTTTTGTCGTCGAGGTCTTCGACGATGGTGCCGACATTCCCCCGAGCTAACCGGTGTTCCGGAAGGCTTGCGAGCAATGCAACAACGTCCAGTGCTCGAGGCGTCCGATCTTCCACGTTGTTCGCTGCACTCATCACAGCCCCCAACAGCTGACGAAGTTCGGCCGCTCGTCGCCGGCCAGTATGATCCATGCGTCTACTCCGCCGCCGGATGCACGATGTTCTTCGGCCCCGGCCGTGCTTCCGCGGGCGCGGCTTCCTGATGCCCCTTCGTCTCGGCATCCTCGCTGTGCACGATCAGCCGACTGCCGAAGCGCCAGATCAGCGCGCCCAAATCGTCCATCACCATGAACATCGCGGGCACGAACACCAGCGACAGGATGGTCGAGAAGATCAGGCCGCCGATCACCGCGAGCGCCATCGGCGAGCGGAATTCGCCGCCGGCGCCGACCGCAAGGGCGCTCGGCATCATGCCGGCGGCCATCGCGATCGTGGTCATCACGATCGGGCGGGCGCGCTTCATGCCGGCGTCGATCATGGCCTCGTCGCGCGGCTTGCCGCCGTTGATCGCCTCGATCGCGAATTCCACCAGCATGATCGCGTTCTTGGTGACGATGCCCATCAGCATCAGGATGCCGATCCAGACCGGCGTCGTCAGCTGCTTGCCGGTGACGAGCAGGGCCGCTATGGCGCCGCCGATCGAGAGCGGCAGCGAGAACAGGATGGTGATCGGCTGCAGGAAGGTGCCAAACAGCAGCACCAGCACCGCATAGACCATCATGAGGCCAGCCGTGATCGCGGTGGCAAAGCCGTCGGACAGCTCGTTCAGGCTTTCGGCGTCGCCGGAGGGTGAGACCTTCACGCCCTTCGGCAGGCTCTTCATCACTGGCAGGTCGTAGATCTTCTTGGTGGCATCGCCGAGCGCGGCGGAGCCGACGAGATCGGCGGCCACGGTGGCCTGCCGCTCGCGGTCGTAGCGGTTGATGCTGGTCGGACCCTGGTCGAGCTTGACGTCGGCGATGACCGAGAGCGGCACGCCGCCCTTCTCGCCGTGCTCGCCGAGCGGCACGCGCAATTGCTCCAGAGTCTTGAGATTGCCCCGGGCAGCATCTTCGAGCTGCACGCGGATCGGCACCAGGCGGTCGCCGACGTCGAACTTGGCAAGCGCGGGGCCGACGTCGCCGATGGTGGCGACGCGGATGGTCTGCGACAGGCTCTCGGTCGAGACGCCGAGGCGCGCGGCCAGATCGGCGCGCGGCTCGATGCGCAGTTCGGGGCGCTCCAGCGCGGTCTCCGAGATCACGTCGGAGATGGTTGGAATCCGCTTCATCTGCGTCGCAAGCTCGCTGGCGACGTTGTTGACGATGTTGGCGTCGACGCCGGTCACCACCAGCGAGATCGCACGCAAGCCGTTCTCGTCGAGGAACCAGAAGCGGATATCGGGAACGTTCTCCAGCTCCTGGCTGATCGAGAATTCGAGCTCTCGCTGCGTGATGTCGCGGCTGTCCTTGGGCGTGTAGTTGATGATCAGGGCGGCGCGCCGGACTTCCTGGGTCCCCGGCGGAACGCGGCCGCCGTCGACGAAGATGCTCTTCACCTCCGGCCGCTTGCGCAGCCGCGCGACGATGTCCTCGGTGACCTTCTCGGTGTAGGCGAGCTGGGTGCCCGGCGGCAGCTCGAGGGCAAGCAGCGAGCGCGCGCTGTCCTGCGCCGGCAGGAAGCCCTGCGGCAGCAGCGTGATGCTCCAGATCGAGGCGGCGAAGATGCCGAAGCCGATCAGCACCGTGATGAAATAGTGCTTCACCGACCACGACACGATGCCGTGATAGGTCCGCAGGATACGGCCAGGCGGCGGCTCTTCATGGGCATGATGCTTGAGGAAATAGGCCGCCAGCATCGGTGTCACGAAGCGCGCCGCGAGTAGCGAGAAGAACACTTGCACCGAGACGGTGATGCCGAACTGCTTGAAGAACTGTCCGGCGATGCCTGACATGAAGCTTGCGGGCGCAAAGATCGCGATGATGGTGAGCGAGATCGCGATCACGGCGAGGCCGATCTCGTCGGCGGCTTCCAGCGCGGCACGATAGGGCGATTTGCCCATGTTCATGTGCCGCACGATGTTCTCGATCTCGACGATGGCGTCGTCGACCAGAATACCGGTCGACAGCGTGATGGCGAGGAAGCTGACGAGGTTGAGCGAGAAGCCGAGGATGTCCATCGCCCAGAACGCCGGGAAGATCGACAGCGGCAACGAGATCGCGGCGATGATGGTGGCGCGCAGATCGCGCAGGAACAGGAGCACGATGACGACGGCGAGGATGGCGCCCTCGAACAGGGTCGAGATCGCGGCCTCGTAGTTGCCCTTGGTATATTCGACCGAGGTGTCGATCAGCTTGAGATCGACGTCGGGATAGGCGGCCTTCAACGCGTCGATGCGCTTCTGCACGGCTTCGGCGACCTTCACGTCGCTGGCGCCCTTGGAGCGCTTGATGCCGAGCGCGACGACCGGCTCGCCGTTGAAGCGGGCGAAGGTACGGCGGTCGGCGATGGTGTCGGTGACGGTACCGAGATCGTCGAGCCGGACCTCGCCGCCGCCGAACAGCGGGACCATTGTGCCGGCGAGGTCGCTCAGCGTCTTGGCGCCGGCCAGCGTGCGGATCGCCTGGTCGTTCTTGCCGATTTCGGCGCGGCCGCCGGCGACGTCGACATTGGTGCCGCGCAGGCTCTGGCTGACATTGACCGCGGTCAGCCCCATGGCCTGCAGCCGGTCGGGATCGAGCGAGACCAGGATCTCGCGCTCGACACCGCCGATGCGCTCGACCTGGGCGACGCCGCGCACGCCCTGCAGCGCGCGCTTGACCACGTCGTCGACGAAATAGGACAGCTGCTCCGGCGTCTTGCCGGGCGAGATCGCGGCATAGGTCACGATCGGCAGGCCGATGACGTCGACGCGCTGGATCAGCGGCTCGGTGACGTTTTGCGGCAGGTTAGAACGCACGCGCGTCACCGCGTCCTTGACGTCATTGAGCGCGCGGTCGGTGTTCGTCTCCAGCGCGAACTGGATGGTGGTCACCGACAAGCCGTCGGTGATCGAGGAGGTGATGTGCCGCACGCCCTCGACGCCGGAGACCGCGTCTTCGACCGTCTTGGTGACCTGGGATTCGAGTTCGGCGGGCGCGGCGCCGAACTGCGAGACCGCGACCGAGATCACGGGAATGTCGGCCGAGGGCAGCCGCGTGATCGCGAGCTTGGTGAAGGAGGTCCAGCCGAGGATCAGAAGGATGATCGAGAAGACCACCGACGGCAGCGGATTACGGATCGACCATGCCGAGATATTGAGAGCCATCAGCGTACCCGCGTGCGATCGAGTTCATCGGCGAACATGGTCTTGATCTGGTCGCCGTCATGCAGCGAAGAGCCGGCGTCGGCCACGACGATTTCGCCGACGTCGAGACCCTCCAGGATTTCCGTTTGGCTGTCGGATGTCAGCCCGACACGGACCCTGCGGGTCTCGACAATGTTGCCTTTGACCACCTGCACGGTGAGGTGGTCAATCGCCGTCTTGGGAACCGCGACGCCGCAGCTTCGCTTGGCATCGATGGAGGCGCGGGCGAACACGCCGACCTTCAGCGAAGGATTGTTGGTGACACTGATGCGGACGCGGCCGAGCTGGGTGGCGCGGTCGATCTCGGGCGCAACCAGCCGCACCCGGCCGATCAGATCGGGCGCGTCGTCGCGGCTGATGCGCACCGTCGCGCCGGAGCTGAGCTTGGGCATGTGCACGGCGGGGACTTGAGCGTCGAGCTCGATCTCGTTGTTGACGGCAATCCGGAACATCGGGCCAGCCTGCGGGGAAGCGGGCGCGCCGACGATGGTGCGGACCTCGGTGACGAGGCCCGGCGCCGGCGCCTTCAGCGAGACCGGGCCTTGCGGGCCGGGCCGTTGCGGCTGGCCCGGAATCTGCGGCGGCGCCGTCAGGCGCGCCAGTTCCTGATTGTCAGTGACGACAGTGCCTTCGGTGACGAAGAGGTCGGTGACCCTTGAGCCTTCCTGGTCGGCCACGACCACGGCTTCGCGGCGCGGCACGAAGAAGCCGGTCACCCGCACGAGGTCGGAGAAGCAGGCATTGGTCGACTTGGTCACGATGACCAGCGCCTCACCCGGCGTTTCCTTCG
The DNA here is from genome assembly GCF_016616235.1 of Bradyrhizobium diazoefficiens. NCBI lineage: Bacteria > Pseudomonadati > Pseudomonadota > Alphaproteobacteria > Hyphomicrobiales > Nitrobacteraceae > Bradyrhizobium > Bradyrhizobium diazoefficiens. The sequence continues at coordinate 631,678 of NZ_CP067100.1, forward strand.
CCTCAGGCCGACGCCGATGCTCGAACAGATAATAGCCGGCACCGAGTACGACGACCAACAACACGGTTCCGGCGGGTTTGAGATATTCGGAGACGTTCATCGCCGGATTGTCCTGGCCTGGCTCACGGCCATCCGCACGAGGCCTATGAAGAGCGTTTCCCTGAAATAAAGCGGCGTCCCGCAAGGCTGCGGGACGCGCTTCGCAAGCAAGACTTTACACCACATCACGACGTGTCATTTCAACGGATTGCGTCGTGCTTACTTCGATGCGGTGGTCTTGTTTTCCATGTTGACGACCTGCACGCGGCGGTTGACCTCCGCAAGCGGTTGGCTCGGATCCTTCAGCTTGCTCTTGCCGTAGCCGACAGTGACGAGGTCGGCCGCCGATATGCCGTACTTCTCGATGAGGTAGCGCTTGATGGAGTCCGCGCGGCGCTCCGACAGATCCTGGTTGTAGGCCTCGCCGCCGGCGGCGTCGGTGTGGCCGGCCACCACGAAGGTCGATCCCTTCAGGTCGGGGCTGGTCAGCGCGCGGCCGAGCGCCTGCACGGAGGCAAGCGACTTATTGCTGATATTGGCCGAGTTGTAGTCGAACGTGATCTCGAGATCGATGTTCGGCTTGTCCTTGGCGGCGGACGCGATCTCCTCGCGCTCGGTCGACGACAGCGAGCGGGTGGCGCGGCCGCGCACGGACTGGATCAGCTTGGTCTCAGCCACATTCGGCGCGGGATCGGCCTGCGGGGCGATCGAGAGGCCGCGGGTCAGCGGCTTTGTCGGCGGCGGCGCCAGCGCGCGAACGATCTCGTCCTCGGTGACGTTCTTGCTGTTGCCGTCATCGCCGGCGAAAGCGGGTGCGGCCGGCAGCGACAGCGCAGCGCCGATCGCCATGACGGACAGGATCGCGGTAATTCCTTTTGCAGCAAATCTCATTGCCAGTCCCTCCTGCGCAGCCGACCTGCGCGTTCCAAAATTTCTTGCAATAAGCCCCCGGAAAGGCCGCTTGCGGCATCCGTCCTTTAGTCTTGCCTGGGCCGCCAGGGGTTCGAGACGTCGCGCGCCTCAGCGCAAAAAAATACTAGCGTACTCCGTAGCTTGCGAATTCCTGAACGATGTTCGGGTCCATCGCCTTGGCATTGGCGATATCGACCGCGCCGTCCTGCGCCGAGCCGTTGCGTTGCTTGGCGAGGCCGCGGCCGTAGAGCGAGGAGGTCAGGCGCGGGTTGATCCGCAGGGCCGCGTCGAAATCGGCGATGGCGTTCTTGACGGCTCCCGATTTGAGGTTGACGAGTCCGCGGCTGTCCAGCGCATCGACGAAGTTCGGCCGCAGCCGCAGCGCCTCGTTGCAATCCTTCAGCGCACCCTGGAGATCGCCGACCACGGTGCGGGTCCAGCAGCGGTTGTTGAGCGCCTCGACGTCCTTTGCGTTGATCCTCAGCGTGTCGTCAAAATCCTTGATGGCGAGATTATAGGCGCCCTTGCTGGCGTAGACCTGCCCGCGCCGGTACAGCGCATTCACGTCGTCAGGATTGGCCGCGATCTTGGCAGTGAGGCCCTTGATCGTCGGGTCCTCAGCCAGGGCGGCGGCGCTCGGCCCGCCATCGGGGCTCGGCGCCGGGGTGGTCTCGGCTGGCTTCACGGGCGGCTGCGGTGGCGGCAAAGCCGCCTCGACCTGCGGCTTTGGTGAGGGGGCCGGTGCGGGCGCGGGAGCAGAGGCCGGCGGCGCAGGTGCCGCAGCCGTATCGGCCGGCTTCGGCGGCGCGGGTGGTGCGGGCGGCGGGTTGTTGGCAACGACCGGCGGCGGGGGAGCCGGTGGTGTCGTCGTGGGGCGCGATCCAGCCGCTCCCGGAATGAACGAGAAATCCTCGGCCAATGAGGAGGATATCCACGGCACCTGTTCGCCGCGGGAGGCGCGGGTGACGCCCATCTTGGTGCGGTTCAGCGTCTCCTCGGCCATCAGGTCGGGGACGCGGATTTCCTTGAGCAGCTCCTGGACGAACAGGCTGTGCTCGCCACCGGCATCCGACACCACCGAGGCCAACGCCGCCGAATACATCACCAGCGTGCCGTTCGGCGCGATCACCGGGGTGAGGCCGGCCGAGAAGCTGCGGAACCGGCGCTCGAACGGGTTGCGCCTGGAGGCATCGATCAGCGCGATCTTGACGCCGGCGCCGCGGGTGTTGAGCTCGCCGAGCACCATCTCGAGGCTGAAGCCGTCGCGGCGCACGTCGGATTCGGTCCAGATCTGCGCGTCGACCGGCAGCAGGTAGCTCTGGCGCGCCGACTGGATGCCGAAACCGCTGAAGAACACCAGCGCCACCGAGCCGGGCTTGATCTTCCCGTACAGCTTGTCGAAAGCCCGGCGCATGGCGTCGCCGGTCAGGTTCTCGCCGACCTCAACGGAAAAACCGTCGCGCTTGAGCTCGTCGGCGACATCGCGCGCATCGTTGAGCGGTTCCTTCAGCGGGGCATCCGCATCCGGATATTTGGCGTTGCCGATGACCAGCGCAAAGCGGTCGCCGGCGGCCAGGGATGGCGCGGCCGGGACAAGCGAAATGAGGAGAGGCAGAACAAAAAGAAAGCGAATTTTCATAATCAGCGCGGTCCAGCCAAAAAGGCGCCGTTCCCAGCTTGCGCCGCGGCGACCTTAACTTACGCAATGTGCATTATCAAACCGGGGAGAGGGGGCGTCAACCGCTTGGAGATTCGGCGTAATCGCGACGATTGACCGCAACGCAAGGGCGCGCCGCAGGAAGAATGAACGGGCTGTCATGATTGCGGCTCGACGCGATCCGGTTTGACGTTTGCGGCAGCATGTTAGGGGAGCCATGTTAGGGCGGGCATGGCGACGAAAATGTGATGGGTCTCACATTGTAGGTGTGCCGTCACCGCAGCTTGCGGCGTTTGACCTTTCCTGCGGACAATGGCTTGGTGCGCGCGATCGTCCGGCAAGATCCAACTCAAGAAAAGCAAGACCATGGGAAACGCCTACGAAATCTACGCGCTGCGCTACGCGACGATGTCGCCGCGCACCCCCCACATGAATTTTTTGGCGCCCGACCCGCATGATAGCGCGGCGCAGGACCTCGACTATTTCGTCTGGCTGATCCGGGGGCAGGGTCGCGACATCCTGGTCGATACCGGCTTCAATGCCGAGGAGGCGAGCGCGCGGGCGCGCAAGCTGACGCTCAATCCGGTCGATGCGCTGGAGCGCTTCGGCGTCGCGGCATCTGCCATTCGCGACATTATCGTGACGCATCTGCATTACGACCACGCCGGCAATCTCGATCGCTTCCCAAACGCGCGCTTCCATCTCCAGGAGCGCGAGATGGCTTACGCGACGGGGCGCTGCATGTGCAACGGCCTGCTGCGACATCCGTTCTCGGTCGAGCACGTCACGCAGATGGTGCGCCACGTCTATGGCGAGCGTGTCACCTTCCATTCCGGTGACGGTGAGATCGCGCCAGGGATCACCGTGCACCGCGTCGGCGGCCATTCGGATGGCTTGCAGGTGGTCAAGGTCGAGACTGCGCGGGGCCCGGTTGTGCTGGCGTCCGACGCTGCGCATTACTACGCCAATCTCCAGCGCAGGAGCCCGTTTCCGATCGTCTACAATATCGGTGACATGGCGGCAGGCTGGGAGACGATTGAACGCCTCGCCGGTCATCCTGACAGGTTCATTCCCGGCCATGATCCGATCGTGACCGAGATCTATCCGCGCGCCAGCGACAAGGTCGAGGCCTGGGCGCTGCACCTGCCGCCGACAAGGTCGTTTGCGAAATGACAGGATAGCGTCATTCCGGGGCGCGCGTAGCGCGAACCCGGAATCCATTGCGCCACCGGTTACGTAGATGAATGGATTCCGGGTTCGCCGCTATCGCGGCGCCCCGGAATGACGGAAGAAGCTAATACGCCTGCTTGGCGTCGGCCTCTTCGCTGGTCTGGATCAAATCGAGGCTCTCCTCGATCTTGCCGAGCAGTGCCGAGAGCTGCTTGCGCTCCTGCGCGGAGAGGCAGGCGAGGATTTCGTCTTCCCGCCGCAGCAATTGCGGGAACAGCTCTTCGTAAAGTGCGCGGCCCTTCTTGGTCAGCTGCAGGCGGAACTCACGGCGATCGGCTTCGTTCTCGACCCGCTCGATCAGCCCCTCATTGAGCAGCGTAGTCACGGCGCGGCTGATGGTGGATTTGTGCGTGCGGGTGCATTGCGCGATGTATTGCGCGCTGCAGGCGTCAACGCGGAAGCCGAGCGTGGCGATCACGCGCCAGGCCGGAATGTCGAGGCCGTGACGCTCCTGATATTCGACCGCGAGCGCGCCGCTGACTTCCGCTGCAAGCCGGTTGAGGCGGAACGGCACGAATTTGAACAGATCGAGCCGTGCCTTTGGCCGCGGCGACGCCTCGTCGGCTTCCCGTGGCTTCAACGCGATGTCGCTGGATGTCCTCGCCAAGGAGAGCGCTCCGAATTTCAGTTGACGGCCGGCCGGCTCCGGTCCAAAATAGTTGCACGTGAGACTATCTAGCAGATTAGTCCTCTCCTGACCAGAGCCGAGGTTAGCGCATGGCGCAGGCCAATACGCAAAAGGCCAAAACCCAGTTCGGCTATCGCCGCCACCCCGACCAAGATCGCCCTGGCCAAAATCCGGCCGAGCATCCGGTGGTGGTTGTCGGCGCCGGCCCGATCGGCCTGTCGCTCGCCATTGATCTGGCCCAGCGCGGCCAGCGCGTCGTCCTTCTGGACGACGCCGACCGCATCGGCGAAGGCTCGCGCGCGATCTGCTTCTCGAAACGCTCGCTGGAATATTGGGACCGGCTCGGCGTCGCCGACCGCATGGTCGAGAAGGGCGTGGTGTGGAGCGTCGGCCGCATCTTTCACGGTGAATCCCAGCTCTATCAGTTCAACCTGCTGCCCGAGGACGGCCACAAGCGGCCGGCCTTCATCAACCTGCAGCAATATTATGCCGAAGCCTATTTGGTCGACCGCATCAGCGATCTGCCCGCGATCGATCTGCGCTGGCGCAACAAGGTGATCGCACTGGAGCAACGCAACGATTCCGTCGCGCTGACGATCGACACGCCCGAGGGCGCCTATCGCCTGCGTGCGCAATATGTCGTCGCTTGCGACGGGGCGCGCTCGTCGCTGCGGCAGATGGTCGGCGCCGAGTTTGCCGGACAGGTGTTCGAGGACCAGTTCCTGATCGCCGACGTCAAGATGACCGCGGAATTCCCGACCGAGCGCTGGTTCTGGTTCGATCCGCCGTTTCACGCCGGACGCTCGGCGCTGCTGCACCGCCAGCCCGACGATATCTGGCGCATCGATCTTCAGCTCAGCCGCGATGCCGATCCGGTCGTCGAGAAGAGGCCGGAGAACGTGCGGCCGCGGATCGCGCGCATGCTCGGTCACGACAAGTTCGAGTTCGAGTGGATCTCGCTGTACAAATTCCAGTGCCGGCGGATGGACCGCTTCATCCACGGCCGCGTGATCTTTGCCGGCGACTCCGCGCATCAGGTCTCGCCCTTTGGGGCGCGCGGCGCGAACTCGGGACTCGAGGATGCCGAAAATCTCTCCTGGAAACTCGAGCGCGTGCTGCGCGGGACGTCGCCCGCGAGCCTGCTCGAGAGCTACCACGTCGAGCGCAGCCTCGCGGCCGACGAGAACATCCGTGAATCCACCCGCTCGACCGATTTCATGGCGCCGAACTCGCATCAGGAGGCGCGGCTGCGCCAGGCGGTGCTGGCGCTGGCGAAGGAGACCGAGTTCGGCAAGCGCATGGTCAATGGCGGCCGGCTCTCGGTGCCGTGCAGCTACAACTCGCCGTTGTCGTCGCCTGATGCGGATGCCTGGCGCGGTGGCCCGTCTCCCGGCTGTTCCATGCTCGATGCGCCGGTTGCGACGCGTGCCGGCGAGCAGGCGTATTTAACCGATGCGTTCCGCAAGGGTGGAACGGACTTCACCTTGCTGTCGTTCAACAATGGCGCGGCCATCGACGCGCCCGGCGTCAAGGATATCCGTATCGGCGGCGAGGGCGGACTTGCCGATCCCTCGGGCCTGGTCGCAAAGCGCTACGATGCGCAGCCGGGCGCAGCCTACCTGCTCAGACCCGATGGCTATGTCGCGGCGCGCTTTCGCCATCCGACGCGCGAGGTGATCGCAGCCGCGTTGTCGCGGGCGCAAGGCTTGGATTGAGGTCTCTCATGCCGCTTTCAACCAGCTCGAACTTCACACGGCCGGACGACGCCTTTCGCGCCATCGTCGAGGCGCATCGCGGCCTCACCGACGAGCAGAGCGCCGATGTCGACGCGGCTCTGGTGCTGATCCTCGCCAACCATATCGGCGACATCGACGTGCTGCAGGAGGCGATCGGGCTGGCGAAGCGCCGCATGATCGACGGCCTGCAGCAGCAACAACAGCAACAACAATGACCCTATGATTGAAGGATGAACTGATGGCGAAGAACTTCGCGTCCACCGGCGATCTCTCCGAGAAGACAATCACCTTCTCCGAGATCGGCCCCGACCTCTATGCCTTCACCGCCGAGGGCGACCCGAACACCGCCATCATCGTCGGCGACGACGGTTGCCTGGTGTTCGACGCGCAATCGACGCCGGCGATGGCGAACAAGGTGATCGAGCGCGTGCGCACCGTCACAGACAAGCCGATCAAATATGTCGTGCTGTCGCATTATCATGCCGTGCGCGTGCTGGGTGCGTCCGCCTACAAGGCGCAAGGCATCGTCGCCTCGCAGGAGACCCATCGGCTGATCGCGGAGCGCGGTCAGCAGGATTGGGATTCCGAATATGGCCGCTTTCCACGCCTGTTCCAGGATGCGCAGAGTATCCCCGGCCTGACCTGGCCGACGCTGACTTTCGAAGGCGAGATGACGATCTATCTCGGCAAACGCGAGGTGCGGCTGATGCAGCTTGGCGCGGGCCACACCTCCGGCGACATCGTCGCCTGGGTGCCGGATGCGGAGGTGATGTTCTCCGGCGATCTCATCGAATATCACTCGGCCTGCTATTGCGGCGATGCGCATTTGCGCGAATGGCCGCTGACGCTGAACGAGATCCGCAACTTCAATCCGAAGGCGATCGCGCCCGGCCGCGGCGACGCGCTGAAGGGCGTTGGCACGGTGCGGGAGGCTATCGCGATGACGCGCGACTTCGTCACCTCGCTCTATGGCGCCGCCGAAATCTCGGTCGCCAAGGGCCGCACGCTGAAGGAATCGATGGCGGCGACGCGCCAGGTGATGGACCCGAAGTTTTCCAGCTTCGCCATCTACGAGCATTGCCTGCCGTTCAACGTGTCGCGCGCCTATGACGAGGCGTCGGGCATCGACGATCCCGTGATCTGGACCGACAAGCGCGACCAGGAAATGTGGGCGGCCTTGCAAGGAGGAGGATAGTCATGAACATCAATACCTCGCCTGATCAGATCGTCCGCAGTTCGGCCCAGGTCACGCCGGGCTACATGTCCGGCTTCGGCAACAGTTTTGAGACCGAGGCGCTGCCGGGCGCGCTGCCGATCGGGCGCAACTCGCCGCAGCGCTGCGCCTACGGCCTTTATGCCGAGCAGCTCTCGGGCTCGCCCTTCACCGCGCCGCGCGGCACCAATGAGCGCTCCTGGCTCTATCGCATCCGCCCCTCGGTGAAGCATTCCGGGCGCTTCGAGAAGGTCGATGCCGGGCTGTGGCGCTCGGCGCCGTGCCATGAATATGATCTGCCGATCGCGCAGCTGCGCTGGGATCCGGCGCCGATCCCGACGGAGGAGATCACGTTCCTCCAGGGCGTGCAGACCATGACGACCGCCGGCGATGTGAATACCCAGGCCGGTATGGCCGCGCATATCTATCTCATCACCAAGTCGATGGTGGACCAGCACTTCTACAATGCGGACGGCGAGCTGCTGTTCGTGCTTCAGCAGGGAGGCTTGCGCCTCGTCACCGAGTTCGGCCGCATCGATGCCGGGCCCGGCGAGATCGTGGTGATCCCGCGCGGCGTCAAGTTCCGCGTCGAGATTCCGGACGGTTCGGCCCGCGGCTATCTCTGCGAAAATTACGGCGGCGCCTTCACGCTGCCGGAGCGCGGCCCGATCGGCGCCAATTGCCTCGCCAACGCGCGCGACTTCCTCACGCCCGTAGCGAACTACGAGGACAAGGACGCGCCGACCGAGCTCTACGTGAAGTGGGGCGGATCGCTGTTCAAGACGAATTTGCCGCATTCGCCGATCGACGTGGTCGCCTGGCACGGCAATTACGCGCCGTACAAATATGATCTGCGCAGCTTCTCGCCGGTTGGCGCCATCAGCTTCGACCATCCCGATCCCTCGATCTTCACAGTGCTGACGTCGCCGTCGGAGACCGCGGGCACCGCCAATATCGATTTCGTCATCTTCCCCGAGCGCTGGATGGTCGCCGACAACACCTTCCGGCCGCCCTGGTACCACATGAACATCATGAGCGAGTTCATGGGCCTGATCTACGGCGTCTACGACGCCAAGCCGCAAGGGTTCGTGCCAGGCGGCATCAGTCTGCACAATTGCATGCTGCCGCACGGCCCCGATCGCGACGCCTTCGAGCACGCCAGCAATAGCGAGCTGAAGCCGGTGAAGCTCACCGGCACCATGGCCTTCATGTTCGAGACCCGCTACCCGCAGCGCGTCACCGCGCACGCCGCGAAGTCGCCGACGCTCCAGGACGATTACGCCGATTGCTGGAAGGGCCTGGAGAAACGCTTCGATCCGAACAGGCCGTAGTCTTGCTTACCCTCCCCTGGAGGGGGAGGGTCGCTACGCATGCAGCGAAGCGGAATGCGTAGCGGGGTGGGGTGACGGTCTCTCCGTAAGGGAACGCTGCCCGTGTTGAGAGATCACCCCACCCCGCCTCATATTTCGCTGCGCTCAATATGAGCCGACCCTCCCCCTCCAGGGGAGGGTTGCACCCTCACCGCTGCGCCACGGGAAACCAATGCCCCACCCCAACGACCCCAGCCTCCGCTCCTTCATCGACGTCGATCCTTCCTCCGACTTCCCGATCCAGAACCTGCCCTACGGCGTGTTCTCGACCGCGGCCAATCCGACGCCGCGGGTTGGCGTTGCGATCGGAAATTACGTGCTCGATCTCTGGGAGCTCGAGCAAGATTCGCGGCTCGATGTCGGGCCGCTCGGCGTGTTCTCCGGACCCTCGCTCAATGCGTTCATGGCGCTCGGGCCAAAGGTCTGGAGCAGGACGCGGGCGCGGATCAGCGAACTGTTGCGGCACGATCATCCGGAGCTGCGCGACAATGAGGAACTGCGCAGGCAGGCGCTGGTGCCGATGCGCGATGTCAGGCTGCATCTGCCGTTCGCGGTGTCCGGCTACACCGACTTCTATTCCTCGAAGGAGCACGCGACCAATGTCGGCGTCATGTTCCGCGGCAAGGACAATGCGCTGCAGCCGAACTGGCTGCATATGCCGATCGCCTATAACGGTCGCGCCTCCACCGTTGTGGTCTCCGGTACCCAGGTGAAGCGGCCGTGCGGGCAGCTGAAGCCGCCGAACGTGGACGTGCCGAGCTTTGCGCCCTGCAAGCGGCTCGATTTCGAGCTGGAGATGGGTGTGGTGATCGGCCAGCCCTCGCAGATGGGCGGCATGCTGACCGAGCAGCAGGCCGAAGAGATGATCTTCGGCTTCGTGCTGCTCAACGACTGGAGCGCGCGCGACATCCAGCAATGGGAGTACGTGCCCCTCGGCCCGTTCCTGGCAAAAGCATTCGCGACCTCGATCAGCCCGTGGGTGGTGACGCGCGAGGCGCTGGAGCCGTTCCGCCTGAAAGGGCCGGAGCAGGAGCCGGCGCCGCTCGATTATCTCAAGCAGGCCAAGCCGCAGAACTACGACGTCGAGCTCGACGTCTGCTTGCGCGCCGCCGGCGCCAATGCGCCTGCCAGCATCAGCCGTACCAATTTCAAATACATGTACTGGTCCTCGGTGCAGCAACTGATGCACCACGCCTCCTCCGGCTGCGCCATGAATGTCGGCGATCTCCTGGGGTCCGGCACCATCTCCGGCCCGGAGAAGAATCAGCGCGGCAGCCTCTTGGAGATCAGCTGGAACGGCACCGAGCCGGTCGAACTGCCTGGCGGCGCCAAGCGCTCGTTCCTGGAGGACGGCGATAGCCTCGTCATGCGCGGCTGGTGCCAGGGCAACGGCTATCGCGTCGGGTTTGGCGAGGTCGAGGGGACGATATTGGCGGCGGAGTAATTGATCTCCGTCGTTCCGGCATGGTCCATAGTTCGTAGTGGGCAAAGGCGCGCTCTTCGCGCGACGTGCCCACCATTGTTCTCCGCGGGTGTAGTCGCCATGGTGGGCACGCTACGCTTTGCCCACCCTACGAGACCTAGCGCTGCTCCGGCGGCACGTCGCGTATCCGCGCGCAATGCGCCGCGACGTCGTCCAGGCTGTGTTTCAAATGCACCCGCTTGTCCGACGGTGCCTGCTTGCTCGTGCACACGCCCGGGCGCCATTCCTGCGTCGGCCTGATCGGACGCGGGGCAAAGCCGCCGCCGCAGTTCGGGCAGACGTTGAAGAGCTTGGTCTCAACGCAGTCCGCGCAGAATGTGCATTCATAGGAGCAAATCCGCGCATCCGTCGCATCAGGCGGCAGGTCGCGGTCGCAATATTCGCAGTTCGGTCGAAGCTGGAGCGCCATAGCTGAGTCTCCGGGATCAACCGGGATCATCGCAGACCGTGCACGTCGCGCGAATGCCGTAGTTCCCTCGATTTCAGCCGGGCTTGATTTCCTCGAGCGGCAGCTTTGAGCTCTCCTTCAGCCGATCGAGCACGATGGATGAGCGTACATGCGCCACGCTCTGGTGCGGCATCAGGACGTCGTTGACCAGATTGGAGAGGCCCTTGAGGTCGCGCAGCACGGCCTTGAGCACGTAATCGGCATCGCCCGTCAGCGAATAGGCTTCCTGGATCTCGTCGATGCGGTTGAGGAGGGTGCGGAAGCGCTTGGAATTGTCCGGCGAATGGGTCGCGAGTGTCACCTGGATGAAGGCGATCACGCCGAAGCCGAGCGCCTCGCTGGAGAGATCGGCATGATAGCCTGATATCATCTTCTCCTCCTCTAGCCGCATCCGCCGGCGCGAGCATTGCGAGGCCGACAGGCCCGCGAGTTCGGCGAGCTGCTGGTTGGTGAGGCGGCCGTCGTCCTGGAGCGCGCCCAGGATCTTGAGGTCGAAGGCATCCACCGAAATCATGCGCCATTAGCCCATTTTATGCACGGATCGTGCATACGATAGCCAAAACATGTCCCATTTGCACGCTCTTTGCGCGTCCGATGAGGGATAGTTCATTGCAGCAGCCATTCGGGAGAACACCATGGGTCCGTTTCCACACGATGCACCGCCGGCCAGGATTAGCGCCGACAATCCGATGGGCACCGACGGGTTCGAGTTCGTCGAATATGCGCATCCCAATCCGCAGGAGCTGCACGCGCTGTTCAATCTAATGGGCTATGCGCCCGTCGCGCGCCATAGAACGAAGAAGATCACGGTCTATCGCCAGGGCGACATCAACTATCTCGTCAACGAGGAGCCCGGCACCCACGGCACGTCGTTCGTGGCCGCGCACGGCCCGTGCGCGCCGTCGATGGCATTCCGCGTGGTTGACGCCAAGGCGGCCTATGACCGCGCGATCGCGCTTGGCGCGGAGCCTGCCGATGTATCATCCGCGCAGAAGACGCTCGACGTACCCGCCATCAAGGGTATCGGCGGCAGCCTGCTTTATCTGGTCGATCGCTACGGCGCCAAGGGCTCGGCCTACGATGCCGAGTTCGAATGGCTCGGCGCGCGCGACCCGCGTCCCGTTGGCGCCGGCCTGTTCTATCTCGACCACCTCACCCACAACGTCCATCGCGGCCGCATGGACGTGTGGACGGGCTTCTACGAAAAGCTGTTCAACTTCCGCCAGATCCGGTTCTTCGACATCGAAGGTCGCGCCTCCGGCCTGTTCTCGCGGGCGCTGACCAGCCCGGATGGCAAGATCCGGATTCCGATCAATGAGGACGCCGGCGATTCCGGCCAGATCGAGGAATATCTGACGATCTATCGCGGCGAGGGCATCCAGCACATCGCCTGCGGCTGCCGCGACATCCATCAGACCATCGAACGCCTGCGCGCCGCTGGCTTGCCGTTCATGCCGCCACCGCCTGACACCTATTTCGAGCGGATCGACGCGCGCCTGCCCAGGCACGGCGAGGACGTCGCGCGGCTCAAGGCCAACGGCATTTTGATCGACGGCGAGGGCGTGGTCGATGGCGGCCAGACCAAAGTGCTGCTGCAGATCTTCTCGGCGAACGCGATCGGTCCGATCTTCTTCGAGTTCATCCAACGCAAGGGCGACGACGGCTTTGGCGAGGGCAACTTCAAGGCCCTGTTCGAATCGATCGAGGAAGATCAGATCCGGCGCGGGGTGTTGAAGGTGGATAACGCAGCGTAGCGATGGCTCGCGTTAGACCAGGCCTGTCGCCACATCGTCGGTGTCGTCCCGGACAAGCGTAGCGCAGATCCGGGACGCATACCGCGGAATCTATCGATTGAGATCGGCAGAAGTACCGAACCGCACATCTTCGCCAAACCACTTCCCTGTGGTTATGTGTCCCGGCGTTCGCCGGGACGACAGCGGAGTTAGACGCGACAGCTAGCGTCTAACGCCCCTTCCACGCAGCCATCACCGCCCCGATCTCTGCCGCTTCCGGCTCGCGCGCCGCCGACGGCGTGCGCGAGAAGCGCGGCGCCGGCGCCGGCTGCTTCACGCCGTGGCGCTCGATGAAGACGTTGCGGGCGACCATATGCGGGTGCTCGGTCGCTTCCGACATGGTCAGCACGGGGGCGAAGCAGATGTCGGTGCCCTCCATGATCTTGCACCAGTCCTCGCGCGTCTTGCTCTTGAACACGGCCTTTAGCTTCTCCTTCAGCACGGGCCAGGCCTTCGGGTCCATCTGCGCGTCGAAGTCCGCGTCGGTGAGGCCCGCATGCTCGCGCAGCAGCGCGTAGAACTGCGGCTCAATCGAACCGATCGAAACGAAATGGCCGCAGGCGCATTCATAGACGCCGTAGAAGTGCGCGCCGCCATCCAGAAAATTCCGGTCGCGGCCTTCGGTCCAGCGGCCGAGCGTCTTCATGTCGAAGAAGAACGACATCAGCGAGGCCGCGCCGTCGCACATCGCGGCGTCGACGACCTGGCCCTTGCCCGACTTCTGCGCTTCCAGGAGCGCGGCGAGCACGCCGACGACGAGATAGAGCGCGCCGCCGCCGAAATCGCCGACCAGGTTGAGCGGCGGCACCGGCGCCTCCTTCGTTCCGATCGCGGCGAGCGCGCCGGTGATGGAGATGTAGTTGATGTCGTGACCGGCGGCATTGGCGAGCGGGCCGTCCTGGCCCCAGCCGGTCATGCGGCCGTAAACCAGCTTCGGGTTGCGCGGGAGCACGACATCAGGGCCGAGCCCGAGCCGCTCCATCACGCCGGGACGAAAACCTTCGACCAGCGCATCGGCATTTGCGAGCAGGTCGAGCACCTCCGCGATCGCCGCCTTGTCCTTGAGGTCCAGCTCGATCACCTTGCGGCCGCGGCCGGCCACCGACTTCATGCCCTTCTTCGCGCCAATGCGATCGAGCGTGACGACCTCGGCGCCCATGTCGGCCAGCATCATGCAGGCGAACGGGCCGGGTCCGATACCGGCGAACTCGACGATGCGAAAACCCGAGAGCGGGCCGGAGGTGCGGACGGACGAGCCTTCTGATTTTTCTTGGGCTGATTTATTGAGCACGTTGTTGTTTCCTCGGGTCGGGGCAGATTGCCGATGGTCCGGCAATCGCCTCGGACGTTCCTCTGCGAGCGAGTTAATTGGCTGATTAACTTTTCTCGCCTTCACGCCAGCGAGGCAAGCGCTTTCCACGCATGGGCGCATAATAAAAGCGGCGCGCATTTCTGCGCGCCGCGGAAAATTTGCGCCCAGGCGCTAGGACCCGATCGTCACCCCGCGGCCGCCACCGCGCGCTGCGCCATCACCTTGACAAGGTTGGCGCGGTACTCCGCCGTGCCATGGATGTCGGCCAGCAATCCATTCGCGGAAATGCTGACGCTATCGAGTGCCGACGGCGACCAGTTCGCCTTCAGCGCGGATTCGATCGCGGGCACCCGCATCACGCCGCTCTGGGAGGCTCCGGTCGCGGCCACCCGGACCTCGCCCGATTTGGTCTGCGCGACGAACACGCCGGTCAACGCAAATCGCGAGGCCGGATGCCGCATCTTCTCGTAACCTGCCTTCGCCGGAACCGGGAACGACACGGCGGTGATGATCTCGCCGTCTTCGAGGGCCGTGGTGAAGAGGCCCTGGAAGAAGTCCTCCGCCGCGATCGATCGCTTGTTGGTCTTCACGGTGGCGCCGAGCGCGAGCAGCGCGGCCGGAAAATCGGCGGCGGGATCGTTGTTGGCGATCGAGCCGCCGATCGTGCCGCGATAGCGCACCGCGGGATCGCCGAGCACCGAGGTGAGATATGCAATCGCGGGGATCGCCTGCTTCACGTCGGCATTCGTCATGATGTCGTAATAGGTCGTGGCGGCCTTGATGGTCAGCACGTCGCCTGCGAGCTCGACGCCCTGCAGCTCCTTGATCCTGCCGAGGTCGATCACGTCGGACGGGCTCGCGAGCCGCTGCTTCATCACCGGGAGCAGCGTCTGGCCGCCTGCGAGGAATTTGGCTTCGCTGCTCTTGCCAAACAGACTGGCGGCCTCGTCGACCGAGGAGGCGCGATGATAAGTGGTCTGATACATGTGCTTGCTCCTCTTTAGGCCGCGTGGATCGTGCGCCACACCCGATCCGGGGTTGCGGGCATTTCCAGATTGTTCTTGCCGATCGCATCCGTGATCGCGTTGATCACGGCCGCTGACGCCCCAATCGCGCCGGCCTCACCGCAACCCTTGATGCCGAGCGGATTGCCCGGGCACAGCGTCGTGGTGTGGGAGAGGTTGAACGAGGGGAGATCGTCGGCGCGCGGCATGGAGTAATCCATGAACGAGGCCGTGACCGGCTGGCCGTTGGCATCGTAGATGGCGTGCTCGAGCAGCGCCTGCCCGATCCCTTGCGCGAGGCCGCCATGGACCTGGCCCTCGACGATCATCGGGTTGATCAGCCGGCCGAAATCGTCGGCCGCGACGAAGTTGACGAAGCTCGTCTTGCCGGTGCCGGGATCGACCTCGAGCTCGCAGATGTAAGCGCCGGCCGGGAAGGTGAAGTTGGTCGGATCGTAGAAGGCGCTTTCCTTCAGGCCCGGCTCCATCCCGTCAGGCAGATTGTGTGCGGTGTAGGCCGCGAGCGCCACCATCGGGAAGGCGATCGCCTTGTCGGTGCCCGTCACCTTGAACTCGCCGTTCTCGATGACGATGTCGGCTTCCGAGGCCTCGAGCGCATGCGCGGCGATCTTCTTGGCCTTGGACTCCATCTTCTCCATCGCCTTCAGGATCGCGGTGAGGCCGACGGCCGCCGAGCGCGAGCCGTAGGTGCCCATGCCGAACTGCACCTTGTCGGTGTCGCCGTGAACGATCGAGACCTGGCTGATGGGAACGCCGAGGCGGTCGGCGACGAGCTGGCAGAACGTGGTCTCATGGCCCTGGCCGTGGCTGTGCGAGCCCGTGAGGATCTCGATGGTGCCGACCGGATTGACGCGCACCTCGGCCGATTCCCAGAGGCCGACGCCGGCGCCCAGACTGCCGACCGCCTTGGACGGCGCGATGCCGCAGGCCTCGATGTAGCAGGACACGCCGATGCCGCGCAGCTTGCCGTCGGCTTTCGCTTTGGCCTTGCGCCCGGGGAAGCCGGCATAGTCGATCGCCTTCATCGCGGCATCGAGCGAGGCGTTAAAGTCGCCGGTGTCATAGGCCATGATCACAGGCGTCTGGTGCGGGAATTCTGTGATGAAGTTGTTCCTGCGCAACTGGGCCGGATCGACGTTCAGCTGCCGCGCCGCCGTCTCCATGAGACGTTCGATCAGGTAGCTCGCCTCCGGGCGGCCCGCGCCGCGATAGGCGTCGACCGGCGTGGTGTTGGTGTAGACGCCGATCACCTCGGCATGGATCGCCGGGATGTTGTACTGGCCCGACAGCAGCGTCGCGTAGAGATAGGTCGGCACCGAGGACGAGAACAGCGACATGTAGGCGCCGAAATTGGCGTAGGTCTTCACCTTGAGGCCGGTGATCTTGTTGTTGGCGTCGAACGCCATTTCGGCATGGGTGACGTGGTCACGGCCATGCGCGTCGGTGAGGAAGGCCTCGGTGCGGTCGCCGGTCCATTTCACGGGACGGCCGACCTTCTTCGAGGCCCACAGCGCCACCATCTCTTCCGGATAGATGAAGATTTTCGAGCCGAAGCCGCCGCCGACGTCGGGCGCGATCACGCGCAGCTTGTGCTCGGGGGCGATGTTGTAGAACGCCGACAGCACGAGGCGGGCGACGTGCGGGTTCTGCGAGGTCGTATAGAGAGTGAAGTGCTCTTCGGCGGCGTCGTAGTCGGCGATCGCCGCGCGCGGCTCCATTGCGTTCGGGGCGAGGCGGTTGTTGGTGACGTCGAGCTTGACGACATTGGCGGCCTTGGCGAAGGCGGCATCGGTCGCGCCCTCGTCGCCGAGCACCCAGTCATAGACCTGGTTGCCGGGCGCTTCGGGGTGAAGCTGCGGCGCGCCGGACTTGATCGCGGCCTGGATGTCGGCAACCGCCGGCAGTTCTTCATAATCGACGACCACGGCTTCGGCCGCGTCGCGCGCTAGATTCTTGCTCTCGGCGATCACGACCGCGACGGCTTGACCGACGAAGCGCACCGTTTCCGGCGCCATCGCCGGCCATGCGCCCATCTTCATCGGGCTGCCGTCCTTGGAGGTGATGGCCCAGCCGCAGATGAGGTTGCCGACCTTGTCGTCGACGAGTTGTTGCCCGGTGAGCACCGCGACCACGCCCGGCATGTTCAGCGCGGCGGAAGAGTCGATCTTCTTCACCTTGGCGTGCGCGTGCGGGCTGCGGATGAAATGGGCATGGGTCATGCCCGTCAGCTTGATGTCGTCGACGTAGCGGCCCTTGCCGGTAATGAAACGCTTGTCTTCCTTGCGCACGACGCGCGCGCCGATACCCTCAACACCCATGTCTGGTCCTCCCGACCGGAAATTTCTTTGACCGCGCTTTCCCTCGAAAGCAGCAGCGGTGGTTCTTGTTCGAGGCGGGCCGCTTACTCGGCCGCCTGCGAGACCTTCATGCGGCCGGCTGCATCCAGCACGGCCTTGACGATGTTATGGTAGCCGGTGCAGCGGCAGATATTGCCTTCGAGCTCTTGGCGGACCGTGGTCTCGTCAAGCTGGCCACGATGCCGGCGCACGATGTCGATCGCCGACATGATCATGCCCGGCGTGCAATAGCCGCACTGGAGGCCATGATTGTCGCGGAACGCGGCCTGCATCGGGTGCAGCTCGTCCCCCTTGGCAATGCCTTCGATCGTGGTGACGTTGGCGCCGTCGGCCTGGCCTGCCAGCATGGTGCAGGATTTCACGGCCCGGCCGTCCATGTGCACGACGCAGGCGCCGCACTGGCTGGTGTCGCAGCCGACATGGGTTCCGGTGAGGTTGAGGTGATCGCGCAGTAGCTGGACCAGCAGCGTGCGATCCTCGACGTCGACAGCAACGGCTTTGCCGTTCACTGTCAGTTTGACTGTAGACACGGTGAAGTCCTCCCGGGGTGATTTTGATTGTTTCTAATTAGAGACAGCGCCTCCGGACTTTGCAACTAGGATTTTGGTCGCTCCGGTCATGGAAAAGTCATCGATCCTGCCGCGGGCGCAATGACTTGTGCGCGCGGGTCGGGGCATTTCCCCGGCCGGACCGGCCCAGAGGTGTGGGATGCCAGCCGTCATCTGATCCGGTCGGCTCCTGGCTGACGAAGCCCGGCATTGCGCGGGCGTACCGAATTTACCGCGCCTTATCCATTGTGCCCTAGTTTTGCGCATCCGGGTGTTGGGGGCGGGGCGCCCCCGGGGCTGCGGCTGAAGAGAAAACGGGGGTTGGGAATGTCCGGGCGTATCGCGTCGCCGTCGAAACGTACAATATTTCCGACGCTCAGGTTCCGTGCCAAGATCAGCCTCGGCTTTGCCGCCGTACTGGTGATCTCCGCCGGCAGCATGGCCTTCTCTTATTTCGGCTTCGAACGGGTCTCGTCCGGGGTTGGATCCTACCGTACCAGCGTGTCGGAGGCGGACCTTGCCCGCAACATCGACCGCGAGCTGCTGGCGTACCGTTCCGCGGCCAAATATTTCGTCGTCACCGGCAAGGAAGACGACGCCAAGACGGCGCTGGACGCCGAAGCGAACCTGAAGAATGCCATCGATCAAGCCGTCAGGAGCGCCAAGAAGCCGGCGCGGCAGGAGGGCCTCGATAAGCTCGCCAAGGAGTTTTCCAACTTTTCCGCGACTTTCGCGAAGGTGCTCCAGGCCAAGCGCGACAGCGCGCTGCTGGTGCAGAACCAGCTGACGCGCAACGCCAACCTGCTGAAGTACAAGCTCGACGACATCGGCAACAACGCTTCCGACGCCGAGGCGCAGGCGATCGAGTTCGGCACCAAACAGGTCAACGCCCAGTTCCAGACTGCGAGCGCGGCAGCGACCAATTTCGTGCTGACCTCCGACCAGGCGATCGCCACCAGCGCGCTGGCGCGGCTGAAATTCGTCGAGAACTCGCTCGGCGCCGTCTATTCCATGGACGACAAGATCGTCGCCGGGCTGAAGGATGCCAAGGCGCTGCTCGCGGCCTATCGCGAGGCGCTGGAGAAGCTGACAGCCAACGCCAAGATGGTTGATGAGCTCGTGACCGAAATGAGCGGTTCGGCCGGTGCAATCCTGCAAGGCGCGACTGCCATGAAGGCGGACCTCGTCGCCGAACAGCAGCGGCTGGATTTGGAATCGGAAGCGACCATCGGGCGGACCGAGCAACTGGTCTTGATGTTGGCGGTTGGCGGCACACTGCTCGGCGCTGTGCTCGCCTTCCTGCTCGGCACCGGCATCTCGCGTCCGATGATCGCGATGTGCAAGGCGATGCGCGAGCTCGCCTCGGGCAATTTCGATGTCGTGCTGCCGGGTCTCGGCCGTAAGGACGAGATCGGCGAGATGGCCGGCGCCGTCGAGGAGTTCAAGGTTCAGGCGGTGGCCAAGGCCGAGCGCGATGCCACAGCCAGCGAAGCCCAGAACAAGGAGCTGGCCGCCGCGCGCCGCTCCGAGTTGATTCGTTTCGCAGATGATTTCGAGAGCGCCGTCGGCGCCATCGTCTCCAATGTCTCGTCTTCTGCGGTGCAGCTGGAATCGGCGGCCTCCACGCTGACCCGCACTGCCGAGACCACGCAGAGCCTCTCGAGCCAGGTCGCCGGCGTCTCCGAGCAGGCCTCCAGCAACATGCAGTCGGTCGCGACCGCAACCGAAGAGCTGTCGGCCTCGGTCGAGGAGATCGGCCGCCAGGTCCGCGATTCCAGCCGGATCGCAGAGGCCGCCGTGGTGCAGGCCAAGGAAACCGACGGCCGCATCGGCAAGCTCTCGCATGCCGCCCAGCAGATCGGCGAGGTCGTCAAGCTGATCACGGCGATTGCCGAGCAGACCAACCTTCTGGCGCTCAACGCCACGATCGAGGCGGCGCGTGCCGGTGAAGCCGGCCGTGGCTTTGCCGTGGTCGCCAGCGAAGTGAAGTCGCTGGCCAGCCAGACTGCCAAGGCGACCGACGAGATCTCCTCGCACATCGCCGGCATGCAGGGCGCCACCGCCGAATCGGTCGCCGCGATCAAGGAGATCGGCGCCACCATCGGCCAGATCTCGTCGATCTCGACCTCGATCGCCAGCGCCGTCGAGCAGCAGGGCGCGGCGACCCAGGAGATCGCCCGCAGCGTCCAGTCCGTGGCGCAAGGCACTCAGACCGCGGCGACCGATATCGGCCAAGTCAACCGCGGCGCAGCTGAAACCGGCTCGGCCTCGGAAGAGGTGCTGAATTCGGCCAAGACGCTGTCATCCGAAAGCACCCGCCTGCGCGCCGAGCTCGACCGCTTCATGGGGAATATCCGGGCAGCGTAAAGCTCACTCCCTCCCGAACGCCCGCTTCAGCTCAACCTTCGCCCGTTCCAGCCGCGTGCGTTGCGTCGTCGGCAACGTCTTGCCGGCGCGATTGATGTAGAAGGTCAGCATCGACAGCGCTGAACGATAGGCGCCGGTTTTGCGGCGTGAGCTATGCTCGGCCGAGCGCTTCAGCGACGCCGCGATCTTCTTCGCGCTGGTCAGCTTGAACACGCCTTGCTTGAGGTCGAGTGCATCGCTCTGCCTGGTCACGCGCTGTGACCAGCGTTTTGGCGTCGCGCGCTTTGTGCTCTTGCGCGCGGTGCTGCGCCGGGCACCGGTCTTCCGGCGCGCGGTCTTGTGGCCGGCTGCTTTGCGGGCGGCTGCTTTGCGCGCGGTCGTTTTGCGCGAATGTGTCGTCTTTCTGACATGAGCCATGCGTCAACTCCTTGCGGCTCCATCGGAAACGGGCGGTATCGGCTGCCGTTCCCAGGGGAACCTGCTCTTGCCGCAGACGTTGTCGCAGGTGGCAGGCGGAATGCCGCACTCCCATGATCGGATCGTCCCCGTCCACATCACGTGAACCGGGCGGCTTTCGTTGGTCAGACAACAACGCGATGGAATTGCAGCAAAGCCCAGCGCTGAACTATGGACCTGCGATCCCGGCGGTGGCCGCGGCCGACCGCATCGTCGAGACCAGCATTCCCTCGCGGCTGGACGCGTTGCCCTGGAGCGGCTTTCACAGCCGCGTCGTGCTCGCGCTCGGCATCACCTGGATCCTCGACGGGCTCGAGGTGACGCTGGCCGGCGCGCTCTCCGGCGCGCTGAAGCAGAGCCCGACGCTGCACTTCTCCAATCTCGATCTCGGCGTTGCCAATTCCGCCTATCTCGCCGGCGCGGTGTTGGGTGCGCTCGGCTTCGGCTGGCTCACCGACCGCATCGGCCGCAAGAAATTGTTCTTCATCACGCTCGCGCTTTATCTCTCCGCGACGGCCGCCACCGCGCTGTCGTGGGATATCGCCAGCTACGCGCTGTTCCGTTTCCTGACCGGGGCCGGCATCGGCGGCGAATACACCGCCATCAATTCGACCATCCAGGAGCTGGTGCCGGCGCGCTATCGCGGCTGGACCGATCTCGTCATCAACGGCAGCTTCTGGATTGGTGCGGCGATGGGCGCGGTGGCGGCCATCGTGCTGCTCGATCCCGCCATGGTCGGCCCCGACCTCGGCTGGCGCCTCGCTTATCTCATCGGCGCGACCATCGGCCTTGTCGTGCTGTTAATGCGGATGTGGATCCCGGAAAGTCCGCGCTGGCTGATGATCCACGGCCGGCCCGACCAGGCTCACGCCATCGTCGATGACATCGAGCGCTCGGTGGTCGGACACGACCAGGACCCGAGCGACGGGCGCTTCACCAAAATCCGGTTGAAGATGCGCGACCACACGCCGATCGGCGAGGTCGTGCACACCCTGTTCTCCGCCTATCGCCAGCGCGCGCTCGTCGGCCTCGTGCTGATGAGCGCGCAGGCCTTCTTCTACAACGCCATCTTCTTCACCTTCGCGCTGGTGCTGACCGACTTCTACGGCATCAGCGCCGACCACGTCGGCTGGTATCTACTGCCCTTCGCGGCCGGCAATTTCCTCGGCCCGCTGCTGCTCGGCCGCCTGTTCGATACGCTCGGCCGTCGCACCATGATCATGTTCACCTATGGCGTGTCTGGCCTGCTGCTGGCGCTGTCGGGCTATCTGTTCTCGATCGGGGCCTTGAGCGCGCAAGGACAGACGATTGCCTGGATGGTGATCTTCTTCTTTGCCTCGCCGGCCGCGAGTGCAGCCTATCTCACCGTCAGCGAGACCTTTCCGCTCGAAGTTCGCGCGCTGGCCATTGCGGTGTTCTACGCGGTCGGCACCGGCATCGGGGGCGTGATCGGGCCGGCGCTGTTCGGCGCGCTGATCGATACAGGCTCACGCACGAGTGTGTTCGCCGGCTATCTGCTGGGGTCGTTCCTGATGATCGCGGCCGCGATCGTGGCGTGGCGCTATGCCGTGTCAGCGGAACGCCAATCGCTCGAACAAATCGCCCGGCCGCTCGCCTTCATGGAGTAGACTATGACATCAGAACTCGCTGAACTGGATCAGAAGCACGCCATGGCCGATGATGAAGCTCCGGACTCGGTGCCGGTGCCGCATGCGCTCGTGCCGCATCTCGACGAGATCGCGATCCTGCTCGACATCGACGGTACGCTGCTCGACCTGATGCCCACGCCGCGCGAAGTGTGGGTGCCGCCGGGCCTGTCGGAGACGCTCAATCGGCTGACCGAGCGCACATCGGGCGCGCTGGCGATGGTCAGCGGCCGCTCGCTGAACGACATCGACCTGATCTTCGCGCCCGATGTCTTCCGCGCCGTTGCCGGTCACGGCGCGGAGATGCGGCTGTCGGTGGACAACGAGGCGGATGACGTGCACGCGCCGCCGCTGGACAAGGAGCTGAAGCGGCGGCTGGCTGCGATTGCAAAACTCAGTCCCGGCATTCTGCTCGAGGACAAGGGCTATTCGCTGGCGCTGCACTATCGGCTCGCGCCGCACGCGGAGAAGGCGATCTACGAATCCGTCTCGCTGATCCGCGCCGACCTGCCCAACGCGCCCATCGAGGTGCTGCCCGGCAAGTTCGTCTGCGAGATCAAGCATTCCGGATTCACCAAGGCGACCGGCGTGCGCGAATTGATGAAGCACGAACCGTTCAGAGGGCGCCGCCCGATCTTCATCGGCGACGACGTCACGGATGAAACCGTATTCGCGATCATGCCCGACATGAACGGGCTCGCCTTCTCGGTCGGTCGCCGTGCCATCGGCGTGAACGGTCACTTCGATGCGCCGAACGATGTGCGCGCGTTCCTCGCGCGTCTGCTCGACGACACAAGGTTGGAATAAGGCGCGGCCACCTCACAGCCACATTATGGCGGGCGGCGTTCCAGTGCGGACGCCATTCACGCTGCGCTAAACAACCCCTTTGTCGAATGAAATCGCTAGGTTCCCTCCGAAGGAAACTGGTTCCAACGCGCATGCCCGACTTTGGTTTCATTTCGTGGAAATGATGACCGGAACCATATTGATGAACGGCAGTTAAACGGGGTGGAATGAACAGGAGGGGACGACCTGTGAACTTAGTCGTCGTTTCAAATCGAGTTGCGCGCGGTAAACCCAACGAGCCCATGACGGGCGGCCTCGCCGCGGCCTTGCTTCCCGTGGTGGAACATTCGGGGGCGATCTGGGTGGGCTCCTCGGGCCGCGTGCGCGATGGCCATCAGAAGGAGCCGTTTGCCGAGATCGAAGCGCTGGGCTCAGGCGCGATTGCGACGCTGGATCTGCCGGCGGCGCATTACGGCGGCTACTACGAAGGTTTTGCCAATTCGGCGCTCTGGCCGGCGCTGCATTCGCGCAGCGATTTGATCCGCGTCTCGCGCGAGGACTATGTGAGCTATCGCGAGGTCAACGCCTTCATGGCGCGCGCCTTGATGCGATTCCGCAAACCCAAAACTGCGTTCTGGGTGCAGGATTATCATTTCCTCGCGCTCGGCGCCGAGCTGCGCGATCTCGGCGTCGACGATCCGATCGGCTTCTTCCTGCATACGCCCTGGCCGGTCGCCGCGGTGATGCAGGGTGTGCCCAATCATCGCGAGCTGATCACCGCGATGCTGGCTTACGACCTCATCGGGTTCCAGACCGAGGAGGATCGCCAGAACTTCCTCTCTTATGTCAGCGGCGAGCTCGGCCTCGCCATCGACGATGGTATCGTGCTTTCGCAGCACGGCCGCACCCGCTGCGAGGTGTTTCCGATCGGTATCGATGCGGAGAAGTTCGCAGCCTATGCCGCGAAATCGGCGTCGCATCCGGATGTCTCGCGCCTGCGCCGCAGCCTCAATGGCGAGCGGCTCGCAATCGGCGTCGACCGGCTCGATTATTCCAAGGGCCTCGTCAACCGCATCAGCGCGTTCGACCGGCTCTGGACCGAGCAGCCGCAATTCGCGCGCAGCATCTCGCTGCTCCAGATCGCCAATCCCTCCCGCGGCGGCATCGAGGCTTATGGCAATCTCCAGAACGAGGTCGCCCGCCTCGTCACCGACGTCAACGGCCGCCATGGCGAGGTCGACTGGACACCGATCCGCTATCTCAACAAGGGTTTCAGCCAGGCCGTGCTCGCGGGCCTCTACCGTACCGCGCAGATCGGCGTGGTGACGCCGCTGCATGACGGCATGAACTTGGTTGCCAAGGAATATGTCGCCGCGCAAAATCCGGCCGATCCCGGCGTGCTGGTACTGTCGAAATTTGCCGGCGCGGCCAACGAGCTCGACACCGCGCTCCTGGTCAACCCGCACGACATCGACGGCATGGCGCGCGCGATCGCGGTCGCGGCTGCGATGCCGCTCACCGAGCGCAAGATGCGCTGGAATGCGATGATGAAAACGCTACGCGGCCACACCATCCAGCAATGGTCGGCGGACTTCGTCGCCGAGCTGGAGAAGTGCCGGACGGAGAAGGCCGCCGTCGCGCCGCTTGCAACACAGCCGCCGCAGGCACTGCGCTGGCTGAAGTCGGCGATTTCAGGCGTGCGGCTGAGCTAAGATATTCTCCCTCGCCCCGTTCTTACGGGGAGAGGTGAAAAGAAAGCCTCAATAGCAATACGACACCCCATCCAGGATCGCGCATTGCCGCTTGTTCGGCGCGTTGGGATCGTCCAGCGGCACCATGCCCTTGCCTTGGCCGACGAATACGCCGGGTCCAACATGGATCGAGCTCTTGTTGCCGATGATGACACTCGGATGCGGTGTCGAGCTCGAGCGCGTGCCGTCCGGCCAGAGGATGGCATCGCCCGACAGGATCCCGTTGCGCCCATCGTCGCAACTCACCTCGACCCCCTGCCGGATGCAGACCAGGGCCAGGGCCGGTGCGGCAAAGGCCGAGCCAAGGGCCGAAATCAGGCTCAGCGCGGCGATGGTCTTGCGGATGGTCATGGCGTCCCCGGTCATGTCTGGTCGGCTCAGGTGAATCGTCGCGCCAAACCCGCCGCCGGTTCACCGAGCGACGAGGTTTCGACGGATCGTCTACCTCTAATATTCCCTTTTAAATACAACGGCTTGCGGAAATTTAGCGCGATTCCCCCGCGATCCCTTGCAAAATCATCGGCGCCCCTTCAAGAGAGGGCGCTCCGGAGAGATGGCCGAGTGGCTTAAGGCGCACGCTTGGAAAGCGTGTGTGCGGGAAACCGTACCGTGGGTTCGAATCCCACTCTCTCCGCCACCTGGCAAAATCGATCTCGTACTTGGAGCTGCAGACAGGCCAGAAACTCGGCCGTTCTCCTGCTTTTTCGTGGGCGGAGAACTCCCTGCGGTCTTCCAACAAGGCCCTGAATGAAGCCGGAGAACCGAATTTTCTCCGAATCTTTGAACCCGCAAAATCGGTCTAGTACGGCATTTCTCAGAAAATCAACGGCTTGGCTGCGCGGCGGTTTGAATCCGTCTCGCTCAACCGAGAGCAGCGAATTGCACATTCGGTCCCTGCCGCCCGATCGCCGGTTGTTTGATTTACTACTAGCTCCGCCAGGCATCACCAGCCGCGACACGAAACCTTACGGGTTGATTGCTACGATCACTGCATTCTAAGGTAGGTTATCTCCTAACGCCCGGGAAAAGAATGGCTCTTGATTTCGGAAACGTACCGCAGTGGATCACTGCGGGCATCGCCGCAACGGCAGGATGGCTGGCGTATACTTCTCTTCAGTCGCAACGGGTCATTGCGCGACGTCGAGCCGCTTTCGACATCTTTCTCAAGACTGAAACCGACGAAAAGATGCTGACCGCCTTCGACAACTTTCACGCCGGCATTCAGGCAATGAGAAAGGCATCGAGTGTTGAGGCGTTCTGTACCTCGGAAGACCGAGAGATGCGTAAGCACTATTTCTGCATCCGCAAATATCTTAATATCCACGAACTGATTGCGGTCGGCCTCCGAGAAGAGGTGTTGGATGCCGACGTATGTTACTTTTATTGGGCGACACCCTAACAAACCACTACAGCGATGCAAAACCTGTTCTCGATTTTCTCGCCATCCGGGAGAAGAATAAATACACATACGCGGATCTGCATGAGCTGAACAAGAATTGGATCGCTCGAAAGGCAAGAGCTTCCCGCTGACCACCCTCAAGGACGACCTCGCCGCGTCCTGATATCCTAAATCCCCCGTGACTTGCGTTAGGTGCCCGTGGTTAAGCGAAACTGCCCACTTGTATCCTGGCGCCCGTCCCCCCAGATTGTCGCCAAACCGCCTGGGAGGGGCGAAAATGATTACCGAGGAAGACTTTGCGGCCGTCGCCGACTGCCCGCCGGATTTGGCGTTTGCCCGGCTAGAGAAGAGATTCCGACAGCGGCTCGAAAACAATCTTGATAACTCCCAGAACAATAACACCTGGGCGCACTACATCATTGAATACATGAACCACACTCACGCCGCCGCCGAGGCACTTGGGTTGGACTTCCTGGACCTCTTCTCTATCCCCGACGAGGACAATACTTCAAACCTCCAGGACATTCACAACGCATTCCTCAGGGCCGTCGATAACTACACGGTGCGCGCCCACATTCGAAATGTCCGGCACGGTCCGTCCACGTCGTTGCCCCTCGAAGAGCACGACAAGAAGCACATCCGAGCCTACGTCACGAAGATCAAGGAAATTGTCGAAGCCTCGGCGCTCGAAATCGGCAAGAAGGAAGCCTTGCTGAATAAGCTGAATGCGTTTCTGGCTGAGGTCGATCGCGACCGCACCTCAATGCAGCGGTTCAGCGATTTCATCATGGGGCTGGCCAGGACAACGGCGGATGCGACCGAGGAGCTGGAGCCGACGTGGAAATGGGCGCGACTGATCGCCGCGATCTTTGGCGCTCGCTATGACGCCGAGAACGCCAAGCTGCCTCCGCCGCAGAAAAAGATCGAGCCGCCGAAGCCGAAACTCCCGCCGCCCAGGCGGACGAACGGCAGAAACATGGACATGGACGACGACATCCCCTTCTAGACCCTCCCGCTTGCCTGGAAAACGTCCCGACCCGCTCAGAGATCGGGGGACTGAGGACCAGCAGATTGACGTTCTGCAAGCCCTCAGAACCGCGCCTGACCACATGATCGCGATCACCGCGGCTGCCTACGTGGACTACGCGCTCGAAATGGTCATCCAAGAGCGCTTCCGCATAAGGACGAGGACGGGCGGACATTCGACGGCGCGCAGAACGGCTTCCGATCAACGGCATCGTCGAAAATCACTATCGCTTACGCCGCCCGGTCTCTCGAAAAGCCGTCTCGGGATGATTTGCGGATCATCAACAAGGTCCGAAATATCTTCGCCCATTCGATGCACCAGATCGACTTCAAGCATCCCGAGGTTTCTTCCACATGCCGGAAGCTGAGTTTGGTGCAGCGGCGCAGTGACATGTTTCCCGACGCCGCAACCGCAGACCCGCGCTGTCTTTACTGGAATACGTACCTCGACTTCTTCGCCGCTTGGCAATTCCAACGGCGCGGTCGGCACGATCATGTACGTCGCTCCGATCGACGACGAGTAATCCTCATCCCTTCATTTCCGCTTCCAGCGGCGTGGTACATCATAGGTATGGTTCAAGGTAAGGATAAGCACAAAGCGTCGCCGTCACGAGAGCGTCCGTGAGGGCGTTGTCGGAATCCTGGACGTTGAAATTTGCCAAGACTCAGCGTACATGACTTCTCAGAGGCAGCACCGCTGATTTAGCCCATGTCGGTGAGGGCAGCCCACGGCGTCCTTTTTCAAAAAGATTGGACGCATGAATAGGGAAGTAGCGCTTCCCCTCGTAAATATCGACCGGAGCGCTTCCGGAAATGATCTTCCCGGCATCTACGCTAGATGCCAGTGCGGCGGGCCTAGGCCACACAGGGACGATCCCAACACGTAACTTTTCCTCAATGGAAACATTGGGGTCGTGGGGATTGTCCTATGAAGACCATCGGCTGGGCCGCAATCATTTATAGCATTCATGACTTTTGGACCCTCAGCGCGCTTGCGTTGCTGATCGGGGGAGAGCTCGGTCTTGCCTGGCTTTCTCGCCTGAAAAAAGGTCCGGCATGCTTAACTTCGTGTTTACCCGGTCCGCATATTTTGAGGCTGCCGAATCCCCTTTTCTCTTGGTTTTCGAGGCCTCAAATGTCGAATCAACAGCGAAATGTCCAAAAAATAGACGTCCAAATATTGGACGTTATCCGCGGCGTCCTAGCAAACGGACTGCGAGCGGTGGTCCGCACGCGAAAGTTCAAACTGAACTGGTGGACCGGTGCGGTCGCCGCAGAAGAAACAGTCACAACCGTGGAGCCCTCCGATGCTCGGCACTGAACTCCCGCAGTGGCGGGCAAAGAACCGCTTCACCCAGGACACGCTGCGGATGGCGCTGGGCGTCAAATCCCGCCAGACCATCATTACGTGGGAGAAATCGACCGAGCCTCTGCCGCGCCTTGTCGAGCTCGCGCTGCTTGCTCTGGAGAATTTCCCAGAGGAGCGGAAGGTGACGACATTGGCGACAGTTCACCGGACGCCAGTTCCGGCGTCATTCTAGCCTCGGCGCTCTAACCTGTCGGCCGCCACGGTCATGTGGCTGCTCGCGTGGCTGAAAGCCATCGCGATCATCTGCGTTTCTGTCATGGCCTCGATGTACTTCTTTTGCTGCGGGGTGTTGGCGGCTATGAAGGCTCTGCGAAGCTCGACAATCTTCGCTTCTATCAAACCCGGTTTTTCAGCGTGCGCGATCGCGTTACGTAGTTCGTTGCCGACCTTGAGGACTTCCCATAACTCTTCCGTCATTTCCTTGACTAATAATCCTTTCGCGACCCACCATTTGCCAGAGAAGGTGCGGTTCTTTCTGCGCCTGCGGCCCGCTTTCATGAGGGCATTAAGGGCCTGTTCGGCACCGAGGTGAGCCCTTATTACGGTGAGGACGCGCTCTTCAGATTGCCGGATGCGTTCGGTTGCCTTCTTGTGGGCCTCTGCGAACGTTTTTTCCTGTTCGGTAGGCTCTGGCTCTTCGAGCATCACCCAGTTTTCTTCAGCCATGCGCTCCCCCTGCCCGTTGTGGTGGGACAATACTACATCCGGTCCTGGACGAAATCAGAAGAGGCCGCGGTGCTCGGCACGAGCCCGTCATAATATTTCGCCAGCGTCCAGCATCCTCGTAAGTGCATTGCCGACCCGTCTTGTCCTCCATGAGCAGCACATCTGCCGCATCTTGGTGTCGAGTTCGGCGAGGCTGTTGACGCCGACAGCCAGGCAGTTTTGCCGGATTAGCGGGCAGTGGAAGGGGCGGGCGTAGGACCCGAAGTCGGAAATGATGACCTGACCCGGATAGCGACTTACGAACAGCTGGGCGAGCCGGAAGGCCTCATCTTCGTCTATCTCCTTGCGGTCCAGGCGCGCGACGATCGAGGCGCCCATTTTCAGGTGGAAGTTCGTCCGTCTGCACAACACGCGCTGCATAGTCGGTCAGAGCAGCATGTCCTCGAGCAGCCGCTTTGGCTTCTTTTCCTTGTCACTCTTCGAATTTGATCTTAGTCCGCCCGCTCGGCATCCATGAAGTTGGTAGCCAATATTCGCTCTCCATTTCGGACCGTGAGGGTGTCTCTTCCTTCCGAGCCATAGGAAACGGAAGCGAGCCGGCGAGCCTGCTCCACGTCTCCCTTTATGAGCGGATTGATACTGTGCTCGGCAGGGTCGACAACCCTAAGCCAGGTGGCGCGCTCCGCAGCGGCGTCGCACAGCGGGCCGTCGTCTATCAAAAGAAAATCTCGGTTGCTCGGGAAGCAAACCAGTTTTGTCGGCGAGGCCAAATATTAGCTTGTTCATATGGGCCGGCCGTCACCCGGCGTATTTATCCCGAATCGCCGACAGGATCTGCATACGGACTGCTGACCTAAAAAGAGCTGCCCGCCTAAGTATAACGTCTCCGAGACCTGCGCTCCTTACGCGGGTGTCTCGGCGGGAGTTCGACCGTTGGCCGCTTGACGCCGCCGATCTTCTTCCACTCCTTGTGCCGCGCGAGCGTTGTGCGCTTTGAGACGCGCATCATGTACGCAACAGCGAGCGGTGTTTTTCCGGCATCGAAGAGGCGATAGCAGACTTCGACGCCTCGCTCCGACAGCGTGCCGTTGTCGCGGAAGTGCGCGGGATCGTCTGGCTCGAGACCCACCAACTCGCCGAGCGTCGTTTCCTTGACTATCTGGTCGGTCCTGATTTTCCGCGCCGCGATCTGGCGGTTGATCTTCTTTGCTAGCTTACTCAACTCCGCTTCGTAGGTTTTCTCCGCCGCCTCAAAAAACAGGCGGTCCGAACTCATGGCCAGGCCGAAGTGCTTGCCGAAGCGTTCCGGCAATGCTCGCCTGTACCACTTTAGGCGCTTCAGTTTCCCGTAGTCGTATTTCGGCGTCTCGATCTTATGCTCTAACAGTTTGCGGATGAAATTCGAGCGGCCAATGTCGAAGGTCAACGTGTGGGGTTCGTGCGCAATATCGTTGCGGAAGTCGATCAGGGTCTTCAGCTCGTGGCGCTCGGCTTTCGAAAGGTGGCCTTCCTTGAGGAAAAAATCGGCCGCCATCGCGTAGTTGAATTTCGTGCCCGGTTTGAATCTCTTTTTTGTGCGGAAGCGGTCGCTGACCTCGACGGTGGAGGTCAGGAATCGCTTCAGGTCCTCCGCGTAGAAAAACGACAGCATCATCTCGAACGCGCGGAACTTGAGAATATTCCGTTCGAGTGCCGGCAGCTTCGTGCCCTCAGGATGTTCAAGTGACCGCATTTTCCCCCACCCGCGTTATGCGGCCGTCCGTATGTGTTATACTCTCAGCACGAACACATCAGAAGCCGCGGCAGCGCTCGCAAGTCGGGATGGGCTGCAGTTAAACAAAACGGGCGGCAAGAACGAGTGAGCGAGCACATGCGTGGCTCGCCCTGAAGAGGGGCACGCATCGCGAATTCCTCAACACTCTCTTTTCCTCATGCGGCTTGAGGCGCGGCCCCAAGCGGCTGGAGGGATAAACGGGTAAGTGCTCTTGAGCGGGGCGACCAGGCTACTGACAAACAGCCGGGCCCCGCGCCGGGCTTCTGATTCGCCGGCGGTCAACGGTAGAAATTCATATCCACACCCTTGCGGCCCATCCGAGGTGCTCCCATGTGTCCCGCGACACCGAAATAGTCGAAGCGTGTAGGGGACACCGGTAGACTAATGTAAACGCCCAAAAATCCCCAGCTCGCTGGCTTAACGCGCGATGTCGACTAAGTTAGGACCCCGCGCACGATGACAGGAGGCCCATATGGGCATCTTCCTCGTCCTCGAAGCCAGTCAGCCAAACGGTAAGGTCTACCGTCTCGGCCTAGGGTGCCTCGTGCCCCCGCAACTGGCTTCGATGGTTGCCGTGATCGTAAGGCTGTTCTGAATGGAAGGGCCGCTCCGGAAAGGGGCGGCTTTTCTATTTTATACGTTCTGCGAACCCACAAGATCCTGATACTCATCAAATCCCGCGTCTGAAAGGGCCGTGCGGTCTGTCCGGCTGAAATACTTGGCAACGCGAGCCGCAGTTACTTGCGCTGTGCCGTTAGTCAGATCGCAATTGAAAGCCGTTATGGCGGCTTGCGGTGGGACAAGTTTGCCGGGGTTGGGAATGAACCCGGCCGCAACGCATGTATCGCGTAC
Source organism: Bradyrhizobium diazoefficiens (assembly GCF_016616235.1). Lineage (NCBI taxonomy): Bacteria > Pseudomonadati > Pseudomonadota > Alphaproteobacteria > Hyphomicrobiales > Nitrobacteraceae > Bradyrhizobium > Bradyrhizobium diazoefficiens. The sequence goes on from NZ_CP067100.1 coordinate 663,521, forward strand.
GTCCTCATAGGCAGCCGTAAGGACCGCCTCGTCCTTGTGCGAGCCGATGAAGTCGTCGAGGTAGACAGAGATACACACTCCCTTCGCTATCGCCCGCTCGATTGCGTCAGCGACCTCGGACTTCATTAGCGCGAGGCTCGCAAGCAGCGGCGATTGCACGAAGCCGATGGGCAGGGCGTGTGCCGGTCCCGGCAGCGGATTGCGAACGCATGACCACATCGCGAAGGTGTTGGCGCCCGGGTAGCCCCATTGCCGAAGCGCTCGGGTCACGCGCATTCTAGCGATCGAGTAATAGAAATTTTGGATGTCGATCTTGAAGAAGAGATTGTTGTTCAGGTGCGAGTGCAGCGCCGCGACGTGTCCACCCTTTTTGAAGTGGTACATGTAATCGGGAAATATCACGCGGCGTTTGAAGTAGGCGAGCATCCGCCGGCCACGCCGTTCGCATTTGTCATTCGGAACGAAAAACCACTTACCGCGCGACCGATATTTGAACTCGTAATTGACGATCATGGCAGTTGGCGACCTTACCCACAATTTCAATCAGAAGATTGACGACGGTCAGTACCGGGATCAACCATTCCGCGATCTTGCGGGTAAGGGTCGCCATACGTGCTAAAAACTTGCGCATATGGCATCTCCATAGTTCCCCGCCAGCTACCCGCGACCCAATAACTTGGAGTCGTCAACCGAGAAGCACCTGATACGCAACGTTTCATCACGCATCAGTTGTTCGAACGCGAACATCCGAACCATTACGATCCGAACATCCGGTGTCGCCAGGTCATCGCCAGCGGAAATCACAACGTGGAGATGCAGGTTCCATTTTTCAAGCGTTTTGACTCAATTCCCATCGTCCCGAGCAAAAAAGAGCTTGGCGTCACGTAACTCGTTGATTCAAGACGATTATAATCTGTCCCCAAGCTGGGATAGGTGGTGCTTGAAGCAAGTTGTTCCATAACATCCGATGTGCGAATCCACGCCGCGCCTCTCCCAGCTTGGAGAGGGCTTTACCGGCTTCCGGTATCCCCGGCCGATGAACTGAGCAAAGCCTGCTGCTGATCCCACTCAGCTGGGATGGACTTCAGGAGCTGAGCCAGCTGAAGACCGTCCGGCTGCAGCCCATTCAGGATGGCTTCGGTAATGGCCGGCGAGAGCAGCGTGAGCCGCAGCACCCGGCAGAGATAGGACTCGTTGATCTTCTCGGCCTTAGCGAGGTCTCGCACCGAGCTAAACAGGTTCGATTCCAGCATATTGCGCCAGCGATGGGCCCGCACGACCGCCTTGACCAGCGTGTTGTCGACCTGCGGCTGCGGCGGCGACCAGGCTTCCGCATTGGCCGGGGTTACGACGCGTTTACGACCGCCCTGCCGGCGAAACGAGATCGGGATGCGCACGACCATTGTTCGGCCGTCGCGACCGAGCTTCGGTCGACCAATGGGGCCGAGGGTGAGGGTGGTTGGCCTGTTCATTCGGCGGCCTGCTGGAAGGGCAGTGGCTGCAATTCGGTTGAGAGTGAGGTCAGGCCCTGGATCTTCAACGTGATGTCCATCCGCTCGGCATGCATGTCGATGCGTTCGACCAGAAGCTGAATGACACGCGCCTGTTCGGCAGGAAACAGTTCTTCCCAAAGTTCGTCAAAGCCGACCAGCGCAGTTCGCACTTCGTTTTCGTTGACCTCACCGACCTGCTTGCTAAGTGCGCGCCAGGTCTGGACGATGACTTCAGGCGTTTGTAACAGCCTACGGACTTGATCTATGATGATGCGCTCCAGCTCCGCAGCGGGCACCAGCTTAACCGGGCAATCCGATCTCCCCTGCTTCATAGCTGTCTGGCTGATATAGTAACGATAGAGGCGTCCTGATTTTCGCGTGTGGGTCGGGGACATTGCGGCGCCATCCGGACCGAACAGCAGGCCTTTCAATAGAGCGGGCGTTTGAGCCCGGCTGTTGTTCGCGCGCTTGCGCGGGCTTTCCTTGAGAATGCCGTGCGCCTGATCCCAGAGTTTGCGATCGATGATCGCTTCATGTTCGCCTGGATAAGAGACGCCTTTGTGGACCGCCTCGCCGAGATAGACCCTGTTGCGAAGGATTCGATACAGCAGCGTCTTGTCGATAAGGTGACCGTAGCGAGTGCGTTCGTTAGCAGAGATAAGCTCTCGAGCCAGAAGGGTCGCGGATTTGAGTTGTACGAAGCGCCGGAAAATCGTCCGCACGCGCTCGGCATCAGCTTGGTGAACCAGCAATTTGCGGTCTCCGACTTCGTAGCCGAGAGGGGTCCAACCACCCATCCACTTACCGCGCTTGCGGGAAGCCGCGACCTTATCGCGGATCCGTTCACCGATCAGCTCGCGTTCGAACTGCGCGAAGGTCACCAGGATGTTCAACGCCATGCGGCCCATGGCATCTTTTGTGTTGAACGATTGGGTGACGGAGACGAACGTCGCCCCATGGCGTTCGAACATTTCGACAAGATTGAGAAAATCCAGCATCGACCGTGAAAGGCGGTCGATCTTGTAAACGACGATGACGTCGACCTTGCCCGCCTGGACAGCAGCAACTAGCCGCCTCAGAGCCGGCCGTTCGAGAGTGCCGCCGGAAAAGCCACCATCATCGTAGCGGTCCGGGGCCGGCGTCCAACCCTCAGCTCGCTGGCTCGTGATGTAGGCCTCGCAGGATTCTCGCTGCGCATCGAGCGAGTTGAAGTCCATGTCGAGGCCTTCCTCGCTCGACTTGCGGGTATATATCGCACAGCGGATCTTCCGCGCCGATGCCGGGCTTGAGGCGGATCGCTCGAAGGCGTCCGCGAAGGGGCTGGCTCGTCCCTTTGCCGGTCTGCGGGAAGTCATTTGCCCACCGAGTTCTTCAAGCCGAAGAAGACCCAACCATTCCATTTTGTGCCGGTGATCTGGCGGGCGACGGAGGACAGCGACTTGTAGGGGCGGCCTAGATATTCAAAGTCGTCGTGGCGAACGGTGACGCAGTGCTCAACGCCTTCCCATTCACGGATCAGCTTCGTCCCGGCGACGGGCCGCAGAAGCGGTCGAATTTTGCGATCCGCCGGCTTTTGGTCGGCATACTGCTTGGCCATGGCTTTGAGGCGCTCGGTGGTTTCCCGGGTCAGGCCGCCATAGGCCAGCTCCTGGATGCGGTAGGCTAGCCGGCTCTCCAGGAATCGTCGGTTGTAGGCAGGCGGCTCGGTGTCAAATAGTTCGCGCCAGCGGGCCTTCAGGACGGGGGCAGCGGCGCCCTTCAGGGCGGCCAACTGCGCCAGCATAGACGAATTCATGACCCTTCTCCGATCGGCGGTATGGGTCGACCACCGCCTGGAAAACGAGCGGAGTAAAGCGGATCTTTTCCGTTCAGGTCCGAAACTTGACTGGACTTTCGGTTCAACAGGCGCGCTAGACCGCACGCCAAAATCTCAGATATTTCGGACAAACAGACATCAGCTGCGGGGTTCGGTGTCGTACCGACCCGCTGACTCATGGTTGGCCATTGGCTGCGGCGTCGCATGCCGCTAGCCACGCCTCGATTTCGTGCAAATAATAGTAGACCAGACGGGGGCCACAGTGATGATGGGGCGGCCCTATGCCAGTCATGCGCCACTTGGCGAGCGTAGATCGACTCACGCAAAGATACTTTGCGGCTTCAATCGCTCGCAGCCTTCGGCATTGTTCTTGATGCACCTTCATTCTCCTTGGTCACTATGATTCGCCTTGTGCCAAGGAAACTGTCAGAAGGTGCTTATAGCGTCAGGTGATACAATGGCGCCCATTTGCTAGACTGACCCCAGCGGCTGGGATGCTCAAGTCCAATGGTCTCTAGAAATTCGGGCTCGAACAGGAAGTATCGCCAAGAATCTTTCGGGTGCGCCATATTGCGCTCGACGCGGCAGTAGCTTGCCTTAATAGCATCTGGCCCGCCGAAGGCAGGCGTGTTCCTGAGAAGCATCGATGCGCATTCGTAGGCCCTTAGCCAGTCGTGTCCGTACCAGATGGACATCTTCATTGGATGCTCGAGCACGCTAGGAGGTGCGTCTGCATCCGTTTTGAGCGTCTCGCTAAAGGTCTTTTGCTGAAGGCGAGCTTCTCGGACTAAATCCCAACGCATCAGATCGATCATATCTTGCCGGCAACGGTCCAGGATGCCCGACGAGCGGCCTCGGTTCTTGGGTCGACTGGGAGCCAATTGCTGGCAGTATCCCCGAGCAGCGTGACTCACGAGCCAGTCAGGAACGGGTACCTTGTGACGATCGCAGAAGAAAAGCGCGGCGGCTGGTGCGAGTTCGATACCAGCATCTGTCGCCATTTGCAATTGATGGAGTTGACGCTGTCTAGGATCGTCAGTTGCTGAGTGCCTCCGATGCATTCCCATGGCTCGAAACCCTCGTAATGATTCGTCATCACGATAATATTCGAGCGCCTGTGAGCAAGAATAATCCTTTTACATAATAGTAGTCGATCTTCACAATTTCCATTTGGCACGAGGGGACCTCTGATTGCGTACGTAGAGCACACGGGATTCGCATGTCAGTCACGCCACTAGAAACTCTCCTCGCTCATAAGGTCATCAATCTGGCTACTGAACTTTCAGGAGCAGAAAAGCGCGTCGCCGGCGCGCTACTCGATCATTTTAACCGTCGCACGGGCCAGTGCGACCCGAGTCTCAATACGCTCGCAGATCTTATTGGTATGAGCCGTCGCACGGTTATGCGTGCGGTCGCTCGTCTGGAACGGTTGAGCCTCTTTCGGAAGGTGCGGCACGGTGGCAAGTTCCACCGTAATAGTTACGAACCAATCTGGCCTTCGTTTAGAGAAGCCGAAGACCGATGGAATGCTCGACGCAAGTTTCGGAAGCAGAAGTCTGCGTCGCTCTATGTGTCACCTTCGGCGGGACAGACGCGACACCCTGGCGGTGACGGGCATGGCCACCAAACCTATTCTAGTAATCCATCATATAAAACCTTAGCGGCCAAACGTCCTGAGGGTTCGGCCGCGCGAGCAGCGCCGGTTACAGGCTTGGCGACGAAGTTGCCGAGGAAGGAGTTCGAAGCATTCAATTCAAGAACGCTGACGACGTCCTCCGCAAACGTGGCGCGTACGGCTGCCGAAAGGCGATGGAGCGACAATCTCCGATGTGAGCTGTCAACGAAGGTCGCGGTTTACGGAGCAATTGTCGATTTCATAGACGAGCCACTCCGTAGTGCTGCGACGGAAGCTGAACTCAACTGTCGCGGAGCTGGACTCCGACTTGTCCTGCAGCGCTACCGCGACAGTACCTTGAAGATGGGAGATCGTGGTGAATAGTGAGACCGGGGGGGCGGGTCAAACCTCAGGGCCGCGTGCAAGCACGGACCGGCGCCTCTCTCATTCAGGGATTTTTTTCCAGCGCAGGCGAATTTTCGGGCCTGTAGGGGGATGCATTTCGGGCGCCTCACCCTGCCAAGCATCTAGCCGTGCGGCGACCACCTGCAACACTTTGAAGACGCAGCACAATTTCGGACGGGTGGTTCTGTTGCCCTTCGTGTCTGCCTCAACGCAGCAAGCAGCAAGCAAAACCGACCATTATTTTCCTTTGAGCGGCTCGGGATGGTCACGCGCGACCCTGCTTAAAAAGGTGAATCAATTCAATGGCCCTGGTTTGGGAAAATTGTCGCGAAATTCCCTAGGGGGAGGGGGGCGTCGATGACATGGCAATGTGCAAAAGGCCGAGGCAAGACATGACACACGCGGCGTACCCAGAGGAAGCGAACGCACGACTTCAAATCGAATACTGGCCGCTTGATCGGCTAATCCCCTACGCGCGCAATGCGCGCACCCATAGTCCGGCCCAGGTCGCCGAGATCGCCGGCAGCATTCGCGCCTTTGGCTTTTCGAACCCGATCCTCGTCAGCGAAGGCGCAGATATCATCGCGGGACACGGCCGGCTAGCCGCTGCTCGCAAGCTTGGTCTGACAGAGGCGCCGGTCGTGGTCCTCCGAGGATTGACGGAGGTGCAACGCCGCCAGTTGGTGCTTGCCGACAATAGGATTGCGCTAAATTCAGGTTGGGACAGCAAGATGCTAAGCCTCGAACTGGCTGACCTGTCTGCGTTGGGTGCCGATCTCGCGTCAATTGGCTTCAGCAAAAAAGAGTTGGCGGCCGCGCTATCACGGGTCGAGAGCGGCTTAACGGACGAAAACGATACCCCCTCGATCGTCGAGGTCGCCGTCTCCCGACCCGGTGACATCTGGCAGCTCGGCCCTCATCGCGTTGCGTGCGGCGATAGTCGAGACGCAGCTCTCGTCCGTTCACTGCTGGCTGGTGCCTTGCCTCAATTGATGGTCACCGATCCGCCTTATGGCGTCGACTACGACCCGGAATGGCGTCATCGTCGGGGCGTCAACAATTCGAAGCGAACCGGCAAAGTCCGCAATGACGAGATCGCCGACTGGGCGCCTACCTGGGGCTTATATCCAGGCGAGATCGCTTATGTCTGGCATGGTGCTTTACGGTCGACTATCGTAGCCGAAAGCCTTCTCAAGAGCGGCTTTTCGATCCGCGCGCAGATCATCTGGGCCAAGGAGCGCTTAGTCATGAGCCAGGGAGACTATCACTGGCAGCATGAGCCCTGCTGGTATGCGGTCCGGAAGAAGGGTAACTGGACTGGCGATCGCAAGCAAACGACCGTCTGGAATATCAGCAGCGGCGGGCAGGATGCCGAAACCAAGCACTCGACCCAAAAGCCGGTCGAATGCATGCGCCGGCCGATGCTAAACAATTGCAGTCCTGGACAGGCGGTATATGAACCCTTCCTTGGAAGCGGAACGACCCTGATCGCGGCGCAATCGTGTGGGCGCATCTGCTTGGCGTCCGAGATCGATCCATTGTTCGTCGATGTCGCGATCCGCCGTTGGCAAGCCTTCACAGGTGAGAAGGCAATTCGCGAGCGAGATGGCGCCTTCTTTGATTCGTTGGAGCAGGAAACGCAATCCTCGGATGGCGCTCATGGTCCGCTAGTGTGATCGGAACGGACATGCGTGGCCGTCGTCCAAAACCAACAAGGATTAAGGCTTTGACGGGCAACCCGGGGAAGCGTCCCCTCAATGTGCACGAGCCGCGGCCTGAACCCGCGCTACCCGAGTGCCCACTGGAACTCAATTTGGTTGCCAGGCGCGAATGGGCGCGGCTGACCGGCGAGCTTTCAAAACTCGGCCTCATAACTCACCTCGATCGCGGCGCGCTAGCTACCTACTGCGGCGCCTATGCGATGTGGGCGGAAGCGATGGAGCAGATCCAGAAGTTCGGTACGATGGTTAAATCACCGACAGGATATCCGATACAGTCACCCTACCTAGCAATCGCTAATCGACAGGCAGAGATCATGATGCGCATTGCGTCGGAGTTCGGTTTCACGCCTGCAAGCCGGAGTCGGATATCCTTGCCCCCACAAGATCAGCTACCACTTTTTGATGGCGAGGATGGAGAGAGCTGAGCGCCCTGTGGACATTCGCGCCTATAGTAGCCAGTAATTTAGAAATGGTCGTGCAGATAAGAGGGGATACTTTTTCGATATGGTCGCATATGCGAGCTATACGGCTCAAGAATTTCTCATTACGCCGGACGACGCGATTTTCGCCCGTCTGGTTCGAAGTGATGCAGTTTCTGGCTTCAGCCAATTCTCTCATAAACAAGGATGGTCGTGGGGTGAAGCCGTTCGGCTTATGAAGTCGGTTTGCGAGCAGCTCATCGCCGCTGATGTACGATATTCAGATGTCGGCATCGTCTTGGAGTACCGCATCCCCCGCCGAGAAAAGCGGTTGGATGCTGCCTTCCTATTTCGCGAAACAATCGCAGTTGTTGAGTTCAAAGCAGGGAGTTCCGCAGCGACGAGCGAAGCTTTGGCTCAAGTTGCCGACTATTGTCTCGATCTGGCCTACTATCACGCGGAAAGCCGAGGGAGGAAGATCGTTCCCATCGTGTGCTCAACGGAGGCCCAGTCCAGCCAGGTAGTGCCTACCTCCGATGCGACGTTGATCGAGGACACACAGTGCGTCGGTGAAGCGGATTTCGCGGCACTGTTGACCCGCATTGCAGACGGCGACAGGCAGGGGACTTCTGATAATATTTCGCACGTGCGGTGGTGCGCGAGTTCCTATCGACCGATTCCTGGAGTCATTGAAACCACGGTAAGCTTGTTCAACAAGCACGGCTCGGACGACATCAACGCCGCGCTGGCCGACCGCAATACGATCGATCGCTCAATGAGGGCGATCGAGGGCATCGCGCGAGAGTCTCGCGAGCGGAGCCAAAAGACTTTGTGCCTTCTCACGGGCGTTCCCGGCGCGGGCAAGACGCTAACCGGACTTCGTATCGCACACAGTCCGGAATTTCTGCAGGCCGGTTGGCGGAGCGTCTTCCTGTCTGGAAACGGTCCATTGTTGAAGGTCCTGAAAGCTGCTTTGGCGGCGGACTATAAAGATCATCAGGGCTGCACCAAAGCTATTGCGCAGCGACATGCCGAATCATTGCTGCATAGTGTGCATGCATACCTTGCCGAAGCTCAAAAGACCGAATCGCCGCCGTCAGAGAGCGTTGTGATTTTTGATGAAGCGCAGCGCGCCTGGGATGCAGCCAAGATGCAGAAGATGGCGGCGCGACAGCGTAGCTTCGGTGCCGTGACTGAATTGTCGGCACCTGCTACGGCAACTTCCGAACCGGCTCAGATTCTCGAAGTAATGAACCGCCATGCGGACGGCGTCATGGTCGTGGCTCTCTGCGGAAGCGGGCAAGAGATCCATGATGGGGAAGCTGGCGTTGGAGAATGGATCGCCGCTCGGAATCAGTCCTATGCCGATTGGCGGCTCATCTGTAGCCCTTCTGCGATAGAGCGAGCGGGTGTGGACGCCGCGGGCGTAAATGCCGAAGTGTGGCCAAGTATGCATCTGACCAGCTCAATCCGCAGTCATCGTGCGTCTGAGCATGCTGATTGGGTGGATGCTGTGCTGACGGGACGTCCCAAAGATGCGCGCCAACACATAGATTATACCGGTTTCCCGATAGCCCTCGTCAGGCGGCTGGATGATGCTAAGGCGTGGCTACGCAAGACGACCCTCGGGTCTAGGCGCTTCGGCTTGGTCGCAAGTTCGGGCTGTTCTCGCTTGAGGCCATATGGGCTCGAAGTTTCTGCCGGGTTCAGGAAGGAATTGGACTACGCTGAGTGGTTCACCGCGCCGCGAGGTGATTTGCGATCGTCATTTGCATTGGAGACCGCCGCAACGGAATTCGAGTGCCAGGGCCTCGAGTTAGATAGGGTGGCCATTTGCTGGGGGTGGGACCTGACCGTTGGCGATGGTGAACTTCTGCCGCGGACATTCCGCGGGACCAACTGGACCAACGTGAGGCGGCCGAGGGAGCGCGAGTACACGATCAACAAGTATCGTGTTCTTCTGACCAGGGCACGTGAGGGAATGGTGATTTGGGTGCCCCTGGGAGACGAGGAGGACCAGACCAGATCACCGTTCGAGATGGATCGGCTGGCCGATTACTTGGTCGATTGTGGCGTGCGGCCTATTCGGCAATCGGTCAACGGCTCACTTCTTCCATAACATCTCATATCCGAATGACGTCAGATGTTCGCAAAAGAAGGCGGACGTAATCGTCGATTCGGCTTCGCGAGCTAATGGCGAACGGCTCGTCGCGGAGATTGGCAACGCGCTCAGGCGATCTTACTCAAAACGGCGCACCCGGTAATCAGTCCGGCATTTCCGCTGAGACGGAAGCGAACTGCCCGTCTAAATCTTAGGGCATCTCGCGGCAAGCTGTGTGGCGTCATGGTCCACGCTATGCAATCCTGAGACCGGACACGCCTCTTCAGGGATGTTATTGATCAATGCGCGATCGCGGTCGTACCCGGCGTTGGTCGGATCACGGGCGTTGCTGCCAATTTGGGCGGTGAGGACGGTTGTCGGGGTAAGAGGAATATGGGCGCAGGTGCCGCGGGGCGGGGCTTGACTGGAGCGACCGGCGCACGGGGCGTAACACTTGGTGCGCGAGCGGGAGTGGGCTGCGCAATGCTCGCGGTGGCCTCATGGGCGCTCGACTTCCGCAGCCGAATTTCAATTCGGCGCCGTTCCGGGATATTCGCGGGAATCCCCTCGATTGCGAGCGTCTCATCTGTATTCACGAGCTGCGCGCCTGAAAGTGGAATGATCTTGTAGTTTGCAAGCTGCGCGTTCTGCTTGAGGGCGCTCACGACCGATACTGCACGTGCCAGCCCCAAGCCGGCGTTGTCGGCCGGAACAAGCTTTGCGACCTCCGTCTTGCCTTTCAGGACGGTCAGCAAATCCCGGTCCAGATTGGACTGGTGCACGCCGAGGGGCTGCTCATCGGTGTGACCAACCACCTCGACGACATCCACCTCATACTGTTTAATGTACTCCAGCACCTTGGTTGGGATTTTGGTCAGGAGGCTATCACGGAAAGGTGCAGAAAGCTCTGCGCTCCCGCTCTTGAAGAAATTGCCGTCAGCCTCGCTGAGGCTGATGATCGGTGGCCACAAATGGCCAGGCGCGCCTCCGGCCGGAGCGGTACGCTTAAGCGCATCGATGATGGACTGTGTTGATACAGAAGGCTCGCCCGGCTTTGCCAGCTCACGGTTGATCGCCGCCATGGTGTTTGCGTCTTTGACCGCCTTTTCGACGTCGATGCCATTGGCATCCAACGTCTTGACTTGTGCAATCCGCTCACGAAGCTCCTTCAGCGTCATACCGGACTTTTTGAGCTCATCGGCGGTTGCGCGACCTTCCACCAGTTCCCGCCAGTATTGATCAATTGCCTGAGGATCGCTACCGCCTGCGAGAGCCTTGAGCTTTTCGACGAGGGCCTCGTTCTTGCCCAGCGTTTGTACAAGGTCTTGACTGCGTTGATTATCGGCAAGCAGCTGCTCGACGCGCTTGTCCGCCGCAGCGCGCTTCTCCTGCTCCTTCAGGATGAAGGTCGCCATGGCAATGAGCAGACAGAAGACCAGGAGGAGCATGATTTCTGCCATCGTCAGGCCGAGCACCAGGCCCTTCCGGTACGAGGAGCCTTGCCTGCTGATCTGGCCGTTCACGACTGACATGGTTGCCGCCTAGGTGTTGTGTCCACGGCCGGCCCAAGGGCCGGTGGCATACCGCTGCGCATTCTCCGCGCGGATTTCGTTCATTAGGTCGTTTAGCGCTGTTGCAAGAACCTGCGTTTGCCGAAGGTTCTCGTCCATTGCCTTTGCCTGTGTCTCGGCACTCTTGTTGAACGAATTTACAGCCCGCGAAAGGCCCTGGATCATCGGCGCGAGCTTGATTTCGATAATCTGCTCCGGCGTCTGCAGCGACGTCAACTTGCCCACGACAGTGTCGATCGCCTTGATCATGGCTGCCGTGCTTCTCGTCAGCCGATCCCCCTGGTCTACCAGCTGCTTGGACATGGCCTCGAACGTCCTTGTCGCCTGGCTGTTCATCATATTGAGGGCTTCGCCCGAACGCTTGGACGCATCCTCAAGAGGCTGACGCGCGGTGACCGCGAAATCCTTGATCTCGCCTGCAAGTTCCTTGCGGGTCTCGCCAAGGGTCTCCTTCAGCTCATCAAGCGCATCGCCTAAGGACTGCTGGGTCATCCTGCGGAAGGAACTGAACTCAAGAATGGTGCTCTCCAGCTCAACTTTCACCTTACGAGAGGCTTCGGCAAGCTCTAGGCGCGCCGTCGCTTCAACTTCGATCGGATCGCGGCGCATCTGGTTAAAGAAGATGCGGAGCGCGACGCCGGCAATCGTCGAGGCGATGGCGATACCAAAATTCCTCACGATCTGCTCGGACCCGCCTTCGGGTGAGAACTGATAGAGCGATACTCCAAGGCTGGTCAGCGTGAACAGAAAGCCCATGTAATACAGATTATCGCCGGACTGGTCGTCCCGAAGGCGAAAGAGCCGCGCAGATCCGAGGAGGAGCGCGTACCCGATCATGATCAGGACGGGCACCGCCGTCACCAAAACAGGTGCGAAATCGTGCGCTTTCGAAAAGACGATGTATCCGCTGCCCGCCAGCACGACGGCGAAGAACACCAGCCCGCTTAACAAGCCTGGCGGCAAGAGCCTGTCTTTATTGTCGGCCGCCATCGGTCATGCTCCCTGCAGGCGCTTGAGGCTGCCGATCAGTCCGCGATTGTCCGAGATCCATTCTCGCCAGAAGCCCATCAGCTGGCCGTCGTCCACAACCGCCTTGCCGTTCACCTGGCGGCTAACCAGCCGTACGAAAACCGTCGCATCGTGGAGCTCGGTCCGGTACTTCAAATAGGCAGGGGATTGCCTGAACCGCTGATAGGACAGGTCACCGGATCGGGGATATTGGCTGTAGTCCTTTGTGGACTCGATCATGTCGGAGATGACGTAGAGTGTCTTTTTGGTGTTTTGCCTGGCGCTCCCGGAAAACTCGCTTATCGCAATGTCCTGGATCGCGCCCATGATCGGTGAGGCGGTGGCCCGGGCCGGCGTGACACTCTTATCGATGGCCTCCAATGCCGGCTTGCGGAAACTCTCGATCCAGCGCAAGCGCGCAGCCTCGATATTGTTTGTCCACTCGCTAAGGCCCGTACCGTTGCCGGGATTACATTTGGCAAACAGCGAGCGGCTGCGTAGGCCGGCGATATCGAGCACCCGGATGTCGAGCTTGTGGTAGGGCGGTAGCGTGGTGACGATCTCCTGCAGGAGCCCGAGAACCTCGCGCCGAGTGGCATCAGGCAAATCATCCGACGTATCGATCAATACGACGGTGACACCTTGGGCACCGCCAAGAGGACAAAGGGTCTCCTCAGCCACGGTCGGGGGCCGCTCGGTGAAGAACGCCAAATACATCAGCGCTGCGCCACAGGAGACCGCAACCAGGAAAAGAACAATGCCGAGGTATCCTGCCCAGCCGATGCCGGGGGAACTCCGTCGCCGCGGTGTAGGCCTAGCCACTCTTGCTGTCCTTCTCCGGAAAGAACTGGTCGATCTCGCGGTAGGACCGCATCGCCCGTTCGAAGGCCTCGTTGATGGCTTTGATCTGGTCCTTCAATAAGCCTTGGGTCTCGTCAATCATCTGGCGCAGCCGATCGCGGGCAGTCGAGTCGGGTTCGGCATTGGCATACACGATGCGTTCGAGGACAAACGGCTTGGCGAAGGAGGCGGGCGGTGGGGTTGATCGTGCCTTGCGATTCGCCTCGCGATATAGGCCGAGCAGTGTGCGGCCTGCCGTCTCGATCTGGTTCTGCTGCTGGATGAAGCGCTGATTGAGCCGGCTCCGGCCCTGGAGGATCGAGTCGTATTCGGCGCGCCGCTTCGAAAGATCGGTGGATGCCGCGTTCATAACGTCGGTGGCGTCCTGTCGAATGTCTCTGAGCCGCTCGATCAGGTCGCTTTTGATATCCGTGAATTGCTTGCTAGCGTCGTTCCAGCGCCGCTCAAGACCGGCATAGCCGATGTAAGGATCGAAGAACGTGAGTCCGTCCGCCATCGCGACAAGCGAGAAAACCAGGCCGATGCTGATAAACACCCACGAATTGACGTCAGTCAAATCGAAAGGGGCCGTCAGGAGGCGATGCAAAACATCCTGGCCCACATCTCCGGCCAGACTGGGCTTCATTTCGCGAAGGTGCGCAAGGGTCAGGTTCAGTGCACCCGCGAAGGCCAGATAGCTGACAAAGAAGATCGCGCCGATCAGCTTGAGTAAAAGATTGCGGTGGAAGATCGGCCTGATGAGGACCAAGCCCCACAAGAAGCTCGCAAGGATGTTCAGCGCGGCAAACGTGGCCGCCTGGATAGCCGCGCCGATATAACCGCCCATATTGGCCTTGGAGAGGAAGCCCGCGTTGACCGCGACCTCGATCACAAAGAGAATCGCAAGCAGCCCGACCTTCAGGATAATCTTTCCTGGCGTTGCTAGCCGGGCCGGCCGCTGCAGACGGTGCCGCTTGCGGAACGCCTCACGTTCCAGCTCAGATTCATGGAGCCGGCGACGGTGGACGAACAACTCGTCGCGCCCCATAGTCGCTTCCGCTTCGAAATCTCCAACGGCTTCTGGCGCGGTTTGCTGGATCACAGCGAAGCGCTCCTCGAAACTGAGCGAGGTCATGCGTTCGTCGTACGTATGTAGATGGTCTTGGTAGACCGAATGAGAATCTTGCTTGTGGGCTTCTATCCGCTCGACAATTAAATGTTCGACGTCGTCCAGCGTCTGGTCATCGGAACCTGGCCGGTTCTGTGAACCGCGTTCCCGGCCAAGATTCGTGAGCTTCAGCTCGTCCGCTACTCGGTCGACGTTGAGATCAACGAATACGGTCGTGGCCGGACGATAGTCGTGCGGCGGCTTGTTGAGCAGGGCCCAAAGCCGCGCGATTGGGGAGAGCCGTGTCTGTGATCGGTCCATCGTGGTTCGCAATTAAAGCTTCGATTTACGGCAGCCGGCAGCCTGGGCTTCCGCCTCGGTGCAGAACCAGCGCCGCAACGAACTCGGCTGCATGCTCAGCCTGTCGTAAAAGCGACCGCCCGGCACGTGATATATGCATTGTGGCGTACTGCTCAAATTACCTTTGATCAAACAATTGCCAGTCGGTGGTGCAGGATTCGCTGCCGTATTCGAGACTAAGGCTCGCTGCGCTGAGGATGGGACGGAGAGTGCGCCCAGGATCTCCGTCGAATTACTGCGATGGCGCCAATCCCAAGGGGCTATGAAAGCTCCGCCCCAAAGTCCGCGCTGATGTTCGCGCGCCAAATTTTCGTCGTTGACGTATTCCGCGGAATATCTGCGAAACGCCAAAGCCCAGCCGTTCTGGACAAGCCACCGCGATACGTTCTCGCCGCCGACCGCGCATAAACCAAGCGATCGCCTGTAAATGTCCGTGCCCGTCAGCTCGCAGGACCACTCCCGGTCTTTACTGAAGGACCGCAGGCGCTCCCGCGCTTCGATGCCGCAAGTCCATGTTTTGCCCGCAGCATCAAGACAGATCTGATCGGTCTCGGGGGCGTCGACCCCGCTAAACCGGATCTTGGTCTGGCCGATGTAGACGGTGTCTGCATCAACGATTTGCGGCACGCCGCGCACCTGCCCGGCGCCCGCGGCGTGCATGCTGATGAATAGGGCTGCGACAGCCAGCAATTGCCGCAAAGATCCCCCCTTTTTGCAACAATCTTCGATAGTTAACAGTCTATTACACTTTTTAGGCGAATTGGGAGAGAAGGACGCTTGCCTTGATGATATGGTTAATCGCCGAGCTTCAGCTCGCATTAGATGGTAACCTGAAACCCGCAAACTCAACCACGCGATGCATCAGTTTCTCGACCGTCGCTGACATCCGACCCAAACCTCTTTGGTTCCGTGTGGCGTCAACGTGAACATCGGCAGCTGGCCGATTTGTACGGTCTGATCAACGAACTCGGCGCGCAGCCAGCGATCAGAGCAAATATCTGGGCCGGGCGGTTTTAACAGTTCCCTAGGAGCACACTTTGGATCGACAACATAGCGCGCCTGTTCTTCTCACTGCAGAGGGATACTCTGTTGTTCTTGAGCCGGTCCCGCAGCGCGGTTCAACGTCAACGATGCTTGAGGCGCAAATACAGGAGTTAGTCCATGCTCACCCCTCCGCGCTGCCAATCGCCGAAATTGATCCTATGTTTGTGGGTGCGATTAGCGTCTGCCGGGAAATGCAACTTGGCAAGGCTGGGCGCGTCGACAATTTCCTAATCACTCCTTCGGGCCTGCCGGTGCTGGTCGAGTGCAAGCTGTGGCGTAATCCGGAAGCGCGGCGGGAGGTGATCGGCCAGATCCTCGACTATGCCAAGGTGCTTAGTCGATGGTCTTTTTCTGATCTCCAGCGAGAAGTTGGGAGCCGCACAGGCATGGGGCCGGACGCACTTCTCCAACTTGTCCGCAGAGTAGCCCCGAATGCTGACGAGATCCAATTCACCGACGCTGTCACGGCAAACCTACGCCGCGGTCGCTTTCTGCTACTAATCCTCGGTGATGGAGTGCGCGAGGATGTCGAGGCCATAGCGAGTTATCTGCAGATACATGCCGGATTGCATTTCACCTTTGGTCTTGTGGAATTTCCGATATATCGGTTGCCTAGCGGAGAGCATCTGGTCGCACCCCGTGTCGTCGCCCGCACAACGTCCATTTTGCGCAATGTCGTTGCGGTGCCTGAACGCTTTATTGTGCAGGATCTGAACGAAGTCGCAGCTGAAGATGACACAGAGATCGATCCAGACCGCGCTGCTTTGGCCGCTACACAGCAGGCGTTCTGGAAGGAGTTTTTGGACGCTCATTTGCAACTGGACGATCGGACCCAAGGCGTCCCCAAGCCTGCGCGTCAGGGCTATCTCGCATTTATGTTGCCGGCCCCCCAAGGCAGCAGCTGGCTCACGGTCTTCCGAGACCTTCACAAAGGAGAGGTTGGCATTTTCCTCTCTGCCAGTCAGAACAGCCCCGGCGAGATCGCTATGAATGAAATCATTGCCAACTGGGACGAAATTAAACCCGCTTTGAACGGCACAGCCCGGCTAACGGACGATAAATATAATCGCAAGCGGATCATCGATTCCAAGACAGTAGGAAACTTGAACGACACTGCCATTCGAAAGGTGGCCTTTGACTGGTTGGCGGAGCGCGTAAACACCTTTGTGAACGTCCTGCGTCCCAGAATCCGCGACGCGGTCGCGGATGAAGCGGGACACGTCGACTAGCGGTACTTTAGCACGCTGCTGTTCTTGCGCTCCCAGTCATTCGGAGAGGAGCTAGGCCTCTGGCTGTCTTCTTCCATAACATCTGTTTCGCGAACTCGGCTATCGCTGTGGGCACCGGCTCGTCGGGAGCCTCAAGAGATAAACTTCATTGCTCTTGCTCGGCATCGGCCTGCTGCACCAGTCGAGCAAACGGCAGAAGTCGTTGTGCGGCATCCATCGCTGCGTCGATCAGCACTATTTGCTTTTCAAAGGGGGCGGTACAATCGACAGGTTCGGTCTTTGTCACCAGGTCCACCGTCCTCTCGTGTTGCTTGAGCCACATCGAACTCGGGAGATCTTTTAATTTGCCCGATGCGATGTGCTTCCAGGGACCCTCGTATACAAGAGATACAATGGATTTTGTGAAGCTGTGCACCAGCCTCATGTGGGGAGGAAAATCGACTGCTTTAAAATAATATGCCTTATCACCTCCCGGCTGGTGGGTGAGATCAAATTGCTTGTATCTACTCAAAACGTACGCTCGGTAAGCCTGCTTGAAGCTAGTAAGTGCAATTTCTTCTCGGCTTTTTGCGGCATTCTGTTGATGCAGGAGGGTCACACTGATCACGTATCCGTCGGGTCCGTTCCTGGGTGACTCTATCGCGCCGGCTGAGACAGCATGTCCAATACAGCCCTTGTCCATGCGGCGCTTGTCGCCGTTGAAGTCCACGAACACGGGCACATCTCTCGTCCCGAGATGCCACGCTATGTTTTCCAATTGCTTTAAGAAGTGCTGTTGGCGCGGACCCTTTGCGGCCGCCGTTGTCTTACCAAGGGAGCTCGCATCAAACACAGAGTCGGATGCGACGAACGTCTCCGTTCCCTCGCCGTATGGCTCATAGTCCAATGGGACTGGCTTCCAATAGGGCATTGCAAAATCCAGTCTTGTCGAGCGATATTTGCAGAACTTGTTACAAACTATAGAGCTCGACTGTTAGGTTGCATAGTAACTCTGGAAAATTGTTGATGAGTCAAGCTGACGATATTCGCCATTTCGTGCGTGAGAACTTCATTGAGCCAGCAAGAGCGCACGGAGAGAGCTCTATCTCGATTAGAGCGGGCGATGTGCACAAGGCGATGGCGCTTAGCAACGCACTGCCTGCCGTTTGCAGTGCGATCGGCAGTGACAAATTTATTGAAGAGGCTGCCGTTCTGCTGGTCGCGAGAGAAGGTCCCCAAAACAGTACCTCGACGACTTTCAAATTTGAACTCGCAAACAGTGAATCCCTCAGCGTTCCTCTGGCCGAACAAGAACTGCGCCGCCGCTACGGGACACCGGACGTCGATACAAAAAACTTGATATCGTTTGATTTGCCAGATGCGCGAGCAATCGCCCTTCAGCGGGGCAATGCGATGGTGCAACTCTGGCTTGAGGACAATGGGCCCGTCCCCGGAGCGGAGCAAAGATTGTATGAGCCCAATGAGGGCCGGCATTCAAACCTACCTAACCGCTTGGCGCATCAGCCGACCGCGTCCTTCAGGGAGCAGGGTTTCCCTCGACCTGTACGAAGCGTCCGTGTGACAAGTCGTACGCAGCTAACGTCAATACTGGATTGGTACGAGCAGCGAAGTTCGGGCGACCGCGCACCGGAAGGAGGCCCGGCGAGACTTAGTGACCGGAAGGTCGGTGTGGCGCGGCAGCTTCCAACGAATTTGATTCTCTATGGTCCCCCAGGAACAGGGAAAACATACTCCAGCGCGCGTGAAGCTGTGGCGTTGTGTGATGGGGAGCTACCGAAAATACCCGGCCGGACGGCGCTCATGGAACGTTTCAATGCTCTTAAAGAGGCGGGTCGAATCGCCTTCGTAACGTTTCATCAAAGCTACAGCTATGAAGAATTCGTGGAGGGGCTAAGGCCTGAAACTGCGGCGCAGGATCGCGAAGGCCAAAATGCCGTAGGCTTCAGGTTAAAACCAACCGATGGCATTTTCAAGCGCGTGGCCGCGGTCGCCCAGCAAGCAAGGAGGGCAGCGCCATCCGGTATAGACCTGCACACTCGAGAGTTTTTCAAGATGTCGCTCGGCTCGGTAGATGAGGACGAAGATGTCTATCGATCGTCGATTGATGAAGGCTACATCGCGCTCGGATGGGGAACCGAGTTTGATTGGAGCGATCCAATTTACCGGGAGTTTGATGCGATTCTGGAAAGGTGGCGCACTGAGGACACGAATGTAACTAGCCAGAGCTCTCGCGTGCGCCAGAGCCACTACATGAGGGCGGTAATTAAAGAAGGAGATATAGTCGTTGTCTCGTACGGGAATAGCCAGTTTAGAGCGATCGGTGAAGTAATCGGCCCCTATGAGTACGTCGCAAACGCAAGCCAATTCCGCCATAGACGAAAGGTTCAGTGGCTTCGAGTATTTGATCGCCCTCTGCCAGTCGAGACAATCCTACGAGGAAAATTCACGCAGCTTGCCCTTTACAAGCTGGATCGAGATCGGCTCAATCTTTCGGCGCTGAACACCCTCATTGGTGAGGGCAAGCCAAGCGCTTCAGATGAGGGGCCGCCGCTTCCCTATGTTTTGATTATCGATGAGATCAATAGAGCTAACATCTCAAAGGTATTCGGCGAACTTATTACGCTGATCGAGCCTGACAAGCGTCTCGGAACCGAGAACGCGCTGACGGTAACTCTGCCATATTCGGGAGAGGATTTCGGTGTGCCGGCCAATTTGCACATAGTTGGGACAATGAACACAGCCGATCGATCGATCGCGCTGCTCGATACCGCCCTGCGACGGCGGTTTCAGTTCAAAGAGCTAATGCCCAACCCTTCCGTCTTAGGTCGAGTTGGTTCGATTGACGTTTCATCGGTGCTGCGGCGAATAAACGAGAGGGTGGAATACCTCTTTGATCGGGAGCACCAGATTGGTCACGCATATTTCATAGGCTGTGACACGAAACATCAATTGGACGACGTCATGCGTAACAAGGTCATACCTTTGCTCGCTGAGTATTTCTATGACGATTGGGAAAAGGTCAGGCTAGTCCTCGGAGAGACGAGCGACGAAGGAAGATTCGTTGTTCGAACAAAGCTGCCGCCTCCGCCATTTCTTCCCGAAGAGAGTGCGCCAGAGCGGTTTCGGTATACGGTTCGTTCTAATTTCCTAGAGGGGGCCTATGAAGGTTTAACGGTGTGATTCATCGAACGGTTAAGGAGTGGGACTATCTGCAGATTGAGCCTGCTTCGAACGGGCCCAGGGCGTTCACCCGGTCCGTCGCCGATCGCGTAATGAGCGTTGCTCGTAGCGCGAACTTAGGAGGTGATGGCGGGGAACGAGTATTGCTGGAGGGGTCGTCGAAGCTCCGCGCACAGCAGGTTGTTGGTGTGTTGGTCGCAAAAGGTGTGACCGTAGAAATTCTGCCAAAAATCGAAGGGTTGAGCGAAGATCAAGCGATTCGGCGAAGCCTCGTGCATATGTTGGCTCTAGTTCTCGATCTAGATATCGCGGTCGGGGCAGCCGCGGCCTTTACCTGGCAGCATGAGAACTTGCTAGAAATCCTCATTCGCCTGTTCAGCGAAAAGCTATTCGCTATGCTGCGTCAGGGAATGCCGAGGGCGTACACTGGTCGCGAGGATGACTTGCCGGCTCTGCGTGGGAGCCTTAACGTCGTGCGCCAGTTTACAATATTGGCATCAACGCCACAAAGACTGGCGTGCCGCTTTGACGAGTTGAGTCCGAACATCGTCCTAAATCAAATCATGAAAGCGGCAGTCGCTCAGCTTCTAAAAATCTCAAGAAACGCCGAAAATCAGCGACGTTTGATGGAGCTGGCTTTCGTTTATGAAGAAGTAGCGCCCATTCCAGTCCGGTCGCTGCGTTGGGGCCAGGTCGTGCTCGATCGAACAAACGTCGGTTGGAAGGAACTTCTTAGCTTTGCAAAGCTGCTACTCCAAGGCCGCTATCAGTCCACGACTACGGGAACATCTGACGGGTTCTCCCTGCTGTTTGAGATGAACAAGCTCTTTGAGGAGTTCGTCGGGCGCAGCCTCAAGCGTGCGCTCCAGGGGACGGACCTTGCTGTACGGCTCCAAGGCCCCAGGGAATATGCTCTGATAGATCAACAAAGTGGGGCGTTGCGCTTTGCGACTCGGCCGGACGTTGTCGTTAGTCAGAACGGAAAGCCGCGGCTCGTTATCGATACGAAGTGGAAGCGAATTAAGGAGGCGACTGACGATCCAAAGCGGGGCGTGAGCCAGTGGGACGTTTATCAGATGATGGCCTATGCTCACGTGTACAACTGCGATCGATTGATGCTGCTTTATCCTCATCACCATGAGCTTGCCGATAGGGAAGGGCTAGTTGCAGTTCATCAGATCGCGACCAAATCGGACAGTCTTATCGGAATAGCGACTGTAGATCTTGTTAAGCCGGAATCCGTCGGGAAGCGTTTGAAGGAAATTCTTCTCGGTGACGAACGCGGCTTCGATTTTTCCTCGAAGCGCACCCAGAACAAACAACACATTGTTTCCGTTCAGGATTGAGGTCCGATTTTGCGCCTAGATAGAATTACTTGCCCTTGCTACAGAGTCACTCCAACTAATAGATTATGATGTCAGGCCGAATCCATTCCCTGCTGCATTGCAGAACAAACGTCGGAGAAGTGAATGCAAAGGAGTGGTGAGGGGATCGTCTTCAGCGCGAGCGACCTCGTCGGCCATCTAAATTGTCGTTACCTCACACACCTCGACATCAAGGTCGCCCACGGCGAACTGGCCAAGCCAAAACTCCGCGATGACCCGACCCTCAATGCCCTGGCGGAGCGCGGCAAGGCTCATGAGCAGGGTTTCGTCGATCACCTGGCCAAGGAGGGTGGGACCGTCACGGCTATCGACGGCGTCGGTGTCGATGATGTCTCGGTTGACCAAACGCAGCAAGCGATGGTGCGGGGCGATGCGGTAATCGTTCAGGCGGCGTTACGGAATGGGCATTGGAGCGGTCGCGCTGACGTGCTGCGGCGAGTCGAGACACCCAGCGGTTTGGGCGCCTGGTCCTACGAGGTCACCGACACCAAGTTGGCCCGCGAGACCAAGGGCAACACGGTTTTGCAGCTGAGCCTCTACTCGGATCTATTGGCGATCACACAGCAGAAGGTCCCGGAGACGGCCCATGTTGTGACGCCCGGGACAGAGTACCAGCCGGAGGCCTACCGCGTTGCTGATTTTGCGGCATTCTACCGGCGTATCAGGCGAAGCCTGGAGAGCTTTGCGGTTGCGCCTCCGCATGACAGCCTCTATCCGGATCCGATCGAGCACTGCGAGGTCTGTCGATGGCGCGAGCCCTGTGCTTCGAGGCGGCGCGCCGACGATCACCTGTCCCTTGTCGCCGGAATAGCCAAAACTCAGATCGAGGAGCTGGTCCGGCGAGGTGCGGGTACAATGGCCGCACTTGCGACCCTCCCTATCCCGCTGCAGTGGCGACCTGATCGGGGTACTGCGCCAAGCTACGAGAAGGTGCGTGAACAAGCGAGGCTCCAGGTCGAGGGGCGCAGGGCGGGCCAGGTGCTTTACGAGGCGCTGCCGCTGGTCGCGGATTTCGGTCTATTCAGGCTGCCTGAGCCATCAGCCGGCGACATCTTTTTCGATTTCGAGGGCGATCCATTCGTGGACGGCGGCGGGCTCGAGTTCTTGTTCGGCTACCTCTATGCCAATGACGACGGCACAGACGCCTATGTCGGCGACTGGGTGACCACACGGCAGCACGAACGGGCGGCGTTCGAGCGATTCATCGACTTCGTTACGGAGAGGCTGAGCAAGCATCCCGGCTTGCACATCTATCACTTCGCTCCCTATGAGCCGGCGGCGTTGAAGCGATTGATGGGACGATACGCCACGCGAGAGGACGAGGTCGACAATCTGCTTCGGGCCGGCGTATTCGTGGACTTGTACGCCATTGTTCGGCAGAGTATTCGCGCCAGCGTCGAAAGCTACTCGATCAAGAAGCTAGAGCCGCTCTACCGATTTGACCGCGTCGTTGCGTTGATCGATGTGGGCCGCGCCATGGCACGCGTGCAGGCCAGCCTCGAATTGGACGATGCTGATGCGATTGATGTCGGTGATCAGGCAGCCATCGTCGGATACAACCGGGATGACTGCGCCTCGACCCGCGCTTTGAGGGACTGGCTCGAGGGGGTACGGAGCGGGCTAATCGCTCAGGGGAAGACGATCGATCGCCCGCAGCCCAAGCCTGCCGAAATTAGCGCGGATCTCAGCGATTGGAAGCGCCGGGTCGCCGGGCTTGTCGCGCGGCTGACCGGCGACGTTCCTGACGACGTCGCCGAACGAAGCCCAGAGCAGCAGGCGCGCGGGCTGCTGGCTCACCTGATCGACTTCTTCGGCCGAGAGAACAAGGCGGTCTGGTGGGAGTATTTTCGGTTGAGCGATTTGTCGGCCGAGGATCTCTTGTATGAGCGCGCGGGGTTGGGAGAGCTAACCTTTCTCAGTCACGTTGGTGGAACAGCGAAGGCGCCCATTCACCGCTATAGGTTCGCGGTTCAGGAGACGGATGTTCGCGCTGATGATGATCTGAGAAACGCAGGCGGCGCCAAGCTTGGCAGTGTTGTAGCGATTTCCGATGATGACAGAACCATCGACATCAAGAAGCGCCAGGACACGGCCAGTTTCCACCCCGAGGCCGTGTTCGCGCATAAATTCATCGACAATCAGGTTCTCGCTGAATCGGTGTTCCGGATTGGTGAGTATGTCGCGGACCACGGGATCATTGGGCCTGGTGCATATCGTGCTGCTCGCGACTTGCTGCTCAAAGTCGCTCCACGACTGTTCGAGCAGGTGTTCGAGCAAGCCGGCGAGTCGCCGCTAGCGACCGCAATACGTGCTGCGCTCTCGCTTGATCAGAGCGTTTTGCCGGTGCAGGGGCCGCCTGGGGCTGGCAAGACCCACGCCGGTTCACGCATGATTTGCGCGCTTGTGCGGGATCAGCGGACAGTTGGTGTTACGGCCAATAGCCATAAGGTCATTCGCCACTTGCTTGACAAATCTCGGGAAGCGGCCGCTGAGCAACGAATTCCAATTCAATGCATTCAAAAGGTCAAGGATGATCCGGCCTCTCTGCCGGGACTGCAGCAGACGACGAAGAACCCGGACTTCATCAACGCGCTTGGCAATGGCTGCCGGGTTGGCGGTGCCACCAGCTGGTTTTGGGCGCGGCCAGATGCGGCAGGGAGTGTAGATGTTCTGTTCGTTGACGAAGCGGCGCAAATGTCATTGGCAAACGTGTTGGCCGTTTCGCAGGCGGCTGAGAGCATCGTTCTTCTGGGCGACCCAAGGCAGCTTGAGCAGCCGATACAGGGAAGCCATCCCGATGGCGTTGCAACGTCCGCGCTTGATCATGTCTTGGGTGAACATGCAACGATCGGGGCTGGCCACGGCCTTTTCCTCGAGGAGACATGGCGCTTACACCCCGATATTTGCGCCTTTACATCGGAGCTCTTCTATGAAAGCCGACTTCGCTCGCGTGCTGGATTGGAGCAGCAGGAGATCAGGTCATCAAGCCGTGTGAACGGGGTGGGGCTGCGCTACCTCGCTGTCCAGCATGTCGGCAACCAGAATTCGTCTCGCGAGGAGGCGGACGAGATCAAGAAACTCGTTGATGAAATTCTCGCCGGCAACACAAGCTGGGTCGACGGTTCAAGCGAGGAATCGACAATCCGGCTGGAGGACATCCTGATCATCGCTCCCTATAACGCCCAGGTTTTCGAACTTCAGGAACGATTGCCGGGTGCGCGCATTGGTACCGTCGACAAGTTTCAGGGACAGGAGGCGCCGATCGTGATCTATTCGATGACGACTTCGTCTCATGCCGACGCCCCACGCGGAATGGAGTTTCTCTACAGCGCGAACCGGCTGAACGTGGCGACTTCGCGGGCTAAGTGCATCTGTGTTTTGGTCGCCTGTCCGCGGCTGTTCGAGGTTGAGTGCCGAACGCCCCGCCAGATGCAATTGGCAAACGCGTTCTGCCGCTATCTCGAGTTGGCTCGTCCGCTTTAGTTGCGAGCTCCAAAGCTTTGCGGGCAGGTTAGTCAGCGGGGCCGGATCGGCCAAAGGCCGACTTCTTCCATAACAACGGATGTGCGAACGCAGCCACTCAGCTCCGGCCGCACCCAGTCATCGCCCCTTCGGCCGGCGCCCTCCCGAGGCGAAGTCAGTCGGTTTCCGCGTTGCCTTATGGCACGGTCTATTTGGCGGACCACCGGACCCGTCGCGGCAGGACGAGCGCGGGCTATGACCTTCGTGGTTGCGCCAGGTATCCGTCTTTAACTGCGAAGACGGCAGCGTCGAGGACGCAGGGAGGAGTCTTGCACCTCTTACAACTGGTCTGAAGTCACAGTGACTGGTATCAACAAGCCCCGCGGAGGCTGGCCTGACGGAGAAACCAAAATTGTTGAGCCAGTCCCGCAACCCGAATATCGATCGGATTTTGAACGGGGCAGCGTGGCGTACGCTTTTGGCTACTTTCCGGGTGCCGTTTATCGTCCAGCCCACGCAACAAGATCAACCGTCTAGCCAAACAATCCCAAAGTGTGCCACTATTTGATTTGTCGGGAATAGCCGCCAGAATACAATTATATTCGCTAAGTGATTGCATCTAAACAGATATTTCAATTGCATCGGACGCAGGCCAGACGGTGAGCAGGCTCCACAAAATATCGAACAGGCGAACGCAACCTTCACTTGGTGGCGTGATATTTGTCCATGGTCTTGGCGGGGATGCATTCGCGACATGGCAAAAGGGCAAAGACGCTAACCTTTTCTGGCCGCAATGGCTCGCCGACGACTTTCCGCAGCTTGACATCTACTCGTTATCTTATGAGGCCGCGCCGCTAGCTTGGCTGGGCACTACGATGCCCATCTTCGATCGAGCCAAGCAAACGCTTACTTGGCTTGAGCCCCTTGCAGAGAAGCCGCTCGTTTTCATTTGTCACAGCCTCGGCGGACTTCTGGTTAAGCAAATGATTCGCCTAGCCAGTACAGGCGGCATCGACAACTGGCGCGCTATTGCCAATCAAACAAGGGGCGTCGTCTTTTTGGGAACGCCTCACACGGGCGCGGACATCGCTGGAACGCTGAGTCGACTCGGAACGATCCTCGGCACTTCAGTTTCGATCACAGAACTGGCTAAAAACAGTCCAAGCCTTCGAGATATCAATGAATGGTATCGAAACGCCGCCCGGCAACTGAAGATCAAGACGCTTCCATTCTACGAGAAACAACCAACGCACGGAATTCTGGTTGTCGACGAAACTGCAGCTGATCCCACCATTGAGGCAGTTGCTGCAATACCCCTGGACGGCACGCATCTCACAATGTGCAAGCCTGAATCCCGCGAAGACCTTCTGTATGTAACCGTAGAACGTTTTATCTCGACCTGTTTTTCAGCCGAACTGAGTCAACAAGTACAGCCTCCCAAGGAACAAGCGAATAGCGCGACCTTGGAGACGGCATCTCTCATCTCGTGCAATAGAAGCGAGAGTGAGACATGGCTGTTGGGAATCAAGAATTACCCCGCCGTAAAGCCGCACCAGATACCCTATGAAACGATCAAAGCGTTTGCTCGCGCGTACTCGACGCTGCCCGCTGCCAGAAATTTCATCAATGGTGTAAATGCCCTACGAATTAAGCTGAATCCGGAAAACAACACGGAGCAGCAAATACTCATAGAACCCCATGACCTCGGTATGTCGCCTGGGAATTTTATCGATTTCTGGACTGAGGTACTGACGCTTGCCGGAAACAAATCAAGGAGAACCCTTGCTGCATTTACGGTAGCACCAAATGCTCCGGATCCGGCCTTGTACGGGCCTGAAGCAGTCAATGCGTTCAGTGAACTGAGGAGAACTCTCGAATCCCTGGAGTAACTTTGATGGTTGCAAATCGATTTATTCGCCAAATCTTCTTTGCCACTACTCTAGTTTTCTCTGCATGCTTTAGTGCCGCTTTCGCAGAGGTAAAACCTAGCTTTGTGGACGCTCCGATATTCAGCGGACTGCTTGAGCAAGCGCTCGTCCAGGGCGTCCAGTCAACCAGCCAGGTACTCAACCGGCTTGGGCCAGACGTTCAAAAAGCTTTGCGTGACGCGCAAGAGAAAACCGACTTCCAATACTACAATTTTTCGGCGCGATCCCAAATCGAAATGCTCTACCAACGGGCCGAAAGCGGGGGATCTGGACAGGGCGAATTGCTCCTCGCGCGCTTAAAAGATACCCTGTCGTCTACCTCAGCCGCCCTCGCTGAAGATCCAAGGCTCAAATTTCTTGACGCCGTCCCTCGGCGGTCGGGGCCGATCATTTTCGCAGATATCGCCACCATAGATTCTACCACCATCGGAAAGGAGCTTTCGCCAGCTATCGAGGATGCTTTGACCATCCTTAGCGAGCACACAAGTTCGCGAGGCTTGGGACACGTACGGGGCGTTCTCCTTCGAAACCTGAACCTGAAGAGCTCAAGTGACGGCAAAGATGCTGTTCGCAAGTTCGATGATCTAGTGCGCCGCGCGACGAGCAGAAAAGGTGTAATAGCAGCAGCCTTTATTGCGCACACCCCACCTCCCAAGCTTCAAATAGCCGTTCAGCGAGTTATCGAGGACTTCGCCCGGTCCAGTGGTGCTTTCGCTGTCGACCCGGCCGTAGCCAAGGTGATGGTCAGCCTCTCGAGCGAACTCAGCGAGCTCGAACAGAGGCTCGTTCAAGGTGACGCAGCTTTCCAACAAACTCACGATGCAAAACAAGGTTCAGCAAAGTCCTCGGCCGACCCCATGTCTTCCGACGCAAAGGTGACCCTTGCACTGTCTAGAGCAGCAGAGTCCACTGCTGATACCCCGCTAGCTAGCGGCGGAGGGCTTCCTTTTCCGCAGCCGCGACCAAACGGAGGTAGTGGGCTGGCACAAAAACATCAGCAGTACGTTGAGCAGAGTTTCCAGCGAAGAAGCAACGTAGGAAATGCGCCACCACTTCCTGCATGGGCACCGCGCTCGCCGCCGGTACCACGAACTTATCGAGTTGCAATCATGTCACCGAGAGCGGCGAGAGGTATCGCTGTTGGCGCCGAGATGAGAAGCGAGGTAGCTCGGCGGCCACTCAAGGCTTATTGGATCGCCGACAAAACAAACGAACGCTTTGGACGCTTAGTGATTTCCTTCGCTCCTTGCAAAGAAAATTGGTTCAAGTTCGTTTGGGAAATGCTGGGTCAATGCAAGGGCGACCCTATAGTCGCAGCATCAAAACGATTACATGTCGACAGCTTCATGGCGGCAAACCAGCTACTTTGGGGGGCGTTCAACCCGGAAGCACAGTTCGTTGAGGGTGACATTACAGTGCTAATGAGTATGAATCCTTGGGTGTTGCCGGAAGGATTGGAAGCTCTCGCCAACAAGGAGCAGGGCTCGATCCGGAGGTACGAAAGCTTGATCGCATCGTACAATGCTACAGTCGCATCCGCAAAAAAATCGCTTTCCCAGAAATTCAACCAGGGGCTCGATTTCGGTACTCAGTTTGATTCCCTCAATCCGGCAGCAGACATCAAGAAGCTTGAAGCGAAGCTCAATCAGCTTCGCCAAGAAATTGATCTCGCCAAAAGTGCTGTAGAGGCAGTCCAGGAAGCCGAAAAACAATACCAGGCGACCCACGGAGAACAGCCACGTTCGATCGTATTCCATCCGGCCGTTCACGGACGCGAGCTCGCTTGGTCGGCAGCCCGCATCGATTTTTGGTTCAACGATACTAAGCGGCTCTTCGATGAAGCCAACGCCGTCGCACTCGACGAGCATACAGCAAACAACATGCGTAGCGCGCTGGATGCCGCTAAAGAAGGAGCCGGTACGTGGCAGTTCTTTGAACAAGACGGAGTAATTGATCTCGACCAAAACGGCTCAACGTCAACTTTGGCAGTTCACACGTCTTCTAGTAGAAATGCTGATGAAGACGGGCGATTTGCCGTTTCTCTATTTCGAGTTAGCGAGGCGGCTGGAGCCGACGAAGATCGGGCAGAACATCTGCCAAAAGGTGAGGCGGAGATCAGAATGCCACTAGCTTGGCTCCAGCGAATGCACCCAGACTTTTGGCGCTTGAGTGACTTTTCAACGTCGATGATGCTTCTCAGATACCTCAAGTCAGAGCAGATTCAGCTTTTGTCGTTTTCACCTGACGATTTCGATCAACAGCGGCCTACGCCTGAATGGATTTATGGCGACAAAGTCCAGCCTGTAGTAAAGCCCTAATTCCCCTCGCTTCTTAAGAAAGCTCTCATGTCGGTTTCTGACACTTCAGAAGCGTATTCGACGTTGTTGGCGGATCTCGCTTCACAGCTCGCTTTCCAGAAGCGTTGGCGCATTCTCTCTATGAGTGCCTACGTTCTCACAACGGTCGGAACACTCATTTGCTCGGCTGGCGCAACCTACTTCGCGGCGAGTGGCGCATCTAAAGTCGCGGCGATACTCGCCGGCATCGCCACCGTTTTGGTGGGGACGGAGAAGAGCCTCCTCTTCAGGGAAAAATGGAAATTTCACTTACTTATGTACACCAAGCTGAATGTCTTTCGAACAAAGCTTCTCCTGGGGCGCATCGCTCAGGACCAAGCATCAGATGAGTATGGGACACTTATGATGATGTACGCCTCAGAATTGCCGATGGCTGCTAGAGAGCAAGCTTAGCGGGCCTACGCCCAGGGACATTACCGCAATCGGTGCGTGGGACGACATCGTTCTCAACCTTCGTCGACAGTAACTTGAACGTGCCTGCGAGTGTGACCGCCAGGACGGATTTGAACGAATAGCTTGTTCTATCGCCGCCAAGCGTCCTCGCAATTTGTAGCGAAGACCCAATGCTGACGTCAGATTTACAACTTCGCTCGCCCGCTGAGTGCACCCGAGCGGATCTCGTCTGAATCATTCCATAATGCGGCATACGCGAATGCGACGTAATCGACTTAAATGAGCCGTGGAAGTCACGCCGCATTGGCCTCGGATTCGGTGATCCTCTGGAATTCAAAGAGCAATTCCTGAAAGTGCTTGGCGAGATACCCGACCACCTTGCCGTTTCGTAACAGCTTCGACAGATAGCCGACCGCCAGCACCAGATCGAGATGATCAGTCCCGTAGGTCTGTTCCGCCACCTTGAACTCTCTTGCAAGCGACGCAGACTCCCGCTCCATCAATGCCAATTGCTCATCCGATAGGCCTTTGGGTGCGCGCGGGGTGTAGCCGGCCGCCAACTGATTGCGGGGCGTCGCCGCCACGAGCGAGCGCACATAGCTGTTGGAGAAGTTGTTCATCGCAATCATCAGCTCGGCGGCTTCGATCTGTCGGATCGGCGCGAGCTTTCGCAGCTCGGAGAAGGAGTTGAGGGTCAGGTGCTTTTCTTTGAGCAGATCGACCGCTTCAGTGCAGATACCGTCCAACAGCTTGCGGCGCCTCCTAATACTCGCAACATCGACATTCAGCGCCTTTGCGATTCGAGCCTCCGAGACGCCGTTCTCGATCGCCTTCAGGATCATGCGGTGCTCTTGAATGATCGCGATTCGGTTGACGCGCTTGTTATAGGTGAAGGCCTCATCCTCGGTTGAGACCAGGCACTCAACCTCTAAGAGGCCGCGGTCGCGCAGCACCTCGAGCCTCAAATGACCGTCCAGCAGCAGAAATTTGCCCTGACCGTCACGGCTGCGCGCCACGACGGGCGGTTCGACCAAGCCGATCTCCGCAACGGATGCTGCGATTTGGCGATATTTCGGCGAGCGCTTCACCTCCTCAGAGACCAGCTTGAGAGGCTGGATGTCGGCGATTCGGACCATCGCCGTCCGCTCCTCAAAGCTCATCCGCACCGAGATGTGGGGACGCCGTGCCATAGCCTAGGCCTGTCCATGCAGCCGGAGCGCCAGGTTCTTCGGGAGCGTATCGAGCTTCTCGTCCTCAAGGATCGACAAAAACTCCGGCTCGACCAAGAGCTTGCGAAGAGCCTCTAGGATGAAGATCAAGCGCGCCTTGGTGCTGTTGGACTTACGAATGAGGACGCGCTTGCGGTCGACGTCTTGCCGGTACGCGCGCAGCAGCGCGTTTGAGCTGATCGGCGCCCCATCGGTTCGCCTCGGACCGGTCTTGTAGCCCTTTCCCCGCCGGCGGCGTTGCTCAATCAGCTTTTTGGCCGCCAGCAGCTTTTGCCCTCGCAGCAGGCGTTCCTCGTAAGCTTGCTGCAGCACGGACTGGATGTCGCTGTCCTGCGCTTGCGAGATCATCACAGCGATGCTGACGGGCATCTGTCCCGCCTCAACGGCACGGAGTAGCCGGTGCTCGCCGCCTTCCAACAGACTACTCACGCCCCTGACATATTCGATGCTGAGGCCGGTCTTGCGGGCGATGTCATCGAAATCATAGCCGCGTGTACGCAGCCCCTCGATATCGTGCAGGAGGTCGATGGCGCGGTGCTGCCGCCTGGCGCAATTTTCGACCAGGCTCATTATAGCGCTGTCTTCATTGGTCGCGTCTACGACAACGGCAGGGATTTCTCGCTGCCCCAGGGCCTGATAAGCCTCCAGGCGCCCCTGGCCGCAAACGAGATCGTAACGGAGTTCACCCTCGCAGGCTTTCCTTTTGACCGTGATTGGCCGCTTCAGGCCTAGTTCGGCGACGCTGGTCACAATCTCCTTGAAGATCCGGCGGTTGCGTGCCCGCGGATTGACGACATCGATGGATCCGACCGGAATGATCTCAATGCATTGAGCCGATCCCATAGCTGACCTCCATCAGTTGCGAGCGGGCTGCAAGTTCAAACAGCATATCCAGCGTGTCGAAACGATAAGCATCGAGTGCCAGGCCGTTGTGTTCAGCGAGAGCAACCTGCTCTGCTTCCATCTCAAAGCGCGGCAAGAGGTAGTAGTCGAGCACGGCGCTGTTCATCTGGTTCATCCGGATCGCCACCGTGATGTCCGGCCGTAGACCCGCATCAAAGCGTATCTTCCACCGGTAGGACCCGGCTATGGTTTCCTGAGATCGGACGAGGCAAAGAGATGCGGTGAACTCGTCGTTGACGGTGAGGAGGTCAGTTTCCGTATCCTGGCGGACCGATCCCCCGATCGCCCCAATCCCGCGCACCGTGGCGGCAATGAAGTCCGGATACATCCGGCGCAACGCGCGATTGATCTCGATATAGCGATAGTCCCGGTCTGGGGTGAATCCTATGAGTTCATAGGCGCGGATCAAACTGCCAAAGCGAGTGCGATAGGCGCTGCTGGACGGCCCAATCTCCAGTTCATCTATGATGATGCCAGAAAGATAACCGTGCTGCTCCAAGAGGCCGCGGAGCACATCGAGAAGCTCCTCGTCAGAATAGCGTTTGGAGCGATCAGAAATGATGGCTTGCGCGGATCTGAATGTGTCCTCGTCGACGATGGGCTCAAAAGCTTGATCGTGGCGTATCCAGCGCTCGGGAGGATTATAGATCCTTCGCCCTTTGAGCTTGCATGAGCATCTGTTCCAAACATTGTTGCCAATGTACTTCTCGTTAATGAGGATCTGATGCACGGTGGCCCTGCTCCAGGAGCGACCGAGATCAGTGGTGAGACCTCTGGAATTGAGGCTGTCCGCGATTTCCCGCTCGCTCTTGCCTTGGACAACGAAGGCCTCGTAGATGAACCGGATGGTCTCGATCTCTCGCTCTGGGCCGGGGATGAGTACTATTCTATCGGTTTGGATGCTCTTGTGCTCGCCGCGAACCAGCTCCGCTTTGGCGACACCGTTTTGATCAATCAATTGCCGCCTTAGCCCAAACCCGGCGGGGCCGCCCTGACGGTAGCCAAGCTCGATCAGCCGCCGCTGTCCCGCAAA
Organism: Bradyrhizobium diazoefficiens; assembly: GCF_016616235.1. Taxonomy (NCBI): domain Bacteria; kingdom Pseudomonadati; phylum Pseudomonadota; class Alphaproteobacteria; order Hyphomicrobiales; family Nitrobacteraceae; genus Bradyrhizobium; species Bradyrhizobium diazoefficiens. The sequence continues at coordinate 696,121 of NZ_CP067100.1, forward strand.
AACCTTCACTGACAGTTCTCGGCTGTACTCGCCAGCCATCGCCCGCTTGACGCCTTTCACGATGGTCGAGACCGGACTGCCGTCATTCTCGAATTGCTCCGCGCAGTAGCGGACCGATATGCCCGCGCGTTTGCAAATGTACTCGTAATAGGCGCTTTCATCGGCGTCTTGGAAGCGGCCCCAGCGACTTACATCGTAGACGAGAATTGTCGAGAATTCGGCCGCCCCACTCTGCACATCGTCAATGAGCTGTTTGAGAGCCCGCCGGTCATCAAGATTGAGCCCGCTCTTCCCGCTATCCTCGTACGTCCTTTCTATGCGGAAGCCATGACGAGCAGCGTACTCACGAATGGCTTGTGACTGGTTCGCCGTCGAATATTGCTGATGATCGGTGGACATCCGCACGTATTCCGCAGCGGGTTTGGCGGCCTGGCTCTCCGGTTCAGCGCCTGAATGAAAGGTGCCCTGCAACATCGTCGCCCTACTAGCGTCAAGAATGCATGATCGAGTATTTGAAACTATAACGTAGCTCGGGGGGAAACATGTTTCCGAAAACGGGCAAGAAGTTTCCGAACGACGGAAGGGCGGCACCCACTTACGCGAGCTTGATCGCCGATATCCTCAAGTCCGAGCTTGGCAAGAGCCATCAAGCTCACAAGACTCTGATGCGCTGGACGGGAGCGAATGAAAGGACTGCTAAGAATTGGCTTTCGGGCACGAACGGCCCGAGCGGCGAACATCTTTTGCAGCTCATGCGCAATTCGGACCGAGTCTTTGAGTTTGTTTTGAGGCTATCGCATCGACCGGCGTTGTTATCCAGTCGAAGGCTCGAGGAAGTAAGGAACAGCTTACAAGTCACAGCTGACCTGCTCTCGCAGGTTATTGAGACACAGGACAGACGTAGCCTAGTGAACTCAGCCGCTGAAGATTGCTAAGAAGGACCTGCACGGCCGATTTAGGCATTGCGCCTTCTAACCTATAGCAGCCACGTTTGACGGCAAGCTCCCAGTCGAACTGGTGCTGATAGGCTGACGGGCTCTTGATCTGAAAATCGTGCCGAACGCGATTGATCTTCGGGCATCGTGCCGCGCCCGCGCGGGTGGCGGCCTAGTGCGGCGGAGTGCCGGCCGAACGAAGCCATGCTCAATAGTCTGAAGAAAGCCATCCCGCGCCGTCCTCACCGCTCCTCTTCTTGTGCCATGTTCCGGGCGTGCCACCGTACGTCAATCAGCGTTGTTCCAAATGCGCACAAAAACTTCGGAAATCCAAAAATAACGACTTGTGCCGTCGGGCAAAACAGTGGTTCATAGGATGCTGGCTCTAGTTGTATCGATAGGAACCAGATCATGGCGGACGAAGTGGAGATCCCTTCTGAACTCTCAAAAATCGCTAAGCTCAATGGAGATTTTCGGAGGAACTACGGAACGCTGCTAGGAGCATTTCTGTATTTGCATTCGATCAATGCCGCGCGCGGACGTTCTTGGTTTTGGCGCGGCTTGATCTCTCTGATTTGCTCGGCCGCTTTGGCTTGGGTGGCGAGGAACGGCCTGAATTGGCCACGCATCGGCTGAGCGAGCGGATTAGTGGGCCCTCGGATGCGAAGCGCCGTACGCCCAGCTTCCCCCGCGCACGTCCCCTCTCCGAAAATCTGATCACATTTCTATCGGTAACGCTTGTAGGAAGGAGCACGTAATCAAACACAGAGCTGTTGTTCTCTCCCAGCCGGATGGCAACAATCCAGCCGGTGGCTACGTGCCGCCGCTGTATCACCCAATAGGGGAGGTGCTCGCCGTCGCGCCCGGGGCTCCATCTGGCAATTCGGAAGCCGACATTCTCGGTGCCGTTAACCAGCAGATTGTAGCTTGCAGGCATAGAGACCATGGCGCCCCTCTCTGCGAGCTTGCTGGCTACCCGAGAAACAAGGCTCTTCAGAACGTCGAGCCATTTCTGCCGAGTGTCGAGATAGTCGGCCTTGTGCGGAGAGGCATAGCCAACGAGCTTGTAAGTGTTCCTGAGGCTACCAAAGTGCTTGATGTAGGATTTGTCGCTAGGCAATCGCTTCGTTGCATTGATTATCTTTTGGCTAATCCGCCCTTCCTTCAACAGCACCTTGCGTAGCCCAAGTAGCATCTCTTCTTCTGGCAAGCTCACGCGCCGCTCTTCGATAATCTTCTTCACTTTGAAGAAGCTATCGCGATCCACGATGGGTTCGATACATCCTTCACTCGTGATCCAAGCCTGGCTAGGATTGTCTACGGCCTGTCCTCCTAACTTCCTTGAAGTGCGGTTGTAGACAAGGTCGCCGATGTATTTCTCGTTCTTGAGAATGGCGCTGATCAGCGACCCTCGCCAACGACCGCCGTCGTATGCGGTAATTCCATGTCGGTTCAATTCGCGGGCAATTGCTCGCTCTGACTTCAAGGTCAAGAACCGCTGGAAAATCCATTTTACGATTGCCACCTCATTTGCTTTGCCGGGGCGGAGCCTTACGTGATCGGTGACTAGGTATTTGTGGGCGCCATTTTCGAGAATGCCCTTTGACACCTGATTCTTATCGAACAGCTCCCGCTGCAGTGCGTAACCGACCTTGCCACCCACAAGGAAGCCTAGACGTGAAAACCGGCATGCCCCAGCATGTACCTTAGCTGACAATTCTCTGCTGTACTCAGCGGCCATTACTCTCTTGAGGTTCTTCACGATGTTCGACAGCATGCTGCCATCGTTCTCGAATTGCTCGGCGCAATAGATGACCTTGATGCCAGCCTTCTTGCAGATAAATTCGTAATGGGCGCTCTCGTCGGTGTCTTGAAACCGACCCCAGCGAGTGACGTCATATACCAATATCCAAGAGAAATCCGCCTGCCCCGTGGAAACATCCTTGATAAGCTGAGTCAGGCCAGCCCTGTTCGTTATGCGGAGACCGCTTTCACCTTCGTCGCTATAGGTCCGAACGATCGCTAGGTTGTGGGCAAGAGCGTATGCGCCAATGACGGCAGCCTGGTTCTGGATTGAGTACTGCTGCCGATCAGTCGACATCCGAACATACTGAGCGGCCCGAACGCCCAGGAGCGCCTTCGGCAAATGAGCTTTGTGGACGACCAGCGCATTGCCCATTCGTCGCCTCCACTACACAGAGCATCAAGCGCAGATAAAACTCCTCCGCCTACGATTGCTCAAGAGCGTTTCGTCATTTCTGGTCGCTACTTGGCTTATCGACGTAATCGACTGCAGAAATTTGGTAGAATTGCGTTATGGCTGCCCGCGTGGACAGTTGTCTAAGGAGACTATTTCCGCGTCGTCCTCAAACTCGTCTCCGCTCAACGGCGGTTAAACCTTGCCGGTGCCGAAGTTGAAAGCCGGCGCGTGCGAGGCCTGCATGCTGGGCCCCGGCCTGAATGGAGACCTGGAGCTGCGGCGCTGTTCGGACCGAGAGACGTTCCGATTGGAAACCGATCCTCTGCCATTGCTCGAGATACCGAAGCGTGGCCCATCTATCTCGGATGCGATGCCGGATCGATGGCGGCGAGAGTAGGGAGGGCGAGCATCCATATGGATAACGACTTCGACAGTCGCTACGTTTGGACGGTCGAAGAATGGGCGCAGTAGGCTTCGCGCTTCAACGACTTGCAGAAGCCTTGGGTGCATGCGAGCGATCCATAAGTGAACGGATAGAGGACCCCTTCGCTGCGGCGTCCTCGGATCCCCCGGCGACGTTCTCAGGCGTGCATTTTGCCGAGGGCGGATTCCCGCACTGGCGGGCTAGTCCCTCCCAGCCCACGCACTTGCCCGCTTGGCTCCGATAGCCTGGGCCGCCGTTGTCTCCGCATGTAGCGTGCCCGGGTGCGCTCGAAAGCAACCAACAGCATGCGAGAGCTACAGCGTTTCGCATCAATATGCCCTCGGCTACTGTCGCTTCACCACGCACGCATCAACTGCATAAGCACACTGCTCGCCAGCCGTCAGGATGCCACCGGTTGGGCCAGAGTAATTTACGGAAGAAACTTGACCGGCGGCGAACACAATATTGATTTTGCAAAAGCGCTTCGAGCTGACCGCGGTGGCACTATACCGATCGCCGCTGACGCTAGCCACCTGCATGCCATTTCCGGAATCGTAGCCCCAGACCTCTGTACTGCCTTCAACGGCTTTGTTGGCAGGTGGACCCATGCAGGCGAGCACTCTTTCCTTCGACATACCCACCATTTGAGCGCGCGCATCCTGTGCGATCTCAGCTCTTTGAAATGCGCAACCACCTAGGATCGCGCTCACCGCGATGACCACCAATTTTCGCATAGGCCCCCCAAACTCACGGCTATCAAACCGCAACCCCAGCGCGAATGCAAGGGAGCTGTACCTCCCGAAAGCTAAGCACCAGCGCCATATTTTCTGGAAGCCGACTGTCTAACATCCCAATTGAGGGCGGAGGTGTTCTCGGCGGGTTTCAGCGGTCCCCTGCGCGTGCCTTGCCCGCCTGGCGAGCGGTTTGGTTGAGCCATGTATGCGCTGCTTAGATTTTACGGTTTTCCGCTAGCCGAGCGGGCTTATGGAGAAGTAGCAGCCCGAGGCCAAAAGGCACCTTCGGAGAGGGCAGAATGGCCGCCGGCTGGCTCCAGATCTGCTGGGAGAATTCCTCGATCTGGATCTCAGGACCTGAGAGGCAGTCTGCTGAGCAAGTTTCTTTCTAGACTCTCTCCCTCCGCCAGCCGCCTATGTTGTACGCTCACACCAACGAGATACCGCGCCCTGATCCATTGGTACAGGCAGACTGCGTGCGCGTCGTAGATTTGGATATTCGGGCGCGTAAATCGGACTTCTGCGCGATAACAATGGCAATCGTTTCGGAGCGCGCCCGCAGAAACAAAGGCTGCGACCGCGGGCTGGCGTCGAAGCGGCCATGGAAAATGTCGAGTCTACCGGTCGCCGCTGACAAATCTGCGGATGTTCGCCGCGCGAGCAGTTTTACGAGGCGAGCTGCGAACTCGCAGCCACGGTGAAAGGACAAATCGGGCTAGGTCCGGCTGCCGATATCAATAACATGCGGCCATCAGTCCAAGCCGTGGATGCTCCCGGTCGATTTTCGCGATTTCGGTGCGCATTTGCTCGATGATCCAGTCCCGGATTTCTGCGGCGACAGGGCGCATCGGGCGGTTGCGCGGCGGCAGGAATTCGCAGATCCGACTCGTGGTGGCGAGCGTATTGGACGCCGGCACCAGCGCTCCGGTCAGAAGCCAGTGCGAGGTGACCGTTAGCCAGCCAAGCGCAATGCCCTGGCCGAGCAGCGCGGCCTGCACAACCACGGCATAATCCGTGAAGCTCAACATCTTGGCCGGCCCGCGCCGCTTGGTCAGAAAGTGCGGATAGTCCGCCGCCCAGTCGCCCGGCGTATCGACGAGACGAATGATCGTATTGCCTTGCGCAGGTTCGGCTTCGCTCATGTAGCCTGGACTGCAGACCGGCAGCATGACCTCCTTCATAACCAGTGTACCGTCGGAATGGGGCTCGTCGCGGTCGCGAAAACGCATGCCGAGGTCGACATTCTCGACCGCACCGCGCAGTGCGCCTGATATCAGCTGGAAGCGCAGATCGACGCTTGGAAAGCGCCGCTGCAGCTTGTCAATGCGGGGCATCAACCAATGCGTCGTAAAGGCGGAGGACACCGACAGCGTGACCGTCTCGGTGCCTTTGCGCCGCCGCTCGATTTCGATCAGCCCGGTCTCAATGCTGCGGAATCCATCGAGCACGCGGCGATAGAGCAGTTCACCTTCCTCGGTCAGCACCGCGCGGCCCGCCTTGCGGTCGAACAGCCGAACGCCGAGATGCTCCTCGAACTGGCCCAGCATCCGGCTCACCGCAGGTTGCGTGACGTTCAATTCGGCTGCGGCCGCGGTGAAGCTGCCGTTGCGTGCGGCCGCGTCGAAGACGAACAACGCGTTTGACGAGGGCAGCATCCGGCGGAGCTCTGGCATAACGTCATGTTATGTGCCTGGTAAGAATTTGGCAATTGCCGAGCTTTGCCAACTCTGATGTCATCGGCATGACAGCCTACGAACAAGGGTTGCGAGAGCAGATTGGCGTGCATCCGATGGTGCGCTGCGAGATTGCTCCAGCGCCGCCTATAAAACAGGCTTATGTCGCGCAGCGCCGCGCGCCACCGAATGGGACGGAGGTCGATCGTTGGACAAACGAGCGGAAAGCGTCGAGATCAGGTGCGCCAGCAAGGCCTATGGTGCGGTGCGGGCGCTCGACGATGTTTCCCTCAACGTCAACGCCGGCGAGTTTGTCTCGCTGCTCGGACCGTCCGGATCGGGCAAGACCACACTGCTCGGCATTCTCGGCGGCTTCATCCTGCCGTCATCCGGTTCGATCCATTTCGGCGGCCGCGACGTCACCTACATGCCGCCGCACAAGCGCGACATCGGCGTCGTATTCCAGAACTACGCGCTGTTTCCTCATATGAGCGTCGGCGAGAACGTCGCCTTCCCCTTGCGGGCACGGCACCTGCCCAAGACGAAATGGCCTGAGAAGGTGCGTTCCGCGCTGGCGATGGTCGGGCTGTCCGGTTACGAGGAACGCGGCGTCGCCCAACTCTCCGGAGGTCAGCGGCAGCGCGTCGCGCTGGCGCGCGCCATGATCTTCGAGCCGCGCCTGATCCTGATGGACGAGCCGCTCTCCGCCCTCGACAAGCAGCTGCGCGAATCCATGCAGATCGAATTGCGCGAGCTGCACCGGCGGATCGGCGCCACCATCATCTATGTCACCCATGACCAGCGCGAGGCGCTGACGATGAGCGATCGCGTCGCGGTCATGAAGGAGGGGCGGCTGATCCAGATCGACGAGCCGGCGCGCCTGCATGACCATCCTGCGGACTCCTTTGTTGCCAGCTTTATCGGCGAAGCGACGCTACTGCCGGTCCGCCGCGTCGACGCCGGCAGTGTCGCGCTCGGCAGCGCGGTGCTGCGCAGCGCCCGTCCGATTTCCGCAGGCGACGACCTCATGCTCGTGGTGCACAGCGAAAAGCTCCTGATCGGCGATGGCGGAATCGATGCTGCCCGCAACCACCTGACCGGCATCGTCACCGATGTCGTCTACCAAGGGGAAAGCCTGCGCGTTTTCCTTGCGCTTGCCGATGGCACCGCGCTCAGCCTGCGCCAGCCGAGCCATCACGAAGCCTATCGCCGCATCCCGCCCGTCGGCGGCAGCCTGACCGTCACCCTTCACCCCGAGGATACCATCGTCGTGCCGAAGGCGGGCGACTGAGCCTCCCAACAGAAGAGAAGAAGCCTCCAATGCCATCCACAGCTTCGTTCAGCAATTTCAAGGTCCTCACCTTCGACGTCGTCGGCACCTTGATCGATTTCGAGACCGGCGTGCTCAACGCAGTGCGCAGAATCTCGGGCAAGTCACTGGCCGAGCTCTCCGACGACCAGATCTTCGCCGCCTACAAGCGCGGCCGCGACCTGCATCCGGAGCGGTCGAGCGAGGTGATGTTCCACGTCTATCGCCATCTCGCCAAGGAGCTTGGGCTGCCGGCCGACGATTCCTCCTGCGACGTGTTCCAGCTCGCGGTGCTGCGCTGGCCACCATTCACGGACTCCTCCGAGGCTTTGAAGCGCCTGCGCACGAAATTCCGCCTGGTGGCGATGACCAACGCCGATCGCGTCGCGCTGTCCTGCTATGCACACGCGCTCGGCAATCCCTTCGACGACACCGTCTGCGCTGACGACACCGGCGTGGCAAAACCCAATCCGGAGTTCTTTGCCTATAACAAGGGCCGGCAATCTGCCTTCGGCTATAAGCAGGCCGACATCCTTCACGTGGCGCAGAGCCAGTACCACGACATCGGAATCGCGCGAACGCTCGGCTACAAGGTGTGCTGGATCGAGCGCCGCCAGGGCATGGCCGGCTTCGGCGGCACGCCCGCCGTGGAGAAGCTGACCGAGCCGGATTTCCATTTCCCGACCATGAAAGCCTTCGCGGACGCGGCCGTTGGCGCTGCGGCGTGATCATGGGTTCGCCGATGAGCCAGGACTGGAGGTCGCTTTCTTCGGTCAACTCGCTGTGGGCGAGCACGGCGGAGCCATTGCGCGATTTTCCGGTCCTGTCGGGCGAGAGCCAGGCCGATGTGATCATCATCGGTGGGGGCTACACTGGCCTGTCGGCGGCGCATCACATTGCCAGAAGCGGACTTGCGCCGGTCGTGCTCGAGGCCAACCGTCCGGGCTGGGGCGCGAGCGGCCGCAATGGCGGGGTGATCACCGCCAAATTCCGTCTCTCGTTCCGCGAGATCGATGCCGCGCATGGCCGCGCCATGGCGCAGCGCATGTACGAGATCGCCCATGAATCGACCGACATGGTCGAGGAGCTGGTGTCCGAGTTCGCCATATCAGGGGCGCGCCTGACGCGCACCGGCCAGGTCAAGGCCGCGCATAATCACGTCACGCTGCAGGCCGCAATCGACGAGGCCAACTGGATGAAGCGGGAGATGGGCGATGCAGAGGTCCGCATCCTCGACGCCCGTGAAGTGCGCGAGGAGACCGGTTCGGAGGCCTTCGTCGGCGGGGTGCTCAATCCGGGCTCCGGCGGCATCCATCCGCTCAATTACGTGCGGGGCCTTGCCGACGGCGTGGCGCGCCGCGGCGTGCCGGTCTATCAGGATACGCCGGTGCTGAAGCTGCGCCGCGAGGGCGGCGGCATCGTCGCCGAGACGCCGCAAGGCGCAGTGCGCGCCAAGCAGGCGATCATCGCCACCAACAGCTATTCCGACCTGACGGACGCAACGCGCCACATGCAGCGCACGCTGGTGCCGTTCCGCAGCGCCATCATCGCCACCGACACGCTGCCGCGCAATCTCGCCGGTCGCCTGATGCCGACGGGCCGCACCTACACCGAGACCAAGCGCATGATGCGCTGGTTTCGCATGGTCGATAACCGCGTGATTTTTGGCGGACGCGGCGCCTTCGGCAGGCAGGACTCAGAATCAGCCTTCGACGCGCTGCGCAAGGCGATGGTCGGCATCTTCCCGGAACTGTCGGACGTGCCGCTCGCCTACAAATGGTCGGGCCTGGTTGGCATGACCCTGGACTCGGTGCCGCATATCGGACGGCTCGACGATCGAACCCTGTTTGCGATGGGCTACAACGGCGCCGGTGTTGCGATGTCGAGCCTGATGGGTCGCTATCTGGCCGCCTTCGTCCGCGGCGAGACCCCGGAGGTCGGGCTGCTCGATGCCAGCCGTCTCAAGGCGATTCCCTTCTATCCGCTTCGTGAGCCCGCCGTGCGCATGGTCGCCGGGTGGTACCAGTTTCTGGACGCAATCGGACAATGAGATCTACGAGAGAGGAGGACACAATGACAACCATCGGCTTCAGATTGTTTGGACCGGCCTTGTTCGGCGCATCGCTCGGCGTGCTCGAATTGGCCGCGAGCGCAGCCCATGCGGCGGAGCAGATCACCTTCGTCTCGCAGGGCGGCGCCTATCAGCAGGCGCAGACGGTGGCGATCCTCGATCCCTCCGCCAAGAAGCTCGGCATCACCATCAACCAGGATTCGATTCCGGATGCGTGGCCCGCGATCAAGACGCAGGTCGGCAGCGGCAAGCCGATCTGGGACGTCGTCGACACTCCGACCGGCTATTGTCTGCGCGGCGGCGAGCAGGGGCTGATCGAGAAGCTCGATTTCTCGAAGATCCCCAATGCGGCGGCAATGCCGGAGGCCTATCGCAGCCCCTATTCGGTGTCCTACGAGTTCTATTCCAGCGTGCTGGCCTACAGCCAGAAGACATTTCCGAAGGATGCGCCCAACAGCTGGGCCGATTTCTGGGACGTGAAGAAATTCCCCGGCCGGCGCGCGCTGCGCAATCATCCGATCGCAACGCTGGAGGCTGCGCTGATGGCGGATGGCATTGCGGCCGACAAGCTCTATCCCCTCGACGTCGACCGCGCGTTCAAGAAGCTCGAGGAGATCAAGCCGCACATCACGGTGTGGTGGACTTCGGGCGCACAATCGGCACAGCTGCTGAACGACGGCGAGGTCGACATGGAGATGGCCTGGAACGGCCGCGTCAGCGCCGTCGCCAAGGAAGGCGCCAAGGTAGCCTACACCTACAATCAGGGCATTCTGCAGAGCACCTCGCTCTGCATCCTCAAGGGTGCGCCGAATCTGGCGACCGCCGTCAAGTTCATCAACGAAGCCGTCGACTCCGTACACCAAGCCAACCTGCCTTTGCAGATCGATTACGGCCCCGGCAATCCCAAGGCCTTCGAGACCGGCGTGATCAAGCCGGAGCGCGCGGCGCAATTGCCGAGTGAACCCGCGAACGCGGCCAAGCAGGCGCTGATGTCCTACGCCTGGTGGTCGTCGCCGCAGGGCGAAGCGGCCGAGAAGCGCTGGGCCGCCTTCATGCAGAAATGAAAATGAGCGAGGCAGCGTTGACGACGTCCAGGCCAAATCCCTCCTTGAGGCATCAGCGCCGCGAACACGGCCTGATGCTGGCTTTGGTGTCGCCGGCGCTGCTCGTGATCGGCCTGCTCATCGTGCTGCCGGTCGGCTGGCTCGCCTGGCAATCGATCTACCATGACGGTTTCACGCTCGAGCACTACCGCCGCATCCTGACCGAGGAAATTTATTGGCGTAGCTTTGCGCTGACATTCGAGATCAGCCTGTTCGCGACAGTGATCGCGCTGCTGCTCGGCTACCCCGTCGCCTATGCCGCCAACGCAGCGCAGAAAGGATGGGGCATCTTCATTCTTGCCCTCGTCGTGCTGCCGTTCTGGACCAGCGTGCTCGTGCGCGCCTATGCGTGGCTGGCGCTGTTGCAGCGAACCGGTGTGATCAACCAGTTCCTGCGCTACCTCGATGTCATCGACACACCGCTTGCGCTCGTGCACAACACGTTCGGAACGGTGGTCGCGACCGTGCACATCCTGCTGCCCTTCATGGTGCTGCCGCTCTACGCCGCGATGCAGAAGATCCCGCGCGATTTGATGCAGGCCGGCGCCAGCCTCGGCGCCAATCCGGCGCATGCCTTCTTCCGGATCTTCCTGCCGCTGTCTCTGCCCGGCGCGCTCGCCGGCTCGACCATGGTCTTCGTGCTGTGCCTCGGCTTCTACATCACGCCGGAATTGCTCGGCGGCGGCCGCACCGTGATGGTGTCGATGCTGGTGAGCCGCAATGTCGAGCTCTACAACCAGTTCGGCGCCGCAAGCGCCGTCGCCGTCGTGCTGCTGGTCAGCGTGCTCCTGATCTTCTTCATCGCCAGCCGCTTCATTTCGCTCGATCGCGTGTTGGGGCAGAAATGAAGACATTCTCGCCCGCACGGATGGCCCTGATCGCCGCTTGCTCGCTGGTGCTGGTCTTTCTGATCCTGCCCGTGCTGATCATCGTGCCGATCTCGTTTTCCGGCGCGCGCTTCCTCACCTTCCCGCCGCCTTCGCTGTCGCTGCGCTGGTACCAGCAGTACTTCTCCAACCCGGCCTGGATGCAGGCGACGCAAGTCACGCTGATCGTTGCCGCTTTCACCGTGTTGATCGCCACCCCGCTCGGCGTCGCTGCGGCTTACGCTATCAGCCAATCGAAGCTGCGCATCATGCGCGTGATCCATATGGCTTTGCTGTTGCCGCTCGTCGTGCCGATCATCATCACAGCGGTCGGTATCTTCTTTGTCTATGCCAGGGTCGGACTGGTCGCGACCCTGCCAGGCCTCGTGCTGGCGAACGTCATGCTGGGCCTTCCCTATGTCGTCATCTCGGTGCTGGCGGGCCTGCAGAGCTTCGATCCGGCGCAGGAGATGGTCGCGCGTAGCCTGGGCATGAACCGCCTGCGCAGCTTCTTCGTGGTCACGCTGCCGCAAATCAAATCCAGCGTCGTCGCCGGCGGCATCTTCGCCTTCATCTCGGCAATGGACGAGACCATCGTCGCGCTGTTCATCTCCGGCGGCCGGTACCAGCCGCTCACCAAGCGGATGTTCACGGCATTGCGCGACGAGATCGATCCCACCATCGCCGCGATCTCCACACTGATGACGGCAGCGTCCCTCATGCTCGTGCTGCTTGCGAGTGGGCGGCAGCGGAGGAATGCGTGAGAACACAGCGCGTTTCCGAGAAGTGCAGTTGCGTTATGGCGGCACCGACAGCGAAATCCCATTTTTACAGTAGCCCAAACGGTGGGTTTTGGTCTCGGAAGGTCGAAAACGCTTTATCTTTCAACAGGGATTGACTGACAGTCTCGCCATCAGTGGCACGATTTTGCACGTCAAATTACGATTCCGTACGACCGCCTTCGCTAGATTGCCGATGCATCAATGGCGCCTACTCGCTCGCCTTCGGATCAGAAGTTGAGCAGGAGCTCCACATAGAGACGGTGGTCGAGCAAGAAGAAGCTGCGAGACGCGAAATTTCGTACAATGTGCATCAGGCTGCACAAGGTACCCAGGATGTGGCCGCGACTTTCGTCGACGCCTGCAACGTAGCTGCCGGGGGCGGGGCTGCCCAGTTGCTGCTGCCCGCGCAGGCGGTTTCCGGCAAAGGCTGTCCATCTGGCGAGGATACGCGCGGCGTAAGGAGCCTGATTGCGACTGGGTAAATGGGCCGGTGAAGCGACAGTCGAATGCCTGTAACGCGCTCGGACGATGAACTCCAGCGGATGCGATGCCGCAGTCCTCGTTGCGCTGCAGCAGAGCCAATCACGCTCGGAACTGCGCGGCCATTGGCTCCTGCCATCTGTTGAAACTCCAACGCGTTTGGGCTTCACTTCCACGCCAGATGTCTCGAACCCGTGTTGGCTGCCCGATGCAATCGAAGCCGGTTTTTGGGATAGAGGATACCCACCGTATCCTGCACCGGTTCCAGGCCGACATTCGCGCCTCAAGCGAGGGCCTCGGCTGGTCTTCGGCATTTGCCTCGATCCAGCGGGAACGAGCCTATGAGGGCAGGCTGCACGTGCTCTCGGATAGTCTGATGGTCCTGCACCGCGGCGGCCCGGTCGATATCACTTATACCATGGACGGAAGATCCATTAGCCGGCACATTCCCAAGGGCGGCGTGTTCTTTCTCCCGGCTGGCCATGAATGCGACATTGCGCTGCGTGCCGCGCTCGATACGACCCACATCTATCTTCGCTCCGACCTGTTCGCGGATCAGGAGAGGGGCGCCCATGACGTCGTCGGCGGACTGGCGCCCAGGCTCGGCGAGAGGGACGCGGTCCTCGAGCACCTCGCTGCGGCGATCGGCGAGACCATCATCGGTGGCCTGCCGGCTGCATCGCTGTTCGTCGACCCGATCGTCAAGGCGATCGCTAACCGCTTCATCGCCCTTAATTATCACACACCGGCGGCCGAGCCGGGCAAGCAGACGCAGCGGCTGAATCATCGACAGATGCAGCGAATCCGCGACTTCGTCGAGGCCAACCTCGAGAACGATATCCGGCTGGACATGATGGCAGCGGCCTGCGGCCGCAGCACCGAATATTTCGTGCGCATCTTCAAAGCCACCGTCGGCATCTCGCCCTACCAATACGTGCTCAACCTTCGAATCGAGCGCGCCAAGGCGTTGCTTTGCGAGGAAGGCACGAGCATCGCCGATGTCGCCCTGCAATGCGGCTTCTCGCATCAGGAACACCTGACGCGCATGTTCCGCCGCTTCACCGGCACGACCCCGGGCCGCTACCGGGACACCCACTAAACGCGGGCGCTAAACCGGTCTCTTGTCCTCTTGGCAGGAGAGGGCATCATTTTTGCAGTTTTGTGCAAGATTCCTCCGGTTTCGTGCAGGCCCGCAACATTCGTCGCGCATAGCCTCCCCCCAAAACGACAAGCAATCCAGCTCGCCGGAAGTTCCGGTGCGGGAGGACGCCATGAGCATCGCCGGAACTGGAGCCGAACATGCAGGCAAATTCGACGAACAAGAACTCACCGCGGACGTGATCCGCAGCTTTGACGCAACACCGGATTCCAGGCTCAAATTCATTCTCGAACAGGTCGTGACGTCGCTCCACGACCTCGTGCGCCGCACCAATCTCACCTTTGAAGAGTGGGAGCGGGCGATCGATTTCCTGACCCGAACCGGACAAGCCTGCACGCCGCTGCGGCAGGAATTCATCCTGCTGTCGGACGTGCTCGGGGTATCGATGCTGGTCGATGCGGTCAATCACCGCGAGCGGGAGGGCGCCACGGAGACCACCGTGCTCGGTCCGTTCTACGTGGGCGAACACAAGCCGACGCCGCATGGATCCGATATTGCGCGGGGCGTCAGCGGCGAGCCCATGTTCGTGCAGAGCCGCGTCACCGATTTGACCGCCCAGCCGCTCGCGGGCGCCGAGATCGACGTCTGGCACGCCGATGACGACGGCTTCTACGATTCGCAGAAGCCGTCCTACGAGACGCAGGGCCCCTCATTGCGGGCGCGGTTCGTGACGGATGCAGACGGGCGGTTTTCGTTTCGCACCATTCTGCCCTGCAGCTATCCGATTCCGACCGACGGCCCGGTCGGCGAATTGATGGCGGCGACCAGGCGTCATCCGATGCGGCCAGCCCACGTCCACTTTCTGGCGAAGGCGCAGGGTTTCGAGCCGCTCGTCACCCATGTGTTCATCGAGGGCGACGAATATCTCGCCTCGGATGCAGTGTTCGGCGTCAAGGATGAACTCGTGGCGAGGGTGGAACGTCACGACGAGCCGCTGATGCCCGATGGCACGCCGGCATCGGGGCCGTGGCACCTCATGGCTTACGAATTTCAGATGAAGCCGGGTGCGGGTGTCGTGCCGCGGCCGATGATGACCGCAGCCGAATGACGTGATCGCGCACGTCACGATATTGAATCTGGAGACTAGGAGAAGGAAATGGCCAAGACGCCGAGGACCACAGTTGAGACCGACGTTCTGGTGGTGGGAAGCGGACCCGCCGGTGGGACCGCCGCGGCGCTGCTCGGCATGTACGGCGTCAAGCATATTCTCGTGACCAAATATGGCTGGCTCGCCGACACGCCGCGCGCCCACATCACCAACCAGCGGGCCATGGAAGTGCTGCGCGACCTTGGCCTCGAGGAAAAGGCCGTTGCCCAGGCGACCCCGCAGCATCTGATGGCCAACAACGTGTTCTGCGAAAGTCTCGCCGGCGAAGAGCTCGGCCGGCTGTACTCGTGGGGCAATCATCCGGCGCGGCGGGCCGATTATGAGCTGGCGAGCCCGGTCAGCATCTGCGACCTGCCGCAGAATTTTCTGGAGCCGATTTTGCTCGAGGCCGCAGGCCAGCGCGGCACTTCGATTCGCTTCAACACCGAATTCCTCGATCTGGTACAGGATTCCGATGGCGTCAGCGCGACCGTGAAGGATCGGCTGTCCGGCGAGACCTACGAGATCCGCGCCAAATACCTGATCGGCGCCGACGGCGGCCGCAGCCGCGTCGCGGAAGTCATCGGTTTGCCGATGTTGGGGCAGATGGGCCGCGCCGGTAGCATGAACATCATCGTGCAGGCCGATCTCACCAAATATGTCGCCCATCGACCGAGCGTTCTGTACTGGGTGCTGCAGCCCGGCGCGCAGATCGGCGGCATCGGTGCCGGCCTCGTGCGCATGGTGCGGCCCTGGAACGAATGGCTGTTCATCTGGGGCTATGACATCGAGCAGGGCGAACGGCAGCTGACCAATGACGAGGCGATTTCGATCGTACGCAATCTGGTCGGTGACGAGACGCTCGAGGTCAGGGTTCGCTCGACCTCGACGTGGACCGTCAACGAAATGTATGCGGGTCACTATTCATCGGGCCGGGTATTTTGCATGGGCGACGCGGTGCACCGGCATCCGCCGACCAACGGGCTCGGCTCCAACACTTCGATCCAGGATGCCTACAATCTCTGCTGGAAGCTGAAGCTGGTTCTGGAGAACAAGGCTGCGCCGGCACTGCTCGACAGCTACTCCGCGGAACGTCAGCCCGTCGGCAAGCAGATCGTGACCCGTGCCAACAAGAGCATCGGCGACTTTCCGCCGATCTTCGAGGCTGTCGGCTTGCTATCGTCCACCGATCCGGATCAGGCAAGAAAGAATATCGAGGCGCGCAAGGCTCCGACCGAGGAGGGCAAGGTGCGCCGCAAGAAGCTTTATGCCGCGATCGCGCACAAGAGCTACGAGTTCAACTGTCACGGCGTCGAGATGAATCAGCGCTACGCGTCCAGCGCCGTGGTCTCCGACGGCACGGCGGAGCCGGCGTTCACGCGCGACCACGAGCTCTATTACCACGCCACCACTTGGCCGGGCGCGCATCTTCCCCATGTCTGGGTCGAGCATCACGGCGTTCGCAAGTCGACGCTCGACCTCGTCGGCAAGGGTCGTTTCACCCTGCTGACCGGCATCGGCGGCGAATGCTGGCGCGATGCCGCCGCGGCGGTCGAAGCGACCTATGGCTTGCCCGTTGACGTCGTGAGCATCGGTCCCGCCGGCTGCGACGCGCAGGACATCTATGCCGATTGGTATCGGCAGAGCGAGATCGATGAGGACGGCTGTGTCGTGGTGCGGCCGGACATGTATGTGGCCTGGCGGGCCAAGCAGGCCGTGGCGGGTGCTTCGGATGTTCTGGTCGGCGTGTTCGGGCAGTTGCTCGGTCGCGCCGTCAAAGCCGGTCGCGCTGAGGCTTCGGTCGCCGCGGCCTGAGAGCGCTGCAAGCAAATGGATCGCGGCCGGCTATGAATCGGCCAGCACGGAGGGAGGGAAAACCACATGACCAGCAAGATATCCGGATATGCGGCGTCGCAAATCGATCGTCGCCGCATTCTGCAAGGGCTCGCCGGCGGTATCGCTGCAACTGGGACGATGACGTTGTTCGCCCCCGCGGTTCGCGCCGCAAAGCCGATCAAGATCGGCTACGTCTCGCCGAAAAGCGGACCGCTCGCCGCCTTTGCCGAGGCGGACGATTTCGTCCTTGGCGAGTTTCGCAAATTCGCCAAGGACGGCATCAAGGTCGGCTCGCAGATCTACCCGATCGAGGTCGTGACCAGGGACAGCCAGTCGAACCCGAATCGCGCTGCCGAAGTGGCGAAGGAGCTGATCACCCGCGATAACGTCTCGCTGATCCTGGTCGGGGCGACGCCCGAGACCAACAATCCAGTTGCGACGCAATGCGAGCTAGAACAGATTCCCTGCATTTCCACCGTGGCGCCGTGGCAGACCAACTTCATCGGCCGGCAGACCAATCCCGCCGATCCCAAGAGCTGGAAGCCGTTCGACTACACCTTCCATTATTTTTGGGGCCTCGAGGATGTCATTGGCGTCTTCACCGGCATGTGGCAGCAGGTCGCGACCAATAAATCGGTGGGCGCACTGTTTCCCAACGACGCCGATGGCAATGCCTGGGGCGACAAGGCCATCGCTTTTCCGCCGGTGCTTTCGGCGCAAGGCTTCAAACTAACCGATCCGGGTCGCTTCCAGAATCTGACCGACGATTTCTCCTCGCAGATATCCGCATTCCGCGGCGCCGACGCCGAGATCGTCACCGGCGTAATCATCCCGCCCGATTTCACGACGTTCTGGAATCAGTCGCGCCAGAAGGGCCTCAAGCCCAAGGTCGTCTCGGTCGCCAAGGCGCTGTTGTTCCCGACGACGGTCTTGGCGCTGGGCAAGAGCGGCAACAACATCTCGACCGAGGTGTGGTGGACACCGACCCATCCCTACAAATCGAGCCTGAGCGGCATCAGCGCCAGGGATCTCGCCAAGACTTACGAGCAAGCCTCCGGCAAGCAATGGACCCAACCGATCGGCTTCGTCCATTCGCTGTTCGAAGTCGCTGTCGATGCCATCAAGCGCGCCGGTGATCCGACCGATGGTGCCGCGCTTGCGAAGGCGATCGGCGCCACCAAGCTCGACACCATCGTCGGCCCGGTGGCATTCGGCTCCGACAAGGTGCCGCCGTTCGCGGCCAAGAATGTCGCCAAGACACCGCTTGTCGGCGGCCAGTGGCGACTAAGCGGTGAAAAATACGACATCGTCATCACCGAGAACAAACAGGCGCCACAGATCCCGCTCGGCGGCGACATGCAGGCGCTGAGCTAGCTTAGCGCATTCGTCATCATGGCCGGAACAATACCGGGTCGCAAGGATGCTTGAACTCAAAGCAGTCTCCAAAGCGTTCGGCGCAATCGTCGTGGCCGAGCGGATCGATCTCCGCCTGTCGTCTGGCGAAGCGCTGGGCGTGATTGGACCCAACGGCGCCGGCAAGTCGACGCTGTTCAATCTCATCAGCGGGATGCTGCGACCGGATTCCGGTCGCGTCATCCTGGACGGCAAGGATATCACGGATCTTGCGCCGGAAGACCGATGCCGCGCCGGCATCGGTCGCTCATTTCAGATTCCGCTGCCGTTTGATCATTTGTCGGTGTTTGAAAATCTGTCGGTCGCCGCCCTGTTCGGCGGCGGCCTCGCAGAGGCCGACGCCGTTCAGGTCTGCGGCCGGACGCTGGCGCTGACGGGACTCGAGGCGAAGGCCAACCGGTTGGCTGGAAGCCTGCCACTGCTCGATCGCAAGCGTCTGGAGCTGGCGCGCGCGCTCGCCACGCGTCCGCGCACGCTGCTGCTCGACGAAATAGCCGGCGGCTTGACCGAAGGCGAATGCCACGAACTGATCGAGACCATTCGTACCATCCACGCGCAAGGCGTCGGCATCATCTGGATCGAGCATGTGGTCCACGCCTTGCTGGCTGTGGTTCAGCGCCTGGTGGTGCTGGATTTCGGCCGTGTGGTGGCGCAGGGCGTGCCATCCGAGGTGATGCGCTCCAGCGAGGTGCAGACCATCTACATGGGCGTGCCGGCATGACCGCGCTGCTCAGCGTCACCGCGCTCGATGCGTTCTATGGCGACTTCCAGGCGCTGTTCGGCATCGATTTCGATCTCCGAGAGGGCGAGGCAGTGGCCGTCATCGGCGCGAACGGCGCCGGCAAATCGACGCTGTTGAAATCACTGGCGGGACTGGTGCGCAACCGGAACGATGCTGTCCGTCTTGCCGGCCGGCCGATCGGCGACAGTCCAGCCGCAAGCATCGTGAGGCTGGGGCTCGCGCTGGTGCCGGAAGGCCGGCAGCTATTTCCCTCGCTCACGGTCGAGGAAAATCTTTTGATCGGTGCGTTTGGCGGCGAGCGCACCTCGCCATGGAATTTGGAGTCGGTGTATCGGATGTTTCCGATGCTGCGGGAGCGGCGGCGTAGCAGCGTCACGGTGTTGTCAGGCGGCCAGCAGCAGATGGTGGCGATCGGCCGCGCGCTGATGTCCAATCCATCGGTTCTGCTGTGTGACGAGATCAGCCTCGGGCTGGCACCCATCATCGTTGAGGATATCTATCGGATGCTGCCGCGGATTCGCGACAACGGTACTGCAATCGTCGTCGTCGAGCAGGACATCGCCCGGGCGCTACGCAGCACCGATCGCTTTTACTGCCTGCAAGAGGGCCGGGTCACGCTCGCGGGCCGGCCGGCGAATGCCAGCCAGGATGCCATTCACTCGGCTTATTTCGGAACGTGAGGCGGCGATGATCGGATTGGACACCGCGATCGAGGGTGTGTTGCTGGGAGGCGTTTATGCGTTGTTCGCTTTGGGATTGTCGCTCATCTTTGGCATCATGCGATTGGTCAATCTCGCCCATGGCGACTTGATCTTGCTTGCGGCCTATCTGGTATTCAGCGTCACCACGGTGCTTGGCATGCCATTGATCGCGGCGATGCTCCTGATTGTGGCGGTAATGTTCATCGCGGGCTACGCACTGCAGCGGCTGGTGCTCCAGCGCGTGCTCGGCGACGACATCTTGCCGCCCCTGCTGGTGACTTTCGGGCTCTCCATCGTCATTCAGAATGGCTTGCTGCTGGCGTATGGCGCCGACAGCCACAGGCTTCAGGCCGGCGATTTCGAGTCGGCGTCGGTGATGCTGGGAGGCGGCTTGAGCGTCGGGCTCGCGCCACTGGCGGCCTTGCTCACGGCCGTCGTTGCCGTCGCGCTGCTGCAACTGATTTTCTATCGCACCGCGCTGGGGCGCGCGTTTCGCGCCACGGCCGACAATCCGCAGATTGCGCAGCTCATGGGCATCAACGAGCGCAGCATCTACGCCATTGCGGTCGGCATCTCCCTTGCGGTCTCGGTGGTCGCCGCGATCACGTTCGGCATCCGTGCCAATTTCGATCCCTCGATTGGACCGGCGCGGCTGCTCTATGCATTCGAGGCGGTGATCATCGGCGGCCTGGGCAGCCTGTGGGGCACGCTGGCAGGGGGTATTGTGCTCGGCTTGGCGCAAACCATTGGCGGGCACATCAATCCCGAATGGCAGATTCTTGCCGGTCATCTGGCGTTCCTCGTGGTGCTGATGGTTCGCCCGCGCGGATTGTTTCCGTCGAGGCGAGCATGAGCGCGATTACCGGGTGCGAGGAGGCCAAGGTCGACAATGAAATCGGTGCGGCGTTGGTGTGGCGGGTACGCGTCGGCACGCCACTGTCGCGCGCGACGGCGATTGCCGCGGTCGCCGTCGTGGTCGCGCTCGCGTTGTTGCCGGCGATCGCATCGCGGAGCGTGATTCAGGATCTGATTTTCGTGTCGACCATGCTGACGCTGGCGCAATTGTGGAACGTGCTCGCAGGGTGGGGCGGTCTGGTCTCGGTCGGGCAGCAGGCGTTTGTCGGGCTCGGTGCCTACATGCTATTTGCCAGCCTCGTCATGCTCCAAATCGACCCGGTTCTCGCGATCGTAGTGGCTGGCCTGTTCGCCGCAATGGTCGCAACGGTACTGGGTCCGCTGCTGTTTCGGCTGGAGGGGCCATATTTCGCCATCGGCAGCTGGGTGGCGGCAGAAGCGCTCCGCTTGGTTTGCGCACAGGTCAAGCCGCTTGGTGGCGGCACCGGAATGTCGATCGCGCCGTCGGACCTGTCGCAAATGTTCGGCTTGAAATGGGTGCAGTCGTTGTTCGGCCTGCGTCCGGCGGCCGCGCGGGATGTGCTGGTCTACTGGATTGCGCTGCTGCTTGCCACGATCGTGACGCTCGGCATCACCGCGTTCGTCCGCTCGCGGATGGGACTCGCGCTTGCGGCCAGTCGGGACAATGCCGTCGCAGCGCGGAGCGTTGGCGTGCACACAGGCCGCATCCGATACCTGCTTTGGATTGCCGTTGCGTTCGCGACCGGCATGGTCGGCGCGATCGTCTACCTCCAGAAGGCGCGGATTTCGCCGGACGCCGCTTTCAGCGTTACCGACTGGAGTGCCTATGTCATCTTCATCGTCGTGATCGGTGGCGTCCGCACCATCGAAGGGCCAATGATCGGCGTACTGGTCTTGTGGGGTCTAATCACCTACCTGGCTCAATATGGCAGTCTCTATCTGGTCGTGCTCGGCGCCATCGCGATTCTCATCATGCTGTTCATGCCGAAAGGCGTATGGGGCGAAGTCATCTGGCGCTGGGGGATTCGGCTGTTCCCCACTCAGCGTGTACTCAGTCGCAATATGTGCCGCGGCAATTCAGTAAAGTAAGGTGGTTCTGAATGAAGGCAGCACTTGCGAACGCAGCTTTTCGACCTTGCCTCCTATTGTTGGCTGGCGAGCGTAAGCCGGCCGCGTCCGCGCGGACGGCGCGCTTGCCGCTCGCTGGTTGCCATCGCGAACTCGGGAGTAGCGGTGCGAAGCGCGAAATAGGCGATGGTCGCCTCAAGGCCTTCCTTGAGCGAGACACGCGGATGCCAGCCCAAGGTGCGAAGCGCGGTTTCAATCGCCGGCTTTCGCCGTTTGGGGTCGTCTGTCGGTAGCGGCTCAAAGCGCAGCGGAGACGTGGATTTGGTGTAGGCCAGAACTTCCCGGGCGATCGCTTCAATGGTCACCTCATGCGGGTTTCCAAGGTTGCAGGGGCCGGTGACAGAGGCTGGGCTCTCCATCAGCAATTCAAGTCCGCGCACGAGATCGTCGACGAAGCAGAAGCTCCGGGTCTGCGTGCCCTTGCCGTAAACCGTCACCGGCTCTCCACGCAGTGCCTGGACAATGAAGTTCGATACGACGCGCCCGTCATTTTCCAGCATTCGTGGTCCGTAAGTGTTGAAGATGCGGGCGACCTTCACCTCGAGCCCATGCAGGCGGTGGTAGTCGAACATCAGGGTCTCTGCGGCTCGCTTGCCCTCATCGTAACACGCACGGGGGCCGATCGGGTTGACATGGCCCAGATAGGCTTCCGGCTGCGGATGAACCTCGGGGTCGCCGTAGACCTCGCTGGTAGATGCCTGCAGGACTCGAGACGATTTTTGTTTCGCCAGCTCGAGCACATTGATGGTTCCCACAACGCATGTCTTCATCGTACCGACGGGATCCCGCTGATAGTGCCGGGGAGAGGCCGGACAGGCGAGATTGTAGATCCGGTCGATCTTGCCGCCGATCTCGATCGGCTCACGGATGTCGTGCTCGATGAATATGAAGTTGGGATGATTTATCAACGGGCGGATGTTGCGCATGGACCCGGAGAACAGATTGTCCATGCAGATGACCGACTCGCCTCGTTGCAGAAGCGTATCGCACAAGTGCGATCCAATGAACCCGGCACCGCCTGTGATCAAGATCCGGTGGGCACGCGGGGCGTGGAACGAGCCGTCGATGCGGGTTTGAACTGTCATGGCTGCCTCATTCACACTTCCGCAACCTGCATGGTCCGGTTGGCTGGGGTTGCCGGCAGCTCGCGCCGCCGTCGGCTTGCCGCCTCAAGGTAGTAAGATTCCAGTTGGCGGGCTCGGTGGTCTGGGGTGTGGTCGGCGAGGATGCGTCGCCGCGCCTTGTCGGCGATGGTAAGGCGCCGGTCCTCTGGAAGCTCCAGAAGGATCTGCTTCACGTCACGGGCATCGGACACCGGCAGGATTTCGGTCGCCGGATCGAATATGGTCTCGAGTCCGGGCCAGCGATCCGAAATCACGGGCGTGCCGCAGGCAGCCGCCTCGAACAGCCGTACGCTGGGAGAAAAGCCCAGGGAACGCATATCGGCCCGGGTGAGGTTGAGCGTGAATCGCTGACGCGAGTAGAACGGCGGGTGCTCGTGTTGCACCAGATGCTCGATACGATGCACGTTGCCGGGCCATTCGATATGGTCCGGGTAGCGTGATCCGGCGATGACGAATTGATGATCGCTCAGCACACTCGCCGGAGCCAGCAGCAATTGCTCGAGCGACGGCTGCCGGTC
The DNA here is from genome assembly GCF_016616235.1 of Bradyrhizobium diazoefficiens. NCBI lineage: Bacteria > Pseudomonadati > Pseudomonadota > Alphaproteobacteria > Hyphomicrobiales > Nitrobacteraceae > Bradyrhizobium > Bradyrhizobium diazoefficiens. The sequence continues at coordinate 719,282 of NZ_CP067100.1, forward strand.
CTCGCTGTAGGTGCCGAGATAGCCCATCGACCACTGCTTTTCGAGCGGATGCGGCCGGTAAAGGCTGGGATCGGCACTGCAATACAGCACGCGCGCCATCGGGCTGCCGTAAGCTTCCTCGATCAGGCCGGGCACCGGCCCGCCTGAAAACGACAGATACATATCAAATCGCGGGATCATTGCCGCCGAAAGATAGTCGAGGCCGCGGTCGAGGCCGGCCAGCGTAACCGGTGTGTCGATATCGTAGAAGGCGGTGATCCCCTGCGCGTGCGCCGTGGCCCATTCCGCAATGGCGATGCCGTCTGGAACATATGAGCCGACGATGACAAGATTTGCGTCGCGGATGAGCGAGGTGAATCGCCGTGGGAGATCTTGCAGGGATTGATACAGCTTCACGTTCCAGGCTGCAGGTTTCGTCAGGTCGCGGTGACCGCGATACCAGGGAACGTCACGCTCCAGGAATGTCACTTGATGGCCGCGCCTTGCCAGCGCCTCGATCAGGGCTCGATATGTCGTGGCATGACCGTTGCCCCACGAAGAGGTGACCGAGAGCCCGATGATTACAATGTTGAGATTCATTCCGCCGCCTCGACTCTTGTGCTCATCCCTTCGAGCAATTGATTGAATTGCAAAGCGCGCTGCGCATAGGTGTGGTGTGCCAGGATGCGAGCCCGGGCACGTTCGGCGATGGCGCGGGCGCGCGCCGGGGTGAGGGCCGCGAGATGTTCGGCGACCGCAGCGCCATTCGATGCGACCAGGATTTCGCTGTCCGGCTCAAGAAAAAATTCGATGCCCTTCCAATCATCTGTAATCAGGCAAGCGCCGGCGCCGATGGCCTCGAACACCCGGGTGGGCGGCGAAAAGCCATACCTTGCCATGCTGTCGCGATTGACGTTGAGGGTCGCTAAGCCCGATCCGAAGAAGGTGTTATGGTCGTTGGTGCCGACGTGGCCGAGCTTTCGCACATTGTCAGGCGTTGCCTTCGTCTCCCAGCCGGAGCCGCCCAGAACGAACGTTTTGCCGGGCAGGTTGCGGGCGACGTCAAGGAAGAAGCTTTCCACGCGCGCCTCACGATCGGGTAACCGATTGGCGAGCAAGCCGAGATCGCACGTGAATGCGGGCTTCGGCGGGGCGGGAAAGTGCGTGGCCGGATCGAGCGCGTTATACAATGGCACACAATCACGCGCGCCGATCGCACGATAGCCGGAGACCACGGCGTCGCCGCCGCCATAGGTCAGGACCGCGTCGTAGCGCGGGATCGCCTCCCGCAGGTGATGATCCGGATTGCCCGCGATCGCATCGAGCGTTGCCGGAGCGTCCACATCCCAATAAAGCCGCTGGGCCGACGAAGGCGCTTGCGCGATCGCGTCGTCCAGTTCGCGGTCGAATACGCCGACGCCGCTGGCTTTGACGAGCAAATCTGCGGAACGGCTGGCCTGCGCCAGCGCGCGCTGCCAGCCATCCTGCGTTGCCGGGTAAACGCAAACGCGGGCATAGGGTGGATCATCGATGTCGCGGTGCGATTGCCGTTCAAAAGCGTCCGGCTCGAAAAACGTGATGTCGTGTCCGAGCGCGGCTACGTGCTTCAGCATGCCGCGGTAGTAGGTGGCTGCGCCGTTCCAATAAGATGACACGAGGCTTGAGCCAAAGAAGCCAATCCTCATTGCAACGCTCCTTCCAAATGCGCGGACGACGCCGGATGTTGCGCGCCGCGAAGCGAGTTCACGATTCCGACAAGTTCGATCGCACGGTGCCGGCAGGTGTGACGTTTGGCGATGGTTTGAAGACCGGTGCTCGTCAGCGAGGCGGCAAGATCGGGATCTCGAAATAGCGTCAGCAACATCTCCTTCATCTGGTCGCCATTGCCGGCACGGAGATACGATCCGTCGGGAAAAAGGCTTTCGGCGTCATCCCATGGCGCAGACACGACCGGAATCCCGCATGCCATCGCCTCGAACATCCGGATGGTGGGAATGCCCGGCAGCGACCGGGCATAAGGCCCGCGCGGAACATGCACCGTCGCGCGGGCGCGCGCGAAGGCGGCAGGCGCACGATGCGCGGGTAACCAGCCGCAGTATTCGATGCCGGCGGCGTCGATGGCACGCAGCGCGTCCAGCGAATAGCGGACACCGTAGATTCGGGAATGCAGACCGAGTTCGAACACAGGCCTGATCAGAAATTCGTTGAGTTCGGCGTTTCGTTCGCCGTCGCCCCAATTTCCGATCCAGACTACGTCGTGGGTGCGCTCGATCTCGGGATGCGGCCGATACAGCCTCACATCAGCGGCTTCGTGCCAGGTGAAGGCCCGGTTGGCCCAGCCGAGCCTCAGATAGATCTGCCGCAGGACCTCGCCGAAGGCGAGCACACCGTCATACCCGTCCAGGTCGAATTGCTCCAACTGTTCGGGCGCTGTCACGGCACGATGATGGGTGTCGTGAAACAGCAATGTAAACGGCGCTCCCAGTATCCGGTACCGTCCGAGATCCCTGATCAGCTCCGGAGCATTCCATTCATGGACCATGACCAGATCGGCGCCTTGCAAGGCTTGCTCCAGATCCGGAGACGTGACGTACTGCCTGATGTCGATGCCGGCCAGCAGTCCCGCTACCTCCTGCAGCGAGCCTTCACCGCCGTCCCTGATTGCATTCAGCCGACTCCATCCATCAGCTGGCTCGTAAACGACGACCTGGTGCCCGAGTTCGCTCAGCTCGCGCGCGATGCCGCGCAGGAAATGCGCATTGCCGTTGTTCCAGCAGGACGTGAGCGCATGACAGAAGAAAACGCACTTCATGCATGCACCTCGACCAGCCGGTGTGATGCGGAGCACTCACGCGTGTTTACCAGGCCCTCATAGAGCGAAAAATAGCGTCCGGTCGTTTCAGTGAGCGAATAGCTCTTCGATCGCTCCCAGGCGGCACGCTGGAGCTGCGCGCGCTGCCCGTCGTCGCTGCAGAGAGTGGCGAGAGCCTGGTGCAACGCCCGATCGTCGTGCGGGTCGACAAACAACGCCGCGCCGTCCCACAACTCCCGGAAGGTCGGGATATCCGAGAGCACGAGCGCACATCCGGCCGAGGCGGCTTCCAGAACGGAAAGGCCGAATGGTTCATAGAGCGCGGGGCTTGCGAAGATGGCCGCGTGCTGCATTCGTGAGCGTAGCGCCTCGTGTGCGAGATTGCCGATCAAGGTAAGTGCGCCCGGGTCGTGGCCGCCGGCCTCCGACGTGGACCCGGCGACGAACACTGGCCAATCCAGGCTCCTCGAAGCGCGCGCCAGTGCCGCTAGGTTCTTGGCCGCATCCCACATGCGACCTGCCGCCAGGATAAAGCGCCGTTTCGAACCGGGGAGAGTGGTCGCAGACGGGATGCCGTTCCAGATCACCTTGCCCGGTGATCTAGGGCGGTAGAGATCGTGGATGACATCGTGAAAGGCTCGGCTGGGCGCCACCCAAGCTCGCGCTGCGTCCAAACCGGCCGCGACGGCTCTCGTGTAATGTTGCCATTTCGGCTCCGAAAGCCATTGGGTATCGTTGCAGGCGATGCCCCAGGAATTGACGCAGGAATGCGCCACGACCACGCATGGCGCGTTCCAGTCGAACGTAGCCTCGCGAAAACTGTTGAGGTGAACAATGTCGGGCTGAATCGCCTCTTCGAGATCTGCTAGGAAGCGGCGGGCGTTGGGCAGGTCGTCGCCACCGGCGTCCTGCCATTCGAGAGCGAGACTGCTCTCGATCAGGCGAACGCGCAGGTCGCGCAGCATCGTGCGCTGCTCGTCCCGCGGCGGCGGCCCCATGGTGACCAGGTGGACCTCGATGCCCAGCGCGGCCAACCCTGAAGCCAATTCCGTGGCATAGGTCCACACGCCGCCAACCGCGTCGGCCGTCATCAGCACTTTGGTGGGACGTATCGCGTTCATCGGGCGACCTGCAGTTCGAGTTCGCTCAGAGGCACCGGCCGTTGCTCCTGGACGTCGCTGAATTGATCGAACATCGCGAGGTAGTGCTTATGCGCGCGTTCCCAGGCGAAATCGTCGGGCTCGCCCCAGAGCTTTCGATAGTCGGGAGAGCCGGGATAGGGATAGAGCGGTACCGGGTCGTTGGCCCAGACGCCGGCATCCTGCATCCGGCCGCGCCAGCGCTGCACGACGGGATCGTCATCCTGCGGCATTTCAATCAGATTGGCTTGTACGAAGGGCACATGCCGCCGGGCTTCCACCAGCCGGTCCGCAAGTTGCTCGGTGGTCATCTTGCAATTCTTGGCAAGCGATGCGCGACCTTCCGGCGTAAGACTCTCGATACCGGCCTCGATCGAGACGCAGCCGGCGCGGCCGAGCAGCTTCAGCATGTCCGGCTTCCAGAGGTCGATCCGGGTCTGCACGCCGAACTTCAGGCCGCGCGCAACCAGACCTTCTAGCAACTCTGGATTGGGCAAAAAGATTTCGTCGATGAAGTAGATGTACTCCACACCCCGCTGGCGCAGCCGATCGATTTCTTCGAGGAGAACGGCAGGCGGCCGCTTGCGGTAGGCATTGCGGAAGTTTTCCTTGGCGCAGAAGGTGCAGTTGTAGGGACAGCCGCGCGAGGCCTCGACCTCGGCCCCCGGGCCAATGGGCTCGGCTTCAAAGCGATGGTGATGATGACTGTGCCTTGCGATCATCTCCTGCGGCCAGTCGAGAGCCGGCTGATCCGTGAAGCCGACGGCCTGCGGCGCGCCATTGACGTGAACGGCGCCGTTCTCCGCAAAAGCGAGGCCGGCGAAATCCCGCTCTCCGTTCGCAAGCCGGAGCAGCGACTGCTCGCATTCACCCATCACAACGATGTCGACGGCGAGCTTCTTCAGCGTCGCCCGCGGTGTGGTCGAGCCGTGCGGACCGACCGCAACGAGCATTGGCGCCAGATCGCGAACGGCGAGGGCGAGTTGCTGCGGCACCCGCAGTTCGGGGGGCGCACAACGCCAAAACAGGTAGGTCGGCGCCGTGGTGATGACGATCATGTCCGGACCGAAGGCGCGCAGCTCGGACTGAAGGTCGGAGAAGGACAGGCCGAACATATGCGCATCAAGCAGCAGCGTCTGATGACCGGCTTCCTTCAGGTAGTGCTGGGAGATTCCCAGTTCGAGCGGCAGATGCGGCGACCGGCATCCGAAATAGATGCTGCCGTCATAATTCCAGTTCGGATTGATCAGGGCGACGCGCGTCATGCAAAGGCCTCGCGTTTGCCGGATTCGCCGAAGCGGCTTGCAAGCCATTCGTGCAGCGAGATCAGGCCCTCCCGCAGCGGAATTTTTGGCCGCCAGCCGAGCGCATTGAACAGGGCGCTTGTGTCCGTGACGTACCAGGGCTGGTCTCCGGGTCGCCAGTCCGCGAACGAATGCGCGACGTCGCGGCCGGTCAATTCCCTGAGAAGCGCAATCAGTTCAAGAAGGCTGACCGAATTCGAAGGTCCCCCACCCAGATTGAAAACGCGGCCGCGGACCGAGCCGATGTGGTCGAGTGCGGCGAGCCAGGCGTCCGCCGCGTCCGACACGTGGAGCGCGTCACGAACCTGATAACCATCGCCGTAAATCGTGAGACTGTCCCCGCGCAGCGCACTGAGTAGGAAATGAGCGATCCAGCCCTGATCCTCAGTCCCGAACTGACGAGGGCCGTAGATGCAGCTCATGCGCATCACCACCGTCTGCAGATCGAATACGCGCGAATAGTCGCGGACGTACTGATCGGCAGTGCCCTTCGAACAGCCGTAGGGGCTGTAGAAATCGAGCGGCGCATTCTCTGTGATGCCGTCGGCCAGTTCCGAACTGACCGGCTGATACCGCTGGTCGGCTCGCGCGATCTGGGCGTCGTCGATCAATCTGCCGTAGACCTTGTTGGTGGAGGCAAACAGCACGGGCGCCGTCGGATTGTGCAGCCGCACCGCCTCGAGCACATTGACAGTGCCGCGTGCATTGACCTCAAAATCGGCGACAGGATCCGCAATGCTGTCGGTGACGGCCACTTGGGCTGCGAGGTGAATCACAGCGCTGGCCTCGCGGACCGCGCCGATGACGGATATCGAATCGCGAATGTCGGCGGTCACGATGTCAATGCGCTCGCCATGGCGTGCCTTCAGCCACTGCGCGTTCTCCCGCACGCCGGCGCGCGTCAGATTATCGAGCACGATCACCGCATTGCCGCGCGCGGCGAGGCGGTCGGCCAGATTGCAGCCGATAAAGCCACAGCCGCCGGTGACGAGAACGGGTCGGTCGGTGCGATTTTCCGTCATGCCACGAGTCCTCGCTGTGACAGTTCTTCGGTGGCTTTTTCCGCCCGATCTTCCGCGATCTGATCCGCCAGATAACCGGCGAGTTCGTCGAGGCCTTCTTCGAAGCCAACGCGCGGCTCGAAACCGAGCGCGTCACGGGCCTTGCTGATATCAGCAAAGCAATGGCGAATATCGCCTGCGCGATATTTTCCGGTGATCTCCGGCGCAATGCCAGGTCGGCCCATCACCCGGGCCAGATCGTGGGCGACGGACAAGATGGTGCGGCTTTGCCCGGAGCCGATGTTGAACACGTCGTCGCTGCGATCGCTCTCAAGCGCGAGAACGCAGGCGCGCGCAACATCGGTGACATGGATGAAGTCACGGCGTTGCAGCCCGTCCTCGAATACGAGCGGGGGACGGTTGTTCAACAGGCGCGCCGCAAAAATCGCCAGCACGCCGGTGTAAGGGTTGGACAACGCCTGATGCGGCCCGAATACGTTGAAGAAGCGCAAAGCCACGGTGGGAATGCCGTAGGCCTTGGCGATGATCAGGCACATCCGTTCCTGTGCGTATTTGTTCAAGGCGTAGATCGAGCTGAGTGTCGGCTGCTTGGACTCGGGCGTCGGCAACGGTTCAAGCGGCCTGCCGTCATCGTCTCTCAGTTCCCATTGCCCTTTCCGCAATTGACCGATCGTGCGTTCGGCGGGTGCGACGACGGAACCGTCGGCCGAGCGGCAAAGTCCTTCGCCATAGATGCTCATCGATGAGGCGACGACGAGCCGTTCGACGGGCCGCTTGGAAAGCGCTTCGAGCAGCATCGCGGTTCCGAGTTCGTTGGTTCTGACATACGAAGCGATGTCGTACATGCTCTGTCCGACCCCAACGGACGATGCCAGATGCAGCACCATGTCAGCACCGCGCAGCGCGCGCTCGATCGCAAGCGCGTCGGTGATGTCACCGACGACGAGTTCGGCGGCCTTGTCGAGGTAGAGCGGTCGATGGCGTTGCGAGCCGTGAACTTGCGGCGAGAGGTTGTCGAGCAGCCTGACTTCGTGGCCGGCTGCCAAAAGGGCGTCGGCTGCATGTGAGCCGATGAAGCCGGCGCCACCCGTAATCAGTACTCGTGCCATCCGCTGGCTCTCCTTGCTCGACATCAGACGGTCTCGCGACCGATCAGCGATTGGGAGTGAAAGCGCCTCGGGAGAGTTGGGTCGAACGACCGCGCGCTTGATCACATGTGTGAGTTAGAAGCAGCGCAAGGAATGTTGGTTCCTAGCAAATGTACAAACAAAGATTCCACTAACCTAGATCAATAACATGGGTGAGTCCGCGCGGGTCCGTTATGTCAGAACGGGACTCCGCAGGCCGGCGGTGGAAGTCCGAGATGATGTGCGACCGTCGCGCCCATATCGGCAAAACCGTTGCGCCTGCCAATCGGCGAATGGCGCGGCGCACCGGCGAGCAGCACGGGGACCTGCTCGCGCGTGTGATCGCTGCCGGCCCAGGTCGGGTCGCAACCGTGGTCCGCGGTCACGATCAGGAGATCGCCCGACTTCAGCCGGTTCAGCAGCTCGGGAAGACGAGCATCGAACCTCTCGAGAGCCAAAGCATACCCAGCAACGTCACGACGATGGCCATAAACCGTATCAAAGTCGACAAAATTGGCGAACAACAGCCCGCCGTCCGCCAGATGATCCCATCCCTCCAGCAGACAATCGAACAGCGCATCGTTGCCGTCGCCTCGCTTGTTCAGTCCGGTTCCGCGGTGAGCGAAGATGTCGTCGATCTTGCCGATCGAAACGATGTCGCGGCGCTCCGCCTCGGCAATGTCCAGGATGGTCGGCTCCGGAGGCGGCACCGCAAAATCGCGCCGGTGTGACGTTCGTTTGAAGTCTTGAGGGGACGTCCCAGTGAAAGGCCGCGCGATCACCCGGCCGATGTTGAAGCGATCGACCAGCCGCCGGGCCACCCGGCAAACGTCGTAAAGCCGGTCCAGTCCAAAACTCTGCTCATGGGCGGCAATCTGGAACACACTGTCTGCGGACGTGTAGCAGATCGGCTTGCCGGATTGCAGGTGATGTTCCCCCAGTTGCTCGATGATCTCGGTTCCGGAGGCATGCCGGTTGCCAAGAATGCCGGGCAGCGCGGCTCCCGCAATCAGGTCGTCGATCAGCTTTTGCGGAAAGCAGGGTTCTGTCTTCGGGAAATAGCCCCAATCGAACCTGACGGGCACGCCGGCAATCTCCCAATGCCCGGAGGGCGTATCCTTTCCGCGGGACTGTTCGCTGGCGCATCCGAATTGCGAGCCGAAATCGCCGCGATGGGCGAGACCCGGCAGCTCACGGCCGGTGGCAAGGCGGCTCGCCTCGCCGAGCCCCAGTCCGACCAGATGAGGCAGGTGCAGCGGTCCCGCGCGCGCATCGCTGTCCGCATCCCCGAGGGCGCAGGCTTCGGCGATATGACCGATCGTATCCGCGCCTTCGTCACCGTAGGTCGCCGCGTCCGGCGCGGCACCGATCCCGACCGAATCCATCACGAGGATCATGGCGCGCATAGCGGCAGAGTTTCCGGTTCGAATGGTGCGGGCGCGGCAGCACGTGCCGCCGGCACATCACAATAGCGGCGAAGCATCTGCGCGCAAAAATCGGCGAATTCGTCTGCATCGATGGGAGGACTGGTGTGATGCGGCGCGATGCCGCGGTGCTCCGGCGTGAAGCAGAACGTCACTGTCACCTCGAATTCCGCCAGTGCCTCCATCTGCCTGTCGAACCAGTCGAGAGCGTTTGGACGAAAGCTGTCGGCCCAGGATAATCCGGTTCGCACATGCTTGACGCCGAGGCGCCGCATCCAACGCACGGCGTCGTCGAGACGATGATCGTTGAAATGAAACCATTGGCACAGTCCCATCACGTCAGCGTACTGTTCGAAGCTCTTGAGCGCGGCCTTGGGCGTCCCATCCTCGCGCAGCAAGCCCATATGGAAATGACGATAATAGGATGATCCCTCGGCTTCGCGATGCCGCGTCGTTGCTTCCCAGGTCGAAGGAAGATCGTAGAGGCTGTACCAATGGATGCGTTGAGCACGCCCTGCGAGCAATTCGGCCGTGCGGCGGAGCCCCCAATCCTGAACCTCTTCGGCTCCGAACGAGGATACGCCGACTTCCGTCACCCACACCGGCAATGGCACAACGGCCTGGATTTCCGCCAGTTTATTCGGCCACTGATCGATCTGCCAAAGATTCCAGTCGAGCGGAAAGCCATGCACGGCGACCACGTCGACATGATCGAGCACGCCGCGCATCTTCATGTTTTCCATGAAGGAGGGATCAATCGGCGAAATGCCCCCCAGCACCCGCGTCAGCGTTGGATGCACGGCGCGAATCGCCCGGCTCGCGGCGATGGTCATCTCCGCAAAACGCTCCCAACCGGGATCGAGCTGAAGGTCCCAATGAGATTTATTGTTCGGCTCGTTCCATATCTTCGCAGCCTCGATCATCGCTCGGCACCTCGCGACATCTCGAGGATCGGAACATCCGGCGGCCTTGTGATACGCCGGCAGAGATAGACCTCTTCTTCCGGATGCGCAGCAATGGCAAAACCGGCGCTGCGGAGCATGGCTTCCACGCAGGCCCTGTTCGGCGCCCACCAGTTGGTCGGGTCGTCGGCGTATTTGTGCTCGATGAAATGCATTTTGGGATAGCCCGGACTACCAAAATGCGAGGTGCTCCAGAAATCGTAGTTGCGCTCGACTGTGTCCACCTGATCGGACCCGCGCAGCATCGACTGAAACAGCAACAGATCGCGCGCGACATGCTCGTGGATCAGGTCGAGCGCAAGCAGAGGGTGGCGCAGGTGATAGAGCACGCCCATGAAGATCACGAGATCGAATTTCTCGCCGAGCTGGCCGACATCGTAGGTCGACATCTTGCGAAACTCGATCTTGAGACCGTTGACGTCGGCGGCGAATCTCGCCTGTTCCAGATATTCTTCGTCGGTGTCGAGGCCGAGCACGCGTTCGGCGCCGCGGCGCTTCATTTCCATCGCATAGAATCCGGCGTTGCAGCCGATGTCGAGCACAGTCTTGCCCTGCAGATTGTCAGGAATGACCCCGGAGAACCGACGCCATTTCACCTGCGGATAATCCCCGAGAAAATGCGACGGCGCCGTGCTGACGCCTTTCAGATCCAGATTGTGAAACCACGGCCCCAGCGCCGCGACACGGCGGCGAATTTCTTCCTTGGAGCGGACATCGGTCATGAGGTCCCTCCAATGGACAGGGGCGAAGCTGTTTGGACGTCGATTGAAGCAAATGGGGCAGGTCCAGTCTGGCCATCGAGGGGCGGTTTGTCGGACAGGAGCGCCATCGCCGTCCGGTAGCCGTTGAGGGTGCCGACGTCGACATAGGAGTCGCCCGCCTTGATGCCGGTGGCGCGCCCGCCGGCGGCGAGGTACGCATTCACCAGCGTCCCGAAATATTCGTCCTGACAACCCCGCTGCTTCCACAGCAGTTGCAAATCCCGGAAGCCCGTAGTCGACATCCGAAACGCGCCCCAGATCCAGTTCGACCTTGCGTTCGGCTGTTTGACCTGAATCTCGCGCACCTGCTCGCCATCCAGCACCACCGCATCGAAGAATTCGGGGTGCTCGACCGGAAACAGCAGGAAGGACAGGTCGACGTCGGGCAAGGCTGCGAGCGCGGCCTTCGGAAACCAGACCGTATCCGGAAGCCCGACCAGCACGTCTTCGCGGTCGCCCGCGACAGTACTTGCCCGGAAAACAGCGTCGCACAGGCCCGACGGCTGCGGCTGCACGACATAGGCAAGCTGCGCATTGTCATAATGGTCGCCGAAATATTCCAGAATATCGGACTTGCCGGGTGAGATAACGAAGCAAATCTTGTCGGCGCCACCGAGGATCAGGCGTTCGACAAGGTATTCCGAAACAGCACAAGGGCGATCAACGCCGTTGTCCAGGCGACTTCCCACTGGCAGCAATTCCTTCGAGAAGGCCAATGGCTGAATGCGGCTGCCGCGTCCGGCCGCTGGAACGATGCCCCACATGTCAGGCTCCCTGCGCCTCAGGTTGACGGACGCCGCGATTGGCCGCGCGCTCGAGCAAGGCGACCAGTTCTGCCGCCCGCGTCTGCGAGCTGTGCTGCTCGAGCGTTCGCTGGCGAGCTCGCTTGGCGATGGTCGCCAGCTCGCTCTCACCGAGCTGCAAGGCATCGAGCGTGTCCTGCGAACTTGCGGTCAGGATGATCTCCTCGCCGGGCGCGAAGAACTCATCGATGCCCGGCCAGCTGTCGCTCAGCAGCGGAGCGCCGCAAGCCGACGCTTCGAACAGGCGGCCCGAAGGACACCAGCCCATTTCCGCCATCGCGCGGCGGGTGACGTTGAGGGTCAACCGCGACGACGCATAGAACGGCGGGTGCTCCGAGGGCGGCAGGTGCCGGACGAAATAGATGTTTGGCGACCACGGAAAATCCGGTGGATATTGCGCGCCGCCGATCAGAAACCGCAGGTCCTGGCGCGACCGTGCGGGCGTGACCAACAGGCTTTCGAGCGCAGCTTGCCGGTCTTCCGAGTAGGTGCCCAGATAGGAAAGATCGCAACGATAATGCGGCTCGGGAGCAGCCGGACAATGGACGTCGGCGTCGACGTGTCCATAAAGCGGTTGGATGTCGTGCGCGCCGAGCTTGCGGCGAAACGCGTCGAACAGCCGCTGGCCGCCGGTGAAGCTCAGCACCAGAGCAAATCCATCGAGGCCCCGAGGTCCGATGTAGGGCACGCTCTCTCCGGCCTGGAGCGTCGCCAGCGTCACCGGCGTGTCGAGATCGTAGAAAACGGGAAGAGCGCGGTGCTGGTCGAGCAGGAGCTCGGTCGCAGCCAGCGCATCGGGACAATAGGAGGTCACGATCGCGGCGTCGGCTTCCAGCACGGCGGAACGTGCCAGCGATCTGACTTCCTCCCACGCCGAATAGAGCACGAGCCGGCCGCCTGGAATTTCGAAAAAATCCCTGGCGTTCGCATAATAGGGAACGTCGCGCTCGAAGAACGCGACGGAATGTCCTGACAGGACGAGGTGCTTGCACAGCCCACGCCACAGCGTCGCGTGTCCGTTCGCCCAGGATGAAGAGATGGTCAGGCCAAAGATAACGATCCTCACGCCGGCACCTGTTGATTGATCTGCGATACGCGAATGCCGTTGTCGTCCACGACCAGCGTGCTGATGCTGGCGGGGTCCACCCCGATCGAAAGGAAGTTGTCCAGCGGAATCCGTGAATAGTGCAGCAGGGCTGCCCGGATCGGCTCGGCGTGGCTGACGATGACGATCGGCCCGGGAATCTGAAGCGTGCGGAGTTGCTCGAGATGCCGGACCACACGTTGCTGCAGCTCCCACATGCTTTCGCCGTTCGGCGGCCGGCAGGCGCCGCGGCATGCATTCCACCTGGTCCAGCGGCGGTCGGATTCGAGATCGGCAAACGAGCGTGAGGTCCAATCTCCGAGGTCGATCTCATCGAAGGCGGGAACGATCTCGACGGGCACGCCAAAACGCGCGGCAAGGATGAATGCAGATTGCTGCGTTCGACGCTGCGGGCTTGATTGTATCGCCGCAGGCACCCCCGGGATCATCTCCGCGCAGCGGGCCATTTGCTGACAACCGAGATCGTCGAGCTCGACGCCCGGCATCCTGCCGCACAATTTAACGCCGAGCAGGGCATGATGACCGTGGCGCACGAGGTGAATCGTTTTCACCATGACCGGTTCATGCCTCGTCTTCGATGAAGGCGCGGGTCTTGCGGCGCGCCTCTTCGTCGGTGAACTGCCGCGGCGGCGATTTCATGAAGTAGCTCGAAGGGCCCGTCAGCGCGCCACCGATCCCGCGATCCATCGCCAGCTTGGCGCAACGGACGGCATCGATGACGACGCCGGCGGAATTGGGTGAATCCCAGACCTCAAGCCGCACCTCCGCACTCAACGGGACGCCGCCGAACGTGGTGCCCTCCAGACGAATGTAGGCGAGCTTGCGGTCGGTGAGCCATGGGACGTGGTCGCTGGGGCCGACGTGAACGTTGTCGGCTTCGAGCGGGACATCGAACTGGCTCGTCACAGCTTGCGTCTTCGATATTTTCTTCGAGGTCAGACGCTCCCGTTCCAGCATGTTTTTGAAATCGGTGTTGCCGCCGACATTGAGCTGATAGGTGCGGTCCAGCCGTACGCCGCGCTCGCGGAACAGATTGGCGAGAACGCGGTGCAGGATCGTCGCGCCCACCTGGCTCTTGATGTCGTCGCCGATCACGGGCACGCCGGCCTGCTCGAAGCGGTGACGCCACGCAGGATCGGACGCGATGAAGACCGGAATGCAATTGACAAAGCCGCAGCCGGCTTCGATCGCGCGGCTGGCGTACCATTCGCTCGCCTTTTGCGAGCCGACCGGAAGATACGACACCACCACATCGGTGCGCGACTTCCTAAGCACGTCCGCCACGTCGGCTTCAGCTTCACCGGAGATCGGGACGTCATCCTCGAGATAGCGGCCAACGCCGTCGAGCACGGGGCCGCGGCGCACGGTGACTCCGGTTTCTTCAACGGCAGAAAAGCGATGCGTGTTGTTCGGTCTTGTGAAAATGGCCTCCGCGACATCGCGGCCGACCTTGTTGGCGTTGACGTCGAAGGCTGAGGAAATCTCGATATCGCTGATGTGATAGCCACCGACATCGGCATTCATCAATCCCGGCACAGGCTCGTTGGATTTGGCTTCGCGATAATAGGTCAGCCCCTGAACGAACGAGCTTGCGCAATTGCCCACTCCGACAAGGCCGACGCGGACGCGCCGCCTGTCTTGAAGACGTGAATGCATCGATCATGGCCTCCGGGGAAATGCAGGGCGCGAACGTAAGTACGTTGGCCGAACGTATGATCGATACGTTCGTTCCTGTGCCGATGACCCGTCGGCCGCCATGCCCGTCGATTTGGCGGTGAAAAACCAAAAAACCTTAACCTGGTTTAAGACGATCGCTTCCGCTGCTGGAACGAAAGGCAGGGTAGAAGAAGATGAAGAAGAAGCTGGCTGCTCCGCGGGAGCGTTGAAGACGCAGCGATCGCCGACACGAAGATCGTTCGCGCACCGAAAGAACGAATGGCTGCACCGGGCGTTGCATGCAGCAGCGGCTGACCGTCCTTTGTCGGTCGGTCGGTAGTTCAGAAGGAGCGGCCGATGAGCGACAGCGAAACGACCACCGATCACAAGGTCATTCGGAAATGGATAGAGGAACGCGATGGACGGCCGGCGACAGTGCGCGCAACCGAAGAGGGCGGACACGCCGGGATCCTCCGGATCGATTTCGGTCCCAAGGAGGATCGACTTGACGAGATCGAATGGGATGAATTTTTCCGCAAATTCGACGAGGCTGATCTCGCATTCCTGTATCAGGACCGCACCAAAGACGGAGGCCTGAGCCGGTTTCACAAGTTCGTCCGGCGTTCCGGCGCATGAATTCGGGACGATCGAGCGAATCCAGTCCGGAATGCTGTGAGGACGTCGAGGCCACCGCTTGGGTTTGCGCCATGCGCGCCGGCGATTTCGAACGCGCGTGGTCGATCAGCGACCGCGATCTCGCCGCATATCGCCGCAGCGGAATCGCGAAGCACACGGGGCCGCGCCACCAGCAGCGAATCTGGCGGGGCGAGGAACTGCGGGACCGGCGTGTTCTGGTGCGGTGCTATCACGGCCTCGGCGATACCATTCAGTTTGCGCGCTTCCTGCCGGCGTTGGCGGAACTCGCCGGCGGGCTCGTGGTCTGGTGCCAGCCCGAACTGCAGCCGCTGATCGAACGCCTGCAGGGCGTTGACCGAACAATGCCGCTGCATGACGGCGCGCCGGATGCCGACTTCGACGTCGATATCGAGATCATGGAAATTCCGCATGCAATCCGGGCGGGGCGCGAGCTTGTCATGCGGCGCGGGCCATATTTGACCCTGCCGCCAAGCGAAGCGACGAAGTGCCTTGGCCGGGGGCGCCAAGGTCTGGCCATCGGGCTGGTCTGGGAAGTCGGCGACTGGGACAAGCGCCGGGCGGTTCCCCCGCATTTGCTGAAGCGGCTCGCTTCCGATGGCGTCGAACTTTTTTCCTTCCAACGGGGCGCCGCGTGCGCTGCAGCAGCCGAGATCGGCGCTCGCGATATCAGCACGCCGGACCTGATTACTTTGGGTCATCGGATGGGCGAGGTGGACCTGATCGTCAGCGTCGACACTATGCCGGTACATCTTGCCGGCGCCCTCGGGCACGAAGCCTGGGTGCTGCTGCATGCCGACTGCGATTGGCGCTGGCCTCTGAAGGGCAACGGCGGAACGTGTTGGTATCCGCGTGCGCGACTGTTCCATCAGCATCGTGCTGGAGAATGGAGCGACGTGATCGAGGAGGTCCGCTGCGCCCTTCAGGCGCGAAACAGGGTGAAAATGCAGGACATGGTGCGCTCCGCCTGAGGGACCTGGGGCGCGGTATCAATATTGCGGATCCCTGGCGGCTTCATACCCCGCCGGCTGTGGGCAGGAAAGATCCGACTTAACATATGCTAAATTCTCGATCGCGCGATTGCGCTAGGATCCGGGCGCTCTCCCTTGACTTTCTGCTGATCATTGGGGCTGCCATGAAGCAGATTGACGAACGAACAGCGGCGAACATGGATGTTGCACTCGAGGAGGTCTGCAGCGTCCTCCCGCATGGCGGTGATCACGAGACTCGAAAGCGAATCGCCAAGGAGCTGATTCGCAGCGCGCGCCGGGGCAGCACCACCTTAGGCGAGTTCAAGACGGTCGCACGGATTGCACTCAACGAAGTTTTTTCCCGCAAGTCGGCTTAGCACGCTTCCAGTTGCCGAGCACCGCGCTCGCCGGTTGCACTAGAGCATGATCCGAAAAAGTGTGCCGCGGTTTTCCGAAAAGATCATGATCAAACAACAACGGCACGAACGCTGACGGGCGCGCCAAATTCCGGCGTTGCTCAGGAAGCTGTTCAAGGTGCCAAAGTTCCTCAACCCTTGCGGTTCTGCTGCTCGATTTCGTCGAGTACAGCTTCGGGGGCAACATCCTTTGTGATGTCGGGGATTTCCTCTTCCGTGCCGGTGCGCACCTCGAGCTTTTCGGCAATGGCCGTGGCCATCTGGATCAGCCGGGTCAACTCGTGCTCGGTTAGCAGGTTGATGTGCAGGTCGAGATCATCGCGCTTGTCTGCCGCTGCTGAAGCCCGGTTCTGACTGATAAGCACGAAAGTGGAGAGGAAGATCGCCTCAACCGAAGCTTCCATCGCCAGGATCACGAAGGTCGGGTCGAAATGCGGAACGCCCGGCAGCAGATTCCATGTAATCCAGGCGCCATAGACAACCAGATGCAAGTACACGGATCGCATGCTGCCGGTGAAAGCGGTAATGGCATCAGCGAGCCTGTCCTCGAATCGCGCCGTGCGCGTCTCCTGCTTGCGGCGGTTTCTCAAGTTCTCGACATTCCGGCGGAGGGTAGAGCTCAATTCGCCGCTCGCGCGGTCGCCGGCAGTTCGTTGCGATGCGAGGGGTAAAGCCGGCATCTTCTTTAAATCCACTCCGGAACGCCTTGCCCGGAGGGCGGAGCCTGCTTCCTGTCTGGTGCAGGCTGCTTCAATTGCAGATAGCTACCGCTGAAATCGCCAAGCCGAGCCAGCGCGAGCCAGTCGAGGATTCTTACGCGCCTCGAATCCCATTCGACCACGTGGAGTTGCCGGAGCTCCTGAATGATCCGATTGGCGTGAACGCTCGAAATTCCGCAGGCATCCGCAATATCCACCTGCGTGCAGGGCATCGAAAAGGACTGTTCGCGCGCCAGCCCGGCGAGTTGAAGCCGAAGCGTCAGCTCGCAGAGGACATGTGCGATCCTCGCGAGCGCATCGCGCCGTCCCAGATTGGTGACCCATTCATGCCAGATCGCCGCCTGCATCAGCGACTCGCGCCAGAAAGCTCGCGTCAGGGACGGCGATCTGTCCAACATCTCCTTCAACGCTGCATGGGACACGAATGCGACCACCGCGGACCCCAGGCTGGTGATGCCGTAGTCGACCGAAGGCAGGTACAAAGTATTGAGGTCGGCGATGTCGCCGGGTACGAAGAAGGATGTGATCTGTCGGCGCGATCCCGCGGCCAGCTTGTGGCTGTACAAAAATCCATCGAGCACAAACGTGCACCGCGAAGCCAGGTCGCCCGGTGAAAGGACCTCCCGATCCGCCGTACAAGTTGCGACCTTTAACGGAAGGTCGGCGATGCGCCGTCGGTCTTCAGCCGAGAGCGCGTTGAATCGCTCGAGCCGCAACAATAACCGAGAGTATGGCCGTCCAGCCTCCATGCTCCACCTCACGAGCCAGGCAATCGAGTGAATCGCGTTTTCAGCTTTTTTATCGAATGAGATCGCAGCTGGGAGAATGACGCTACGGCTACTGTTGAAACGATCATTGCGTTACGCCTACCCGGTCGTTCTGTTCTATCGCTGCCGGCACCTCGAACCCCGCCTCAAGGAATTGACGGAAGCGGTCTACGCGGGAACGCTGAAATTGAACGAACGTTCCAAAGCGGCGACGCTCGCAATGCCGGGTACCCGACGTGCGATGGGCAAAACAGCCAGATGCAGCCGGCGACCCGGCTCGCTCGCTATGGTGGCGGGACCACGATAGTCGCCGGTTTCACGTTCTGTTTTGTGCTCGTGCGTCGTGCCGGGCGGACATGAGTTGACCATGTGATTTGAGCATCGGTGAAGTGACCGGCCGATACCCGCGGGCAACGATCTGGCGGAAGAGCCACAGGATGACGGGGCAAAAAGGAGCATGGCGGCGCCGAAATCGAGCGCGGCGCTCACGAAGACGACCGAGGTGGAAAGCTTTCCTCCGATCGCCGGCCCGGCCAGCATGCCGGCATAGAAGACGGTATAGAACAGTTCCATTCCGGTCGGCCGCGTCGTCTGCTCGAGCGCACGCGCAGGCAGGCTCATGATCGCACCGGCGGGCAGGCCGCAAAGGACTCCAAGAGCAACGACGATGGGAAGCACGGTGCCGCTTCGTGACAGCAGAAGTGTCAGAAGCGCGAAGGCGATGCAGCCTGTCACGAGGATGGTCGCGCGCGCTCCTCGCGGCATGCTACGCGCAAACCGATCGGCTGACGGAAGCAGGTTTCGAGGCGCGCGCATTCGTTCGAGAGAGGTGTCTGGAATTAAGCGAGAATGGTGAAGCTCCGCCGCTCAACACGCTCGACCTCGCTCGGATGCGCGCCAGTAGGTACAGAGACCGCGCCGACCGGGATCATTTCCTCGACGGACTCCGCAAAGCCGGCCTGGGCTAAGCGCCTAACGCGTTGCCGCCCTGCCGCGCTGCCGGACTAATTGGCGAAAGCGTCACGAGCGGCTGCGCACGCCGCTCGGGCTGGCGCCGAAACGCATCCGGAACAGGCGGTTGAAATGCGAGACGTTGGAGAAGCCGGCTTGCGCTGCGATCTCGGCCACGGCCCGGTTCGGAAAGCGCGTGAGCAGGGCGAAGGCGCGCTTCAAGCGCAATTCGTTGACGCGTGCGACGAAGGAGGCGCCGGACTGCTCGAGCAGTTCGTGCAAGTAGCGCGGCGAGATGTCGTGATGAAGCGCAACGCTTGCCACCGACAGGGCGGGATCGGCAAAGTGCTTGCCGATATGCTCGACGACAGCGGCGAGCCGCGCTGCGGCGATCGCCCGGCGTCCTTGCTCGGAGGTGTCGCGGGTGGCGCCGAAGGCGAGGGCGGCAAGATCGTGGATGTGATTGACGATGGCCTGCTGCAGCGCCGACTCCTCCGGTTTCGGCTCGGACAGGACCATCCGGAGATAGCGCATGAACAGGCGCAGCGCTTCATGGCTTGCCGGGGCCGGCTTCATGAACACGCCATCGAGGTCGTGCAGGCGCTCAGCCAGTGGCGCATGGGGAATGGCCAGATCGAGATGCGTCACGCCGCGCAGCCGGCCCGGCTCGTCCGGACGCACGAGCACGGCATCGCCAATGCCAAGGGTCAATTCGGTATCGCGCTGCAGGGCGAAGGCCGGCTCGCCGAGATTGACGATCATCCAGACCGGGTCGCCGCCTGCTGCGGCTTGAGCGCGCGTGCGCGTGAACTCGGCCGCCGATCCGTCGCACAGCGCGATGCGGACGCCGGGTAATCGCTGCAGCAAAGCTTCGGCGCGGAAGGGCTCCTCAGGCGCCAGCGGCGCGATATCGACGCTGATGATGGTCTTGCCGAATTCTTCCCGCCAGCGGGCGAGTCGCTCATGCTCGGGAACCGCGTCGGTCGTAAATTGCATCGGCTTCCGGTCAATGTCGTCGGCGTTCATCGCCACAATGGATTTCATTCCAAATGAGCACACGCGCACAGGTGCGCGTTTGCGTGCAGCAACGCACGCAAGACCGCCAGCTCCGCACGCCCGGTTGTTAACCGCCGTTACAAATGCCAACGGATACCCGTGCCATCGTTTCACGGACGCCAAGGCGTTTCCTGAATCCGATCCGAAAAAGTTGCGAATTCCGTCGAAACGGCGTCTCCAGACGATGGCCACGATCTACGAGTACGGTCCCGTCGCATCGAGGCAGACGCTGTTTCACGGAGCTGAGCCGGTTACTCTCGGAAGGCGAGCGGTCGCGCGTCACGAAGCGGCGGGACAGCCTTCAAGTGCAACGCTTCCGTCCGCTGTACGCAAAAATGCAAGACATATGCGCAATAGATCAAGTGATGCCGCCGCCATGCGCGGCGGGATCGCAGATAATCGTTCTGTAGCTCCGGACGAATCCGGCCTGCGCCGGCGCACGATTTGCAAAGCCCATCACACTATAGGTCAAGCGCGTAAATCGCGCTGTTGCCCCCGCACGACAGAAGTTGCGCGCGGACTGTGCGAGGTTGACGCAACCGACGGATCGACCGAGTCATTCAGCATCGCGTCGGAAAATTCTCAGCGGGGCAACCATGCCGAAGATATTTTCCAGGCTTCAGAACACTGGCGCGGCGCGCGCTTCGACCTGGGAGCGGCCGCGCTTGCATGCGCGCGTGCTCAGGACATTGCTCGCGAGCACGGCACTCGCGACTCTGGTAATTGTCGCCACTACGCCAATTGCACGCGCCAACGGCGGGACTGGCGGAGCATCGGGCGCGGTCGCTGGCGGAACGGGCGGTGCCGGTAATACCGGCGCTGCGGGAGGTGACGGCACAGCCAACACCGCCACTGGCGACAACGGCAATCTAGGCAGCGGCGGAGGCGGTGGCGCAGGCGGCGGCGGGAATGGCGGCGCAGGAGGGGGGGCTTTCGGGGGCCCAGGCGGTGCGGGCGGCACGGCCGGCTCTCCAAACGGAGCCGCAGGCGGCACCAGCGCCGGTGGCGGTGGTGGCTTCAATGGTGCCGTGGCCGGTCAAGGCGGCAACGGAGGCGCCGGGCTAGACGTCGCCGGCTTTGTTGGCGGTGGTACCAACGTGCTGGAGACGGGCGGCGGTGGTGGCGGCGGCGGCGGTGGCTCCGGTCTCGCCACGGGCGGTTTGGGCGGCGCCGGTGGCAAGGGCGGGAATGCGAAGATCAATGCGACGGTTGGTGCCGGCGGTGTTGTGACCGCGATCGTCACCGGCGGCGGCGGGGGTGGCGGCGGCGACGGTGGTGTCGGCAATCTGCGAAGCGGATCGTTCACATTCAGCACCAACAGCTTCGGCGGCGTTGGAGGTACCGGCGGGATGGGCGGCGACGGCACCGCTAGCGCGGCGTCCTTTGGTGCAGGCGGGACCGCGAATGCGACCGGGACAGGCGGCAATGGCGGCAACGGCGGCAGTGGCGGCGCCGCTCTCGAATCGACCGGGTCCAATATCACCGTGATCAATACAGCCACCGCCACTGGCGGGGCGGGTGGCATCGGTGGAAAGGGCGGTGAGGGATCGGGAACGACAGAGGCCGACGCGGCAACCGGCATCTATCATGCCCTCGGAATTGGTGGAAACGGCGGGAACGGAGGGACTGGCGGCGCCGGCGCCGTCTTTGCCGGCTCCAACGTCAGCTTCATGAACTTGGGCTCGGTGATTGCCGGAACCGGCGGTGTTGGTGGAGACGGCGCGGGTGCAAGCGCAGGGGTCAATGCTGGCGCCAGCGGGACAGTTGTGACTCGAGCAGGACTTTCGGGTGTCGGCGGCACAGGCGGAACGGGCGTCCTGTTTCAAGGAGCCGGTTCGACATTCAACAACATGGGGGCAGTGGCTGGCGGAACCGGCGGAGCGGGCCCCGTTGGTGGAACCGGTGGCGCCGGTGGCGCTGCAATTCGGTTTACCACTTCGGGAGCAACCCTGATCAACGCCGGTCAGATTGCCGGCGGCGCTGGTGCCGCTCCCGGCCTCCTTGGCACTGCAGGCGCGGGCGGCATCGGCATCATTGGCGCGGGCCTCACCATCACCAATAGCGGGACGATCAGCGGCGGTCTGGACGGCACGGGGACCACGCGCGAACTCGCCATCCAGCTCACCGGCGGCGCGAACGCCATCAGCCCGGGCGGCGCGATCAACGGTGGCATTCAGTTGCAGGCGGGCTCGTTGATGCCGGCATTGGCCGGCTCGACCGTCGGACCGACCCTGAGCGTGAACGGCCCGGTTTTGCTCGCGTCAGGCGCGACCTACAGCATCCGCGTCAACGGCGCCGTCAACGATTCCATCACGGCCACCGGCATCGTCACGGTCTCCGGCGCCAGTGTATCGGCATCGATCTCCAATCTGGGCGCTGCCGTCGGCACGCACACCATCATGACCGGAGGCGCCATCAGCGGCACCTTCGCCTCGCTGTCGGCCCCGACAGGTTCGGCGTTTCTGACGACATCGCTGTCTTACGATCCGACGCACGTCTACCTGAGCATCACCGGCAATGGCGCCGGCGGCAGTGTGGACTTCACGACGGTGACGCAGACGGTCAACCAGTTCAATGTTGCGTCGGCGCTCAACGCTGCCGGCAACGCCAATGGCTTCAGCGGACCGCTGCTGAACTTGCTGCTGGGCCTGTCCGCATCGCAGGCGAGCGCGGCCTTTACCCAGCTCGACGGCGAAGCTGCGACCGGCGCGCAACGCGCCGCGTTCCGCCTCGGTGACGAATTCCTCAATCTGATGCTGAACCCCGCTATCGACGGCCATTTCGGCACCGCCGCGGGCGGTGTCTCCGGCTTTGCGCCGGAGGAGCAGGCCGACCTGCCGCCGGAGATGGCGCAGGCCTACGCCGCCGTGTTCAAGGCACCGCAACCGGCAAGCTTCGAGCAGCGCTGGAGCCTGTGGAATGCGGCGTTCGGCGGCAGCGGCAAGACCAGTGGGGATCCCGCGATCGGCTCGACCGACACGCGGCTCAGCACCTATGGCTTCGCCAGCGGTCTCGATTATCGCTTCTCGCCTCACACGGTGGTCGGCCTTGCCGCGGCCGGCGGCGGCACCAATTGGGGGCTGTCCAACAGCCTTGGCAATGGTCGCAGCGAGTCGGCGCAAATCGGCGCCTATGCGAGGACGGTGATCGGTCCGGCCTACATCGCGGAGTCGATCGCTTTTGCGAGCCACTGGTTCACGACCAATCGAACGGCGCTCGGCGACAATCTGCGTGCCACCTTCACCGGCCAGAGCATCGGCGCGCGTATCGAGGGCGGCTATCGCGTTGCCGTGACACCCAACTTCGGCATCACACCCTACGCGGCGGCGCAGGCGCAGGCATTCCACTCCGGCAGCTATGGCGAGAGCGACGTCAACAACATGGGCTTCGGACTGAACTATGCGGCGAAGGAAGCGACCGACGTCCGCGCCGAGCTCGGCGCGCGGTTCGACAGCCCGACGCTGCTCGCCGGCACACCGCTCGTCATCCGCGCGCGGCTGGCGTGGGCGCACGACTTCGTCAACACGCCCTCGTTGAGCGCAGCGTTTCAGGCGCTGCCGCTCTCGAACTTCACGGTGTTCGGCGCGCCGACCGCGCAGAACTCGGGGCTCGCGTCGCTTGGCGCCGATTGGTACCTGAACCGCGACTGGAAGCTGCTCGCCAAGTTCGACGGCGAGTTCGCTAGGCGCTCGGATTTCTACGCCGGCACGGTGGCGCTGCGCTACGCCTGGTGATCCCATGCATTGCGCGGGCGCCATCAGCCTCATCCCACCAATTTCCATCTTCCATCCCCAGCGCGCTTCAGCGCGGGATCGCTCATCCGCACGTGCTCGGCGAGGAAGTCGATGAACGCCCGGACGCGGGCCGGAAGGGGCGCAGTGGGGCCGACATAGACGGCGTGGATGTCTTCGCGGTCTCCGGGATTATAGTTTTGAAGAACCGGAATAAGCCGTCCGGCTTCGATGTCGGGGCCGATGTGGAAGACGGCGAGGCGGGCGAGGCCGATGCCGCCGAGGCAGAGGCGGCGGGCGGCTTCGCCGTCGCTGGCGCGCGCGACCGGCGGCGGCACGATTTCCTCGGCGTGATCGCCGCGCTTGAACGGCCAGGCGCGGATCGAGCGCGGAAAGGTCCAGCCGATGCCGCGGTGGTCGGCGAGATCGGCCGGACTCTTCGGCGTGCCTGAGCGTGCCAGGTAGTTCGGCGCGCCGACCACCACCATGCGGCTGGTGCCGAGCTTTCGCGCGACGAGGCGGGAGGCCCGCAGCGGGCCGGCGCGGATGGCGACGTCGGCGCGCTCCTGCATCAGGTCGATCAGCGTGTCGGTCAAGACGAGATCGAGCGTGATCTCGGGATGCTGCTCCAGGAAGCGCGGGAGCAGCGGCATCACATGCAGCATGCCGAACGGAATGTTGCAGTTGACCGTGAGGCGGCCACGCGGCGCAGCGCCAGAGGCTGCTTCGCGCTCGGCCTCCTCCATCTCGGCGAGGATGCGCACGGCGCGCTCGTAAAAGGCCCGGCCTTCCTCCGTCAGCGTCAGCTTGCGCGTGGTGCGGTTGATCAGCCGCGTGCCGAGCCGAGTCTCCAGCCGCGAGATCAGTTTGCTGACGCCCGACGGCGTCAGCCGCAGTTTTCGCGCAGCTTGGGTGAATCCGCCGAGATCGACGACGCGGACGAAGACCTCCATCTCGGCTGAGCGGTTGAGGTCGAAGCGGGCCATGTTGAATTCACGTCACAGATGGTTGGATTGCGGACATTCTAATGGTTTTGTGCAGGCGCGGCTATCTGCGTGGCTCGTCTCATCCATTGGAGCCACGCATGCCTCCCGCCGTCCTCGCCCTCACCGCCGGTGCCTTCGGCATCGGCACCACCGAATTCATCATCATGGGCCTGTTGCTCCAGGTCGCTGCCGACATGGGGGTCTCCGTGCCGGTCGCAGGCCTGCTGATCTCCGGCTATGCGCTCGGCGTGTTCGTCGGCGCGCCGGTGCTGACGCTGGCGACACGAAGAATGCCGCGGAAGACCGTGCTGCTGGCGCTGATGGCGATCTTCACGCTTGGCAACGCCGCCTGCGCGCTCGCGCCGAGCTACGAGCTGCTGATGGCGGCGCGGGTGCTGACCTCGCTCGCCCACGGCACGTTCTTCGGCGTCGGCTCAGTGGTGGCGACCAGTCTTGTTGCCGAAGACAAGCGCGCCTCCGCCATTGCCACTATGTTCATCGGCCTCACCGTCGCGACGCTCCTTGGCGTGCCCTTCGGCGCCTGGTTCGGCCTGATGCTCGGCTGGCGCGCGGCGTTCTGGGCGGTGACAGTGATCGGCGTGATTGCGTTTGCCGTGGTGGCGGCACT
Organism: Bradyrhizobium diazoefficiens; assembly: GCF_016616235.1. Lineage (NCBI taxonomy): Bacteria > Pseudomonadati > Pseudomonadota > Alphaproteobacteria > Hyphomicrobiales > Nitrobacteraceae > Bradyrhizobium > Bradyrhizobium diazoefficiens. The sequence goes on from NZ_CP067100.1 coordinate 744,255, forward strand.
GGTGCCCGGCCATGTCGGCAGCGGCGACAAGCCGATCTCGCTTGCGGAGGAGGTCGCGGTGCTCGGCCGTCCGCAGGTGCTGCTCGGCCTTGCCATGACCGTGTTCGGCTTCGCCGGCCTGTTTGTCGTCTTCACCTATATCCAGCCGATCCTGACCCGCTTCACCGGCTTCTCGGAAGCTGCGGTCTCGCCGATCCTGCTGGTGTTCGGCGTCGGCCTTGCGATCGGCAATGTCGCGGGCGGCAGGCTCGCCGACCGCGGCCTCGCGCGCGCCCTGATCGGCACGCTGGCCGCGCTCGCGCTCGTGCTGCTCGGTTTGGCCGCCGTGCTGTCGGTCAAGATCGCTGCCGTCGTGCTGATCCTCTTGCTCGGCATTGCCGCCTTCGCAACCGTCGCGCCGCTTCAGCTGCGCGTGCTGGAAGCGGCCGGGCCCAGCGGTCGCACGCTCGCATCGAGCCTCAACATCGCCGCGTTCAATCTCGGCAATGCGCTTGGCGCCTGGGCCGGCGGCCTCACCATCGATCGCGGGCTCGGCCTCTCCGCGCTGCCGCTGGTCGCGGCCGGCATCACCGCGGTCGGCCTCCTGCTCGCCCTCTGGAGCCTCCAACTCGACCGTAGACAGATGGCCGCCGCGGCGTGTCCGGCGGAATGAGGACGAGTCTCGGCGATGGCTGACCTCTGCGATCAACCGGCCTGCCCGGCGTTGCGGCGCAGGCCGTGCAGCGCGGCGTCGGACGCCCCGCGAGAGCTCTGCGTGCGACGTCGCCGGCCGATCGGAGGCGCGCGGCTAGTTCGTCAGATGCGAGGCGGCAATCGCTTTCTGGAACAGTGCATTCAGCGCGTCGGTAATGCTCGAATCGCTCGAGACCTCGTAATAGTAACCCGACGTCGCGCAGGACTGCATCTTGGTCGCGATCGAGCTGCGCCATGGCGCGATATAGGTGTTGTACCAGCTGTTGTTGGTGATCGCGAGATAGGTGGTGTAGAGCACGGCGATCTTGACCCCTCGTGCCTTGATGGTGCCGCAGATCGTCGTGGTCAGCGGCTCCCGGCACCGGCCCGACGAGGAGATCACGGTCTGGCTGCAGTTCGAGGGGTAGTAGTAGTCGGCCACGCCGTCGGAGACGAAGAATAGCCATTTCTGCGGTGAGGATGACGAGCCGTCGCCGGGGGTCGGAATGGTGCCGTTCATCGACGATAGGATGCATCAATTCATGAATCCAAATTAACTCGAATTTGATCCAATTCGCCAACAACCGTTAGGGTTACTTCCTCGATCTCTATGCGAATTATTGTCCGCTTTACCGCCCGCCTCTAACAGAGGGACGGCGGACAACGCACATGCCTCATACAGGCCAATGAGTGCGGCCGCTCCACGCGGAGGTGGCACGATGCGCAACGAGACGATCGCTATTCACGCCGGCTACGAGCCCGAAGCCACCACGCACGCTGTCGCCGTGCCGATCTACCAGACCGCGGCCTACGCCTTCGACAGCGCCGATCATGGCGCGGCGCTCTTCAATCTCGAGGCCGAGGGTTTTCGTTACAGCCGTATCGCCAATCCGACCAGCGCGGTGCTGGAGAAGCGCATCGCCCAGCTCGAAGGCGGCGTCGGCGCGCTTGCGGTCGCGACCGGTCAGGCGGCGCTGCATTTCGCTTTCGTCAACGTCGCCGACCATGGCGGCAACATCGTGTCCGTGCCGCAGCTCTACGGCACCACGCATACGCTGCTTTCCCATATCCTGCCGCGCCAGGGCATCACCGGCCGCTTTGCCGAGAGCGACGCGCCGGACGCGATCGCGAAGCTGATCGACGAGAACACCCGGGCGGTGTTCGCCGAGACCATCGGCAATCCCGCCGGCAATGTCTGCGACATCGAGGCGCTGGCGAAAATCGCGCATGCCCATGGCGTGCCGCTGATCGTCGACAACACGGTCGCAACCCCCATCCTGCTCAAGCCATTCGACTACGGCGCCGACATCGCCGTGCATTCGCTGACCAAGTTCCTGGGCGGCCACGGCACCACACTCGGCGGCGCCATCGTCGATTCCGGAAACTTCCCCTGGGCGAAATACGCCGACCGCTTTCCGGCCTACAACAAGCCGGACGCCTCCTATCACGGCCTCGTCTATGCCGAGCGCTTCGGCAAGACTGCCTATATCGAGCGTGCGCGCAGCGTCTATCAGCGCACCATGGGCTCGGTGCTGTCGCCGTTCAATGCCTTCCTGCTGCTCCAGGGCATCGAGACCGTGGCGCTGCGCATGGAGCGCCATGTCGAGAACGCCCGCAAGGTCGCGGAATTCCTGCGCAAGGACCCGCGCGTCGCCTGGGTCAACTACACCGGCTTCCCGGACAGCCCCTATCATCCGCTGGTCCAAAAGTACCTCAACGGCAACGCGTCCTCGCTGTTCACCTTCGGCATCAAGGGCGGCATGGAAGCCGGCAAGACCTTCTATGATGCGCTGAAGCTGATCACGCGGCTCGTCAATATCGGCGATGCCAAATCGCTGGCCTGCCATCCGGCCTCGACCACGCACCGCCAGATGTCGGCGGAGCAGCAGCGCACAGCCGGCGTGCTGCCGGAGACGATCCGCCTCTCGATCGGCATCGAGCATGCCTCTGATATCATCGAGGACATCGACCAGGCGCTGGAAAAGGCGTGTCCGTCGGCGCGCCTTCAGGCTGCGGAGTAGGCGGCGGGATCGATGACGATCTTGATCGACAGGGATCAAGGTATATCGAGCCCGGCGCTGGTGCCGGCAGAGCGCGATCTCGCGCGCGACCAAGGCGAGCTCACCATCGGCCTGATCAACAACATGCCTGATACGGCGCTGAAGGCGACCGAGCGGCAGTTCATGAAGCTGCTCCAGGCCGCCGCCGGTGCGCGCCGCATCCACTTCCACTGCTTCTCGCTGCCGTCCGTGAAGCGCTCGCCAGAGGCGAAGTGGCATGTCGAGAGCGAATATTCCGATCTCGCCGATCTCAGGCGGCACAGATTCGACGGGCTGATCGTGACCGGCGCCGAGCCGGTCGCACCCGAGCTCGACCAGGAGCCGTATTGGCGCGATCTCACCGAGCTGATCGACTGGGCCAAGGTCAACACGCGCTCGACGATCTGGTCGTGCCTCGCCGCCCATGCGGCGGTGCTGCATCTCGACCATATCCAGCGGCGCCGGCTGCCGTCCAAATGTCACGGCATCTTCGACTGCGAAGCCGTGACCTACGATGCCCTGACCCGCGCGGCGCCCGCGCCGTTAAAAGTCTCGCATTCGCGGCTGAACGAGATCGCCGAGAGCGACCTCGACGAGGCGGGTTATCAGGTGCTGACACGTTCGGCTCAGGCCGGCGTCGACATCTTCATCCGCCAACATGCCAGCCGGTTCGTGTTCTTCCAGGGTCACCCGGAATACGACGCGCTGTCGCTGCAGCGCGAATATCTGCGCGACATCGGCCGCTATCTCGCGCGTGAGCGCGAAACCTATCCGCACCTGCCCGTGAGCTATTTTGACGCAGCCACGGAGGAGAAGCTCCTCCGTTTCGAGAAGCAGGCGAAGCACCAGCGTCATCCGGCGCTGACCAACGAGCTGCCCGCGCTGAATCTGCGCAACGATATCGCGGCCCGCAATGCGGCGGCGGTGCTGTTCCGCAACTGGCTGCAATATCTCGGCGCGGATGCCGACGCATCGGTCGTGGTGCGCTAGGCCGGGGCAGCGGGTTTTCTGTTAGGACTAACAAGGTGTGAAGCTTGCCTCGGACCACGCACGAATGTTTGATTGCGCGAATCGGGGCAAACAGGAAATGCGGTCGTGTGGTCGGCACTCCAGGGACGCGTGAGCAATCGGCTGGCCCGGCATTTTCGCGCCGCGCCGCACCGCCTGCCCGCGCATACGCCGATGGTGAGCTTCACCTTCGACGATGCGCCTGACAGCGCCGCGGGCGAGGGGGCCTCGCTGCTCGAAGCGCATGGCGGCCGCGGAACGTACTACATCGCCGGCAGCCTGATCGATCATCCATCCGACCACTGGCATGGCCTGTCGAATGACGCCGTCGTGCGGCTTCACCACGCCGGGCACGAGATCGCCTGCCACACCTTCTCGCACCAGAGCTCGGCCGATCTCGACGAGGCTGCGATGGCCCGCGAGATCGAGCACAACCGCAATCATTTCCGCGGCATCGATTCGTCGATCATGCTGGAGAATTTCGCCTACCCCTATGGCATCGCCTCGGTGTGGCGCAAGCCGCAGCTCGCCAAGGCGTTCCGCTCGGCGCGCGGCATCCTCCCCGGCGTCAATCGCGATGTCATCGATCTCCAATTCCTGCGCGCCTCGCCCCTGGTCGAATGCGAGATCGACCGCGCCGGCATCGCTCGCTATTTCGACGAAGCGGTCGCAAGCGGCGGCTGGCTGATTTTCTACGGGCATGACGTCGCGAACGCGCCGAGCCCCTATGGCTGCACGCCGGCCCTGATGCGCCATGCGCTGGAAGCGGCGGGGGAGCGTAACATGCCGATCGTGACGGTCGCGGAAGCGCTGCGCAGGATCGGGGCGTAGGTTCTTTAACCTCTCCCCGCTTGCGGGGAGAGGTCGGATCGCGTCGCTAGATGCGATCCGGGTGAGGGGGTACAGGTCCATCAGCAATCTCATGTGCGGAGAGAGGCCCCACCCTAACGCTCTCAGCGCGAGCGGAGCTCGGCGCGGCCCCGCAAGGGCGGGGAGAGGGGGAACAGGCAGGGCAAACAGCCTTGCCATGCCCGCGCAGCCATGCGACTGGCCTTGTGACGAATCCCAAGGCTTCCGACACGCGCCCATGTCCGCCCCTTCCACCGCTCCGCCGCCTGCGCCGGCCAACGGCCGCGACGCGCTGTCGGTGCTGCATTCGGTGTTCGGCCTGCCCGGGTTCCGCGGCGCGCAGGGTGAGATCATCGCCCACGTCACAGGCGGCGGCAACTGCCTGGTCTTGATGCCGACCGGCGGCGGCAAGTCGCTGTGCTACCAGTTACCGTCTCTGCTGCGCGAAGGCTGCGGCATCGTGGTGTCGCCGCTGATCGCGCTGATGCGCGACCAGGTCGCAGGCCTGATCGAAGCCGGCGTCAACGCCGCCGCGCTGAACTCGTCGCTGACGCCGCAGGAAGCCTCCGATATCGAGCGTCGTCTCGTTGCCGGCGATCTCGATCTGCTCTATGTCGCGCCCGAGCGCCTGGTCACGCCGCGTTGTATGTCGCTGCTGGCGCAGGCCAGGGTGGCGCTGTTCGCGATCGACGAAGCCCATTGCGTCTCGCAATGGGGGCATGACTTCCGCCCCGAATATGTCGGGCTCTCCATCATCGCCGAGCGCTTTCCCGAGGTGCCGCGCATCGCGCTGACGGCGACCGCCGACGAATTGACGCGCAAGGAGATCGTCGAGCGGCTTCGGCTCACGGACGCGCCGCAATTCGTCTCCAGCTTCGACCGCCCCAACATCCGTTACGAGATCGTCGACAAGCGCAATGCGGTGTCGCAGCTGAAGGAGTTCATCCGGGAGCGTCATGCGGGCGATGCCGGCGTGGTTTACTGCCTGTCGCGCAACCGCGTCGAGGAGGTCGCCGCCGCGCTCGCCGATGCCGGCATCGCCGCGCTGCCCTATCATGCCGGTCTCGACGGGTCGTTGCGCTCGCGCAACCAGGACCGCTTCCTCAACGAGGACGGCATCGTCATCGTCGCGACCGTCGCCTTCGGTATGGGCATCGACAAGCCCGACGTGCGCTTCGTCGCCCATCTCGATTTGCCCAAGAGCATCGAGGCCTATTACCAGGAAACCGGGCGCGCCGGCCGCGACGGCAAGCCGTCTGCGGCCTGGATGGCCTATGGCCTCTCCGATATCGTGCAACAGCGCCGCATGATCGACGAGTCCAGCGGCTCCGACGAATTCAAGCGCGTTTCGATCCGCAAGCTCGACGCGCTGGTCGGCCTCGCCGAGACCGCGCACTGCCGCCGCAAGCGGCTGCTCGGCTATTTCGGCGAGATCGTGATGGGGGAGAGCTGCGGCAATTGCGACAATTGCCTGACGCCGCCGAAGATGCGCGACGGCAAGGTGCTGGCGCAGAAGCTGTTGTCCTGCGTCTATCGCACCGGCCAGCGCTTCGGCGCGATGCACCTGATCGACGTCCTGATCGGACGCCTAACCGAGAAGGTGACGCAGTTCGGCCACGACAAGCTGTCGGTGTTCGGCATCGGGCGCGAGCTCAACGAGAAGCAGTGGCGCACCGTGCTGCGGCAATTGGTGGCGATGGGCCATTTGCAGAGCGACAGCGAGGCTTACGGCGCGCTGAAGCTGACGGAGTCCTCGCGCGGCGTGCTGCGCGGTGAAACGGAGGTGTGGCTGCGCGAGGAGGCGCCCGGCACGCGCATCCGGTCGAGCCGCGCAAAATCCCGCCGCGGCGATCTCGCCCCGGCGGCGGCCGCGCCGCAAGGCGATGTCGATCCCGAATTGCGCGCACGGCTGCGGGCGTGGCGCTCGGACGTCGCGCGCGAACGCGGCGTGCCGGCCTATGTGGTGCTGCACGATGCCACCATCGACGGCATCGTCCGGGCCTGGCCGACCACGCTCGACGAGCTCCGCAACGTGCCTGGCATCGGCGACAAGAAGCTCGAGCATTACGGCGAGGAGCTGTTGCAGATCGTCAGGACGCGGTAGCGAATAACGGATCGGTCATTGGCGCGCTCAACTCCCTCCACACGTCATCCCGGACAAGCGCAGCTCTTGGCAACGCGCAGCGTTGTCCAGAGCGGAGCGCCGATCCGGGATCCATAGCCACAGGACGATGTGGTTAGAGTGAGCCGGTCGCCACGAGTCTTCGCCAAACATCTCCCTGGGTTATGGGTCCCGGGTCTGCGCTAACGCTTGCCCGGGACGACACCGGTGTACGAGGCGCGAGGCCGGGCTCGTTCACCCGTTCCGGAACGCATACGCATATCCGTTCAGCGCCGGCGCGCCGCCGAGATGGGCGTACAGAATCTTCGCGCCCTTCTCGAAATGGTTTTTCTGCACCAGGTCGATCAGGCCCTGCATCGACTTGCCCTCGTAAACGGGGTCGGTGATCATGCCCTCGAGACGCGCGGTGAGGCGGATCGCCTCCTTGGTCTCTTCCGATGGTACGCCGTAGGCGGGATAGGCATAGTCCTCGATCAGCACGACGTCATCGGCGACGAGCTCCTGGCCGAGCTCCACGAGCTTGGCGGTGTTCTGCGCGATCTCAAGCACCTGCGCTTTCGTCTGCGCCGGCGTGAACGAGGCGTCGATGCCGATCACCTTTCGTGCGCGGCCGTCAGCGGCAAAGCCGACCAGCATGCCGGCATGGGTCGAGCCGGTGACGGTGCAGACGATGATGTAGTCGAACTTGAAGCCGAGCTCCTTTTCCTGCTTGCGGACTTCCTCCGCAAAGCCGACATAGCCGAGCCCGCCAAATTTGTGCACGGAGGCGCCAGCGGGGATCGCGTAAGGCTTGCCACCGGCCGCCTTCACGTCCTCGATTGCCTGCTCCCAGCTCTTGCGGATGCCGATATCGAAGCCGTCGTCGACGAGGCGCACGTCGGCGCCCATGATGCGCGAGAGCATGATGTTGCCGACGCGGTCGTAGACGGCGTCCTCGTGCGGTACCCAGGATTCCTGCACCAGGCGGCACTTCATGCCGATCTTGGCGGCGACGGCGGCGATCATGCGGGTGTGGTTGGACTGCACGCCGCCGATCGAGACCAGCGTGTCGGCGTTGGAGGCGATGGCGTCGGGGATGATGTATTCGAGCTTGCGCAGCTTGTTGCCGCCATAGGCAAGGCCCGAATTGCAGTCCTCGCGCTTGGCATAGATCTCGACCGTGCCGCCGAGATGCTTTGACAGCCGCTCCAGCTTCTCGATGGGCGTCGGGCCGAAGGTGAGCGGATAGCGCGCGAATTTTTCCAGCATCGTCAGGTGATCCCGATTGGCGTTGATGTCCGGGACGTGGCTAGCACCTCATTGGGAAAAGGTGCTCTCGAATATTGCGCCAATGTTGCGCATGTTCTTGCGCACTTGGGGTATTTGGATAGAATTCCTTCCTAAATGTCCGCAATTCTGGAAGCTTCTTCCATGGCCGCCAGGCTCGATCGAACCGACCTTAAGATCCTGAGATTGCTCCAGAATAACGGCCGGCTCAGCAATGCGGAGCTGGCCGAAACCGTCGCCATCAGCCCCGCGACCTGTCATCGTCGCACCCAGCGTCTGTTCGAGGACGGGTTTATCGCCACTGTGCGCGCCATGGTCGCGCCGAAAAAGGTGGCCAAGGGCACGCTGGTGATGGTCGGCGTCGTGCTCGACCGCTCGACTCCGGAGAGTTTTGCGACCTTCGAGCAGGCGATCGCGAAACTGAAATTCGTGCTCGACTGCCATCTCGTCGCCGGCGACTTCGACTATTTCCTGAAAATCCGCGTCGGCGACATGGAGGATTTCAACCGTATCCACGGCGAGCAGCTCATCGCGCTGCCCGGCGTGCGGCAGACCCGCACCTTCTTCGTGATGAAGGAAGTCGTCGACAACGCGCCGCTGGAGTTTTGAGCACATGCTGATGCTTCCATGCCGCTTTTCGAATCGCACGGTCGTCACGGCAACTTCACTTGCCATGCACGCATCTGCGGGCGAGCCTCGCCGCTTCTCAACGAGGAGATCCTGCCGTGCGCCTTCCCATTCTCGATCCGAAAGAGCTGACCGACGAACAGAAGCCGCTCTATGCCGACATGCGAGCCGGCATCAAGGACCACTTCAAGGGCTTTGTGAACATGCGCGACGACGGCGCGCTGCTCGGGCCCTGGAATCCATGGATTCGCGAGCCGCGCTTCGGCGGGCCGGTGTGGGAGCTGGTCAAGGCGATCGCGTCGAACCCGCTGCTGCCCGCCGCTGTGCGTGAGGTCGCGATCCTCGTCACCGGCTCGCATTTCCGCTCCGGCTACGAGCTCTATGCCCATGTGCTCGTCGCCGAGCAGCGCGGCCTCTCCGACGAGAAGCTCGCCACCATCGTCGCCGGACAGCGGCCGGTCGATCTCACCAAGCAGGAAGCGGTCGCCTACGACATGGCCTCGGCGCTGGTCAGCGGCGGCGTGCTGCCGGAGCTGACCTGGCGGGCGGCGGTGAAGGAATTCGGCGAGCACGGCGCGGCCGAGCTGTCTTACCTGGTCGGCGTCTACTGCATGGTCTCGGTCACGCTGAACACGTTCGACGTGCCGGTGCCGGAATAGCCGCACCATCTCGTCGGCGGGCGGCTTCGTCGATGCTGCGCTCCGGTCCTGTGATCACGGAACCGGGTTGCGAGATCGGGCGTTCGTGTCGCATCAGCGAATTCTGGACCGGATACGAGCACGGCGTTACGTTGCCGCCGCCATGACGCATTGTCGGCTACCATGGATGTCGAGAACAAGTGGGATTGAAAGCAATGGACACGTCACGCCGCATCTTGCTCGCTGGAATCGCGGGGCTCGCCGTGGCTCCGACCGCAGCATCCGCCGCCGTACCGTCGTCCGAGCCTGGTGCCGTGACGGTTGCCGAAGAGCGTTTCGCGCGCACGATTGCCGCCGCGCATGCGCCCAACCTCAGCTGCGCCCGGCAGGCCGAGCGTTATGCTGATGCGTATTGGCCTGAATATGTCGTGGCCGCGCGCGCGGTGATTGGCGCGCGGGTCTGATTTGCGCTTTCACCTCTCCACCGCACGCCGCACCTGCTCGCCGATCTGCGACAGCACGAGCTGCGCCTGCGGCAGGATCGCACCCATGGCGTGGAAATTGTGGATCATGCCGTCATGGCAGACGTGCTCGACCGCGACGCCCGCGGCGAGCAGCTTGCGGGCATAGGCATTGCCCTCGTCGCGCATCGGGTCGAACTCGGCGGTGTGGATAATCGCGGTCGGCAGGCCCGCGAGCCGCGTGCCGCGCAGAGGCGAGATGCGGGGATCGGCGGCGTCGATATCATCGGGCAGGTAATCGGCGAGATCGGCCTCGATCGTGACACGATCGATCAGATGGCCCTCGGCGAATTCCTTGCGTGAGGGCGAGGTCTCTTCGAAATCCAGCACCGGACAGATCAGGCATTGCGCGACGATCGAGAGGCCGGCGTTCTGCGCTGCCTCCTGGCACACGATCGCAGCAAGTGTGGCGCCGGCGGAATCGCCGCCGACCACCAGGCGTTCGGCATCGATGCCGAGCGCGGACGCTTGCCGCGCGACCCATTCAGTTGCGGCGATCGCATCGTCCACGGCCGCGGGACATTTGTGCTCGGGCGCCAGCCTGTAATCGACCGAGACGAGGCGGCAGCCGGTCGCATGCGCCAGCGCCGCGGCGATGCGGTCATGCGTGGCGATGCTGCCGGCGACGAGCCCGCCGCCATGAAAGAACACGAAGCCAGGCGTGTGCCCGCCGGCGGCCGCGGGCGTGTAGAGGCGATAGGGCAGTTCGCCGCCGGGACCGGGCAGTACGCCGTCTGACGCCGTTACATCAGGCGCATCGGCGCGCGCGAACTGCATCAGCTTCGCCAGCGACTGCCGCCGCGCCTCCACGCTCGGCCGGCTGCGCGCCTGCGGCGCGGCCGCAGCCATCATGGTCAACAAGCGCTTGGCGAGCGGATCGAGCGGCATGGGAAACTCCGTGACTGCCCGACTGTATAGCCGGTCTGCTCCGTTTACCTCCAGGCGAGGTGTCCAATCCCGCAGCAAATCGTTTAGAAATTGGGCCAATAGTGTCCGCTTATGTCAAGGGGAGGCCGGTCATGGCCGAGATCAAGAAGCCGATCGAATATTCGCCGAGCTGGACCTTCTTCGAGGGCAAATGGCATGACGGCAACGTGCCGATCATGGGGCCGCGCACGCACGCGGCCTGGCTCGGCTCGGTCGTGTTCGACGGTGCGCGCGCGTTCGAAGGCGTCGCGCCGGACCTCGATCGTCACGTCGCCCGCGCCAACCAATCCGCGGTCAATTTCGGCCTGAAGCCGGTGGTCGATACCGACACTTGGCTTGGGCTCGCCAATGAAGGCATTGCGCGCTTCGCGCCGAATGCCGAGCTCTACGTGCGCCCGATGTACTGGGCGCAGAACGGCTCGGGCGGCGGCGTGCTGTTCGACCCCGAGACCACCAATTGGTGCCTGTGCATCTACGAGGCACCGATGCCGAAACCCGTCGGCAACGCGATCACACTGTCGCCGTTCCGCCGGCCGACCGCCGAATGTGCACCCGTCGAGGCGAAAGCCGCCTGCCTCTATCCGAACAATTCGCGCGCGCTGGCGGAAGCCGCTTCCCGCGGTTTCCAGAACGCGCTGATGCTGGACATGCTCGGCAATGTCGCCGAGTTCGGCAATTCCAACGTGTTCATGGCGAAAGGCGGCGTCGTGTTCACGCCGGTGCCGAACGGCACCTTCCTGAACGGCATCACGCGTCAGCGCGTCATCAGCCTGCTGCGCGGCGACGGTGTCACCGTGGTCGAGACGACGCTGCGCTATGCCGACTTCCTCGCCGCAGACGAGATCTTCTCCACCGGCAACTTTGCGAAAGTCGCGCCGGTGATCCGCATCGAGCAGCGCGAGCTGAAGCCCGGCCCGCTCTACACCAGGGCGCGAAAACTCTATTGGGACTTTGCGCATGCGGTGAAGCTGGCGGCGTAAGGCCGAGCCTGCGGCGCGGGCTCACGAGCCGCGCCTTCGAAACCGGCTGAACTGAAACGCCTGCGTCGAATTCCACGGCGTGCGATGCGTCTCGCTCCGCGTCTCGACGAGTTCGAAGTCGGGCTCGAGCTGCGCGGCAAGGCTCGCGCTGTCATACCGCTGCACCGGCAGGCCGCTGCATGTCTCCGGACCATCCGGCGCGAACGTCGCGATGATGACATGCCCTTCTGGTTTGACTGCCAACCGCAGGCGCTCGACATAAGCAGCCCTGTCGTGCGGATCGGTCAGGAAGTGAAACGCCGCGCGATCGTGCCAGACATCGTAGGTCTTCATCGGCCGCCATGTCGTGGCATCCGCGACGATCCAGTCGACCGTTGAAGCGGCGGCGCCGATCCTCTTCTTCGCCGTATCAAGCGCGTTGGCGGAAAGATCCAGCACAGTGAGATCGCGATATCCCTCGCGCAGCAGCGCATCGACCAGCCGCGAGGCCCCGCCGCCAATATCGATGATGGCCGCGTCACGGTCCGGACGGGCCGCGCGAATCATATCGAGTGAGATCGTTGGGCTGTCCTGAAACCAGCTGACCTCGGCCTCGCCCTTGGTGGCGTAGACGTTCTGCCAGTGCGTGGTGCGGTCCGACATGGCGGCTCCGGCCCTGACCCGGACGGCAACGCGCAAATGGCGATGCACAATCAATCGGAAATTCGCGCGCCCGCCGCATGCGGACGCGCCGATGCGAATGAAAGACCTATTCTTCCTTCTTCGACATCTGATCGAGGCGTTCCTGCATTTCCTTCATCTGCTGGCGCAGATCGTCGATGTTGCTGTCCTTCGGCGCCTCGGCGCCTGCATCGGGCTCCGGCTCGGGGCTGGCCGCCGGGCGGGGCGCGGCGAACGGCTTGAACATCGAGAAGGTCTGCTGGAACAGCTCCATGTTGCGGCGGACCTGCTCTTCCAGCGGCGCAAACGGCGTGCCGGACAGTGTATTGGCGATCTGCTTGCGGAACTTCTCCTGCTCCTGGGTCAGCGTCGCGATCGACTGCTCCAGATATTTCGGCACCACCATCTGCATGCTGTCGCCGTAGAAGCGGATCAGCTGGCGCAGGAAGGTGGTCGGGAGCAGGTTCTGGCCGGCCTTGTTCTCCTGCTCGAAGATGATCTGGGCAAGCACGGAGCGGGTGATGTCGTCACCGGTCTTGGCGTCGTAGACCAGGAAATCCTCGCCCTCCTTGACCATGGTGGCGAGGTCTTCCAGCGTCACGTAGGTGCTCGTTCCGGTGTTATAGAGCCGGCGATTCGCGTATTTCTTGATGGTGGTGGGTTGGTCAGATTTCGCCATGGGCTCTCACTTGAAGGACGCTGAGAACGGGAACCTGCGGCAATGCCGCAAGGCGGGACGGCTACGCAACGCAACAAAATAAGCATTTTCAAAGGGGTCACGCTACCGTTTTGTGCGGCACGGTTAATTGCACAGCAAATACTTGCTTGCGAAAACACCAGATGCGCTATTTTGAATGCGCTGCGGCATGAATCTGGCGCCCGCCCGATTGACATGCCGCAACGACGTTAACAGGATGCCTTTCGAGACTGGCGACCCCTTTTCTCGTCACCCGCCTGCCCCCATTTCAAAGAACCTCAAGCCCCAGGAGATGCCCATGTCAGACGATGTCGTCATCGTCAGCGCCGCCCGCACCCCGGTCGGAAGCTTCAACGGAGCCTTCGCGACCCTTCCCGCCCACGATCTCGGCGCCGTCGCCATCAAGGCCGCGCTGGAGCGCGGTGGCATCGAGCCCGGCCGGGTCTCGGAAGTCATCATGGGCCAGATCCTGACTGCCGCGCAGGGCCAGAACCCCGCCCGCCAGGCCTCGATCATGGCCGGCATCCCGGTGGAGAGCCCGGCCTGGGGCGTCAACCAGCTGTGCGGCTCGGGCCTGCGCACGGTCGCGCTCGGCTATCAGGCGCTGCTCAACGGCGATTCGGAGATCGTGGTCGCCGGCGGCCAGGAGTCCATGAGCATGGCCCCGCACGCCCAGTACCTGCGCGGCGGCGTCAAGATGGGCGCGGTCGAGTTCGTCGACACCATGATCAAGGACGGCCTGTGGGATGCCTTCAACGGCTACCACATGGGCAACACTGCCGAGAACGTCGCGCGGCAGTGGCAGATCACCCGCGCTCAGCAGGACGAGTTTGCGGTCGCCTCGCAGCAGAAGGCCGAGGCCGCGCAGAAGGCCGGCAAGTTCAAGGACGAGATCGTTCCCGTCACCATCAAGACCCGGAAGGGCGACATCGTCCTCAGCGACGACGAATATCCGCGTCATGGCGCCACGCTCGACGCGATGGCCAAGCTCAAGCCCGCCTTCGAGAAGGACGGCACGGTCACTGCGGGCTCGGCCTCGGGTATCAATGACGGCGCTGCCGCCGTGGTGCTGATGACGGCCAAGCAGGCCGCCAAGGAAGGCAAGACGCCGCTCGCGCGCATCGTGTCCTGGGCGCAGGCCGGCGTCGATCCGAAGATCATGGGCTCGGGCCCGATCCCGGCCTCGCGCGCCGCGCTGAAGAAGGCCGGCTGGAGCGTCGGCGATCTCGACCTGATCGAGGCCAACGAGGCCTTCGCGGCACAGGCCTGTGCCGTCAACAAGGACCTCGGCTGGGACACCTCCAAGGTCAACGTCAATGGCGGCGCGATCGCGATCGGTCATCCGGTCGGCGCCTCCGGCGCGCGCGTGCTGGTGACGCTGCTGCACGAGATGCAGAAGCGCGATGCGAAGAAGGGCCTCGCCACGCTGTGCATCGGCGGCGGCATGGGTATCGCAATGTGTCTGGCGCGCGACTGAAAATGACTGACGTCTAGCTTACGTATAACTTGCGCGTGCGCTGCACACAGACTGAGTGCGTTGCACGCGACTAAAAAGGCAGCGGTTGCAAATCAAATATTCTTCGCAACCGCGCAAGCCTCGACTAAATAGAAACGCCCGGCTCGACGCCGGGCGTTTTGTTCTTGATGTCCGTCAAACCAACCGCATAATCCACCGTTAAAAACGGTCACTCAGAAACGTCCGAAGCGTCCAAGGGAAGGAATACGATATGGCACGTGTTGCATTGGTGACGGGTGGTACGCGGGGCATCGGAGCTGCGATCAGCAAGGCGCTGAAGGCGGCCGGCTACAACGTCGCGGCGAGCTACGCCGGCAACGATGCCGCGGCGGAGAAGTTCAAGGCCGAAACGGGTATCCCCGTCTACAAATGGGACGTCGCGTCCTTCGACGATTGCGCCAATGGCGTGAAGAAGGTCGAAGCCGAGCTCGGCCCCATCGACGTGCTCGTCAATAATGCCGGCATCACCCGCGACACCGCGTTCCACAAGATGACGCTGGAGCAGTGGAACGCCGTCATCAACACCAATCTCGGCTCGCTGTTCAACATGACGCGCCAGGTGATCGAGGGGATGCGCGCGCGCAAGTTCGGCCGCGTCATCTCGATCTCGTCGATCAACGGCCAGAAAGGCCAGTTCGGCCAGGTCAACTATTCCGCGGCGAAAGCCGGCGACATCGGCTTCACCAAGGCGCTGGCGATCGAAAACGCCAAGGGCGGCATCACCGTCAACGTGATCGCGCCCGGCTATATCAACACCGAAATGGTGCAGGCCGTGCCGAAGGACGTGCTGGAGAAGAACGTGATTCCGCAGATCCCGGTCAATCGTCTCGGCGAGCCCGAGGAGATCGCGCGAGCGGTGGTGTTCCTCGCGGCCGATGAGGCCGGCTTCATCACCGGCTCGACCTTGACCATCAATGGCGGCCAGTACCACGCGTGACGTAGCGCCAAGTTTCTAGCTTCGCGCGCGGCGAGACGATAAGAGAGAGACGCCATGCCCGGCCCCGTGCCGGGCATCCGCGTCCTCAGAGCCTTTCAATTGATGAATCCGCGCGCCGCCACCCTGATCGGATTGACCGCGATCCTGATGTGGTCGCTGCTGTCAGTGATGACAGTCGCGACCGGAACGATCCCGGCGTTTCAGCTCGCCGCAATGACCTTTGCGATCGGCGGTGCCGTCGGGCTGCTGACCTGGATCGGCCGCGGCGGTGCGGCGAAAAGCCTGCATCAGCCGCTGGTTGTCTGGATTGTCGGCGTTGGTGGCCTGTTCGGCTATCACGCCCTGTACTTCCTTGCGCTGCGCTTCGCGCCGCCGGCTGAAGCCGGCCTTTTGAACTACATGTGGCCGCTGCTGATCGTGCTGTTCTCATCGCTCCTGCCCGGCGAGCGGCTTGCCGCGCATCACATCATCGGCGCCGTGCTCGGCCTCGTCGGCACCGTGCTGCTGTTCGCCGGCAACACCTCCGGCTTCGCGCCCGGCGCGGTGCCGGGATTGGTCGCGGCCTTCATCGCTGCCTTCGTCTGGGCGGCCTATTCGGTGCTGTCGCGGCGGCTGAAGGCGGTGCCGACCGATGCGGTCGCGGGCTTCTGCCTCGCCACATCGGCGCTCGCCGCGCTGATGCATAGCATGCTGGAAACCACCGTGTGGCCTGAGACTGCGTTGCAATGGCTCGCCGTGATCGGGCTCGGCATCGGCCCGGTCGGCGCGGCCTTCTACGCCTGGGACATCGGCATGAAGCGCGGAGACATCCGCGTGCTCGGCGCCGCCTCCTACGCGACGCCGCTGCTCTCGACCGGCTTCCTCATCGCCGCCGGTTTCGCCAAAGCCAGCGCCAACATCGCCATCGCCGCGATCCTGATCGCCGGGGGCGGCCTGATCGCGGCGAAGGACATGGTGTGGAGGAAGCGGTGAGGCGCTCTTTCTCCATATCGCTGATGCTGATCCCGGTGCTCGCCACTCCAGGCGCTATGGCGCAAGTCAGCGGGACTCCCGAAACATTCACGGACATTCATCGGAGCAAGGGCGCGTATGGCCGCCCCAAGACCGTTACGATAACCAATGGAAAATCCTTCAGCCAACTGACCGAAGAAGAATATCGAGCTGGCGGTTATCGGCCGGCCTACGAAAGCCTTCCGACGGTGATTGTTCGCCGGATACCCGTGCGGAAGCCCATTCCAGCCGACAAGGATTGATCCGCGGCTAAAGCGCTGGCTGCCATCCCGGCGGCCGGTACATCGCTTCCGGAATCTGTCCGAGTTCGGAGCGCTGCAAGCGTTGCGGCGTCAAGCCGTAGAATTCCTGAAAGCTGAGGATCAACGGCCGCCATTTGTCGGGATCGATGCGGTTGCTCGTCCCGTTCATCATGATGTCGGGATGGGCGTGCACGCGCGTGATGCGCACCTCGATCGCGGCCAGATTGCCGCGCCAGACCGAATCGTCCTGCGCCATCTCGTGCACATGAGTGACCTTCGCTTCCATCTGCACCGGGCACTCGGCCACGCGTGGCGCGCTGACCGTTTCGCTCGCCAGCGCGGTCAGGCCGCTAAGCCCGAATTTGTCCTTCTCATGTCGATAGCCGCGATAGAGTTTTCCAGGCGGCACTGGATTCGAGCCTGTCGTGCGCGCGAGGCGGTCGACGGCGGCAACGAGATCGGCCGACGGTAGATTGAGCACGCATTCGCCGGTACGAATCATGTTCTCGGTGGTTTTCGAATTGCGCGCGAGCCCGAGCATGCAGCGCCACCCGACCCACCATGCCGAGGACATCGGCGCGAGATTGTGAGAGCCGTCGTCGTTGGTCGATCCGATCAGGACGACCGGCGTTCCGAAATACAAAATGGCCGGGTCGATCTGGATGGCGGCGGGACCGAGTGTTCCGTGCATCGTGCGCTCCTCTTTGCTGAGAGCGCCGTCCTACGGTGTTGGATTGATCGATCCCACCCGATTCCAGATTGGACTACGGCTCCCAGCCTTTTGGCGCGAGCTCGAATTTTGCAAACTCGAAGGCGGGCGCCACGGTGCAGCCGACCAGCGTCCATTCGCCGGTGGTCTCGGCCGTCTGCCAGGCCTCAGCCGGCACGATGGCCTGCGGCCGCTCGCCGCTCACGAGATCCGTGCCGAGCCGTACCACGTGCTGCGAGCAGCCTTCATGCGCAATGCGCAGCGTTAGCGGGCTGCCGGCGTAATAGTGCCAGACCTCGACCGCATCGATGCGATGCCAGTGCGAGCGCTCGCCGCGCGCGAGCAGAAAGTAGATCAGGGTCGAGCGCGAGCGGCCATTGGCGTCCGTGGTCTGGTCGCGAAACGTCTCGCGATAGTGCCCGCCCTCGGGATGCGGGCGGAGTTCGAGGCGCGCGATGATCTCGGCTGCGGTCGGCATCGATCCGGTCAGCACTTTCTTCGTCAGGACTTGTTCTTGCGTTCGCGCAGTTCGCCGAACACCGCGGCGGCATCCGCGCCCTTCATGTGCAGCTTGGCCGCAACCGACGGTTCGTCGGCGCGCAGGAACACATTTGCCCGCTTCTCGTCGCCAAGCAGGGACGGAATGGTCGGCTTGTTCTCGGCCCGCAGCTTCGTCACTTCCGCCGCACGCGCCTGGAGCGCCGCATTGTCGGGCTCAATGGTGAGCGCGAATTTGACGTTGGACGCCGTGTATTCGTGGCCGCAATAAAGCTTGAAGTCGTCGGGCAGGGCGCGCAGCTTCAACAGCGAATCCCACATCATCGGGTAGGTGCCCTCGAACACGCGGCCGCAGCCGATCGAGAACAGCGTGTCGGCGGCGAACACCGTCTTCTCGTTGTCGAACACGTAGGAGATGTGGTCGAGGGTATGGCCGGGCGTTTCGATGACGCGCCCGAGCAAGCTGCCGACCTTGACCACGTCGCCATTGGCGACGCGCAAATCGACATCGGCGATCTTCGTCGTCTTGTCGTGCGGCGCGACGACGCGGCAATTGTATTTCTGCTTGAGTTCGGCGACCCCGCCGACATGATCGCCGTGATGATGGGTGATCAGGATGTCGGTGAGCTGCCAGCCCTCGCGCTCGAGCGCCGCCAGGATGGGACCGGCCTCCGGCGCGTCGATCGATGCGGTCGCCTTGGTTTCCACATCGTGGATCAAATAACCGAAATTGTCGTTTAAACAGGTGAAAGTACGAATTTCGGCGGCCATGACATCTCCATCGCGCTCAGCCCCGCCAGACAGATATGGCGTTAACGTTGCGCAGGCAATGCAATATTCCGCGCGCGGCTGCGCCCTTGTGCATGTTACATTACGGTCATGACCATCGACGTCGTCGACCTTCGCGAGTTCTATTCCCGCCGCCTCGGGATTGTGGCGCGGCAAATGATCAATCGCGGCATCAGGGAGCGCTGGCCGAACGCCGGGGGCCAGCGCGTGCTCGGCATCGGCTATCCCACGCCCTATCTCGGACTGTTCCGCGAGGATGCCGAGCGCTGCATTGCCTTCATGCCGGCGGCCCAGGGCGTGCTGAAATGGCCGACGGGCCGGCCGGCGTTGGCCTCGCTGGTGGACGAGTTCACGCTGCCGCTTCCTGATGCCGCCATCGACCGCATCCTCTTGATCCATGCGCTGGAGATGTCGGACGATCCGGCCGCGCTGCTGCGCGAGGTATGGCGCGTGCTGTCGCCCTCGGGGCGCGTCATCGCGGTGATCCCGAACCGGCGCGGGGTGTGGACCCGCACCGACAACACGCCGTTCGGCCACGGCCGGCCCTATTCGCGCTCGCAGATCACCGAGCTGCTGCGCCAGACCTGGTTCACGCCGACCGCCTGGGGCGAGGCGCTATTCATGCCGCCCTATGCTGGCGGCTGGGTGCTGAAATCGGCGCAGATGTGGGAGCGTGCCGGCGCGGCGCTGTCGCTGCCCTTTGCCGGCGTGCACATCGTCGAGGCCACCAAGCAGGTCTACCGCGCGATCCCCGCCAAGCGCGAACGGGCGCGCCTGATTCCCGCGCTGACCAAGCCGGTGCTGGTGCCGTCCTCGACGGTCACGCGCAGCTAGAAACAAATCGTCCCGGCGCGAGGCCAGGACGATGGCAGTCCATAAAATCAGAAGAAGGCGCTTACTCGCCGGGGGCGAGATCATCGCTCGAACCGGCTGGCGCCGCCTCGCGCTCGGGGCGCGGGCCATGCGGCCGACGACGCCGGCGCGGATAGCGCTCGCCGCCACCACCGCCCTCGAAGCCGCCCTGGCCGCCATTGGCGCCGACATTCGCCTGCGGCTGCGCGCCGGTGATGAAGGAGGGCAGGCGATCGACGCTGCCGGCGTCGGCGATAACGGGCTGCGGCTGGTTCGCAGGCTGCGGCTGATATTGCGGCTGCGGACGAGGCTCGCGTTCGCGCTGCTCGCGCGGCTGCTGGTTCTCCCGCTGATAGGGCTGCTGATTGTCGCGGCTCTGGTGATCACGCTGGTGATGATCGCGCTGGCCCTCGCGCATGTAAGGCTGCTGCTGCGGCGGTTGCGGAACGAAGCCCGGCTCCTGGCCGAAATTCGAGAAATTCTCGCCGTCGTCCTCGCCGTCGTCGCTCGTGCTGATGGGCTCGTCGCCGCGCGGCTGCTGCTGATTCTGGCGGAACTGTTCCTGGGCCGCCGCGATCAGGCGGAAATAGTGCTCGGCATGCTGATAGTAGTTCTCGGCAGCGACGGGGTCGCCGGAGGAGCGCGCATCGCGCGCCAGCTGGAGATACTTTTCAGCGATGTGCGAGGCCGTGCCGCGGATCTTGATGTCGGGTCCGTTGGACTCGTAGACCCGGGTCATCGGGTTCTGGCCGCGCCGGTTGTTGTTGTTATTGTTGTTGCGGTTGCGCATCCGCTGCTTGTTCTGACCGTTTCTCATGTCCTGCCTTTAATTCCAGCCCTAAAGGTTGCACGCATTACTGATTGCCAGGAGTGACCTGGTGAGTGACCTGGTGACAGCGGTTCACACATCTTGCACGCACCGCGCGCAAAAACGGATCAAACCCTGCCGATGTTCGTCGACCGTCGCGTTCAACAAAGACGCGTTCCCCACCCGCCAGCATTCATTGCCAGCGAACCCATTCATATCGCCTGCCGAAACAAGCCCAGCTTTCTTGCGTAAGTGTTCAAGCGCAATATCAGGCTTTCGTTCACGTTGCGGTCGGAAAGCAGCGCAGCTTCGATAGCCATCGCGCTTATTGGGACCTGCGGCTTGGAACCTTAAATCAGTGAAGCTCTCGCTCGAGAGCCCGGCTTTCGCCCGTAGGTCTACGGGGCCGACACCGATGTGTTAATCGGAAGGTAGTCGTTCCCAAGCGATATTCCAAGAGCTTTTTGCAGGCCAATCGGGCTTTTATGGGGGCATTTTTCGGGCCGAAACCGCCCGGAGAATGCCTCCCAGATCGGCCTTCGGCGGCCTGTCCAGCGATAACGCGGCAGCTGCCATCAAGGTTTCAATATCCCGGGCCTGGCCCTGTCCGGCCTCGACGATCAGGGCCCCGCCGGGCGCGAGCCGCTCGGCCGCCTGCGGGATCAGGGCGCGGTAGGCGTCATAGCCATCATTGCCGCCGTCGAGCGCCAGATGCGGATCGTGCTCGCGCACCTCGCGGCTCAGCTTCGGAATTTCCCCCGAGGGGATATAGGGCGGGTTCGACACGATGAGATCGAACGGGCCATCAAGCGCCGCCGCATAGGAGCAGGCGACGAAGCCGGAGCGGCCTGCGAGGCCGAGCGCGGCCGCGTTGTCACGTGCGGTGTTGAGTGCCGTCAGGCTGACATCGGTGCCGACGCCGAACGCGGCGGGAATCTCGTGCAGCAATGCGAGCAAAATGGCGCCGGATCCGGTGCCGATGTCAGCGATCCGCGGCCGCCGGCCCGATAGATCGAGTTCGCGAAAAACTGCGAGCGCCAACTCGACCACGGTCTCGGTGTCCGGCCGCGGCACCAGCGTTGCCTCCGACAGGCGGAACGGCAGGCCCCAGAATTCCCGCGCTCCCAAAATGCGGGCGACCGGCTCACGCGCAAGCCGGCGCTGCGCATAGCCTTCGAGCCGGGCAGCCTCCTCAGGCGTCAATCGTCGCGCCGCCTGCGTGACCATCGCCGTGAGATCGAGCTCCACCGCGGCGCCGACGAGCAGGCGGGCGTCGAGGGCGGGCTCCTCGATGCCCGCCGCTTGCAGCCGTGCCGCAAGCGCGCGCCGCGCCCTCTCGATGCTGTGTCCGGAATCTGTCGCCAATGGAACCATCCTGCCTGGCATCGTGGATAGATCGGCGGACTTGCTTGCGTCAACGGAAAGGAGCGCGTTTGATCGCGCCGCGCAGCGAAGGAGAGGATCCATGACGGCCTATGACGATCAGAACGTCTTCGCAAAGATCCTGCGCGGCGAAATTCCCTGCTTCGAGGTGTTCAGGGACGACCGCAGCCTGGCCTTTCTCGACATCATGCCGCGCTCGCCCGGCCACACGCTGGTGATTCCGAGGGCACCGGCGCGCGGCATTCTCGACATCGCCGATGACGATCTCGCCGCGGTCGCTCGCACCGCCAAGCGGATCGCGATCGCGGCGATGAAGGCGTTCGACGCGGAAGGGATCATTCTCCAGCAGTTCAGCGAGCCCGCCAGTGGGCAGGTGGTGCTTCACCTGCACATGCATGTCATGCCGGTCAGGGCCGGCGTCGAGCTGTTGCCGGCGCAGACGCGCAAGGAGGACATGGCCGTGCTCGCCGATCACGCCAGGCGGATGGTCGCTGCGCTCGCGGGTTAGACGCCGAGATAGCGCTGCAGCAGCTCCGGCTGTGCCTTGAGCTCCTGCGCCGGCCCCTCATGCACGATGTGCCCATTGTTGATGATGTAGATCCGGCTCGCCAGCGCCAGCGTTGCGGCGAGGTTCTGCTCGACCAGCACGATGGTCTGGCCGGCGGCGGCGAGCTCGCGGCAGGCCTTGACGAGATCGTGGACGATGACGGGGGCGAGCCCCTCGAACGGCTCGTCCAGCAGCACGATCTTGGGATCGCGCACCAGCGCCCGCGCGATCGCCAGCATCTGCTGCTCGCCGCCGGAAAGCTCGGTGCCGCGGTTGTTGCGCCGCTCCTTCAGGCGTGGAAACATCTCGTAGATGCGCCCAAGCGGCCAGCGCTTTGGCGCGGTGATGCCGGCGAGGATGATGTTCTCCTCCACCGAGAGGCTGCCGAAGATGCGGCGCTCCTCGTGCACGAGCTGCATGCCCGCCTGCGCGATTCTGTGGCTCCGGCGTCCGGCGATGTCGATGCCGTCGAACTTCACGCTGCCACTGCGGGGCGTCACCACGCCCATCAGGCTTTTCAGCGTCGTGCTCTTGCCGGCGCCGTTGCGCCCGAGCAGCGCCACCACCTCGTGGCGCTCGACGTGCATGGCGACGTCGAACAGGATGTGGGAATCGCCGTAATAGCTGTTCAGCCCGTTGACCTCGATCAGGCTCATGCGGCGATCTCCCCATGCACGCCGCCGAGATAGGCCTCCTGCACCGCGGCATTGGTCTTGATTTCTTCGGGCGTGCCGGAGATCAACACCTTGCCCTCCTGCAGCACGGTGACGCGCTCGACCAGCTCGAACAGCGAATCCATGTCGTGGTCGATGATGATCATGGTGCGGCCGCGCGCGATCGACTTGAGCAGCTTGACGGTCTCGACTCGCTCGCGCGGGCTCATGCCGGCGAGCGGCTCGTCGAGCAGCAGCAGGCGCGGCGAGGTCGCGAGCGCGAGCCCGATCTCCAGCCTGCGCTTCTCGCCATAGGCGAGCTCGGATACCGGCGTGTCGGCGCGGCGGGTCAGGTTGACCAGCGCGAGCGTGTGCTCCACCTGCTCGGTCAGGCCCTTGACGCTCGAGAGCTTCCTGAACAGGTCAAGCCGGAATTTGCCGCGCAGCTCGGCGAGTGCGGCGATGGTCAGGTTCTGCCGCACCGTCAGGCCGGTGAAGAGCTGGTTGACCTGGTAGCTCTTGGTGAGCCCGAGCTGGCACACCTCGGTGACCTTCAGGCCCGTGATGTCGCGCCCCTCGAACACGATCTGGCCGGAGGTCGGCGCGATCTCGCAGGTCAGCATCTTGAAGAAGGTCGATTTGCCGGCGCCGTTGGGCCCGATGATGCCGCGCAGCTCGCCCCGATCGACGCTGAAATCGATGTCGCTGTTGGCGACGAGACCGCCATAGCGCTTGGTGAGGCCGGTGGCTTTCAGGATCGGTCCGGAATAAGCGGGGTGCTGAGCTTCCTTGGCCTGCATCGGGGCCGGCGCGAGTTGCTGTGCGGCCTCGGAATCCGCGGCGTCCCGTTCGTTCTCCGTCTCCGTCCGCTGACGCTTGCCGGAAACGAGGCGATAGAGATCGGCAAGACCGCCGATGATGCCGCCGCGCAGGAAACAGACCAGCAGCACGAACACGACGCCGAGCACGAGCTTCCAGGCGGCTCCGAGACCGAGCGCGGACTGGAGGAAATCCTGGAGGAACAGCCAGACGGTTGCGCCGACCAGCGGTCCGAACAGCGTGCCGCGGCCGCCGATGGCGGTCTGCATCACGAGCTGGCCGGAGGTGTCGAAGGTGAAGGCGTCGGGCGGCATGAAGGCCTGGAGCACGCCGAGCAGGCCGCCGGCAAAGCCTGCGTAAGCGGCTGCGATCACGAAGGCGGTCAGCTTGTAGCCGTGGATGTTGTGGCCGACCGCGGTGGCGCGCAGCGGATTGTCGCGGATCGCGCTCAGAATCGCTCCGACCGGCGACCGCACGATCCTGAGCGCGATGATGACGCCGATGAAGTAGCACAGCGCGATGAACTGGTAGAGCGACCAGCCGTTTGTGAAGTGGATGGTGGTGAAGCCGAGATTGAAGCTCGGCGTCGGCACGCCCGGCAGGCCGTTCTCGCCGCCGGTGAAGTCGGAGAGCGGATTGAACTCGACGAAGAAGAACACTTCCGCGATCGCCACCGTGATCATCGCGAAGTAGATGCCGGTGCGGCGCAGCGCGATCAGGCCTATGAGGTAGCCGGTCGCGGCCGCCGCGATCATGCCGATGACCAGCGCGCCGAGCACGTTGCCGAAGCCGGCGCGGGTCAAAAGGTAGGCGGCGACGAAGCCGCCGGTGCCGTAGAAGGCGGACTGGCCGAACGACAGAAGGCCGGTGAAGCCGAACAGGATGTCGAAGCCGAGGCCGAACAGGCCCCAGACCAGGATCCGGTTCACGGTGTTGGGCGCGAAGCCGAGATGAGGCAGCACGAAGGGCGCTGCGATCAACCCGATCGCGGTGAGGGTCTCGATCAGGAACGGGCGTTGCTTGAGCATCAGGGGATCGCTTACTCGCGGCCCTGGACGCCGAGCAGGCCATGCGGTCGCACCACGAGCACGAGCGTCATTGCCGCAAACAGCATCACATAGGCATAGCCGGGGTTGAACATGGAGGTGACGCTGATGATCTCGCCGGCGATCAAGCCGCCGAGGATCGCGCCGGGGAACGAGCCGACGCCGCCGATCACCACCACCACGAAGGTCTGGACCAGGATGTCGTCGCCGATGCCAGGGGTCAGCGACACCACCGGTGCGTTGACGATGCCGGCAAAGCCGGCGGCTGCCGCGCCGATGCCGAACACCACCATAAAGACGCGGTAGACGTTGATGCCGAGCGAATCGACCATCACCGAATCCTCGATGCCGGCGCGCACGATCATGCCGAGGCGGGTCCGGTACAGCACCAGGAACAGCGCGCCGAGCGCGACCGCGACGATGCCGACCACGGCGAGGCGGTAGGTCGGATAGAACATGAAGCCGAGATTGGTGATGCCCTGGAACAGCGGCGGCGGCGGCACGATCTGCGACTGGCTCGAGAAGATCAGCCGCACGAGCTCGACGAAGCAGATGCCGAGCCCGAACGTCACCAGCAGCTGATCCTCGTGCGGGCGATGATAGAAATGGCGGATGATGACGCGCTCCATCGCGACCCCGAGCAGCATCACGAACAGCGAGCCCGCGATCACGGCGAGGACGAACGATTCCGTGTACTGGTAGGTGACGAAGCCGGCATAGCCGCCGATCATGAACATCGCGCCATGCGCGAGGTTGAGCACGCCGAGCGTGCCGTAGATGATGGTCAGGCCGGAGCTGATCAGCGCGAGCAGCGCGCCGAGCGCGAGCCCATTGAAGAGCTGCGAAACGAGATTGGGCCAACTAATCATGCAATGGTCGCCGTTGCGACGCGACAGCAGCGCGCGTCAAAAAAAGGCGACGCCGCAGGACCAGAGTACAGCCCGCGGCGTCACAGGGGTTAGCGCGGGATCAGGTGTAGTCGCCGAGATGGCAGCCGAACGCGTCCGGCTTCTGCATCAAGCCCTCGCCCGGGACGATCTCGACGACGTCGTACCAGTCTTCCTTGTTCTTCATGTCCTTCTGCTGCTTGCCCTTGACGATGATGACAGGACGGACGCACTGGTGATCCTCGGGACGGTAATGCACGTCGCCGACGAGCGAGGGGATGGTCTCGCCCTTCTCATAGGCCTTGATCACGTCGGGCGGATTGAAGCTGCCGGCTTCCTCGCACATGCGGGCCCAGTGCGCGAAGCTGACATAGGCGTTCTCGGCGCCCCATTCCGGCTTGTAGCCGTACTTCTTCTCGAAGGCCTCGTTGAACATCTTGGCCAGCGGGAACTTGTCCTCTATCGTCCACCAATAGTCGGTGGCGGCGTAGACGCCCTGCATCAGGCCGCCGGTCTCGCGCGCGATGAACGGCACCTGATAGGGCACCACCAGCTTCATCTTGTCGAGCACGCCGAACTGCTTGGCCTGCTGCGTCGACAGCACCGCGTCGTGGCCCCAGTTGACATTGATGAGCACGTCGGCGCCGGAATTCGCGACGTTCAGCAAATAGGAGGAATAGTCCGGCGCGCCGAGCGGCGCGACCTGGTTGGTCACGGTGGTCCAGCCGGCGGCGGCGAGGAAGTCCTGCATCGACTTGGTGACGGTGTGGCCGTAGGTGTAGTCCGGCGTGAGATACGCCGCCTTCTTGCCCTTGCCGAACTCGCGCACCATCACCGGGCCGATCGC
The DNA here is from genome assembly GCF_016616235.1 of Bradyrhizobium diazoefficiens. Lineage (NCBI taxonomy): Bacteria > Pseudomonadati > Pseudomonadota > Alphaproteobacteria > Hyphomicrobiales > Nitrobacteraceae > Bradyrhizobium > Bradyrhizobium diazoefficiens. The sequence goes on from NZ_CP067100.1 coordinate 770,805, forward strand.
CGCGGCCGCGGTCTGGCCGAAGAAGTTCTGGCGGAAGCCGTAGCGGACGCAATCCTTGCCGGTGGTGTCGTTCGAGCCGGAGATGCCGCACACGAAGATCACCTTCTCGCGCTGGGCGAGCTTGTTGAGCGCGACCGCGACCGCGCTCGACGTGCCGCCGGTGATCATGATCGCCTTGTTCTCGCTGATGAAGCGCTGCTGCGCCTGCACCGCCTCGTTGGGCTTCGCCGCGGAATCCGCGACGCCGAACTTCAGCTCCTTGCCGAGCACGCCCTTGCTGGTCTTCGGCGAGATCTTCTTGATCAGATCGTGACCGCTGTTGATGTGCTCGATCGCGAGCTGATAGCCCTTGAGCTCGTCCTCGCCCTGCACGGCATAGGTGCCGGTGCGCGGTACCGAGATGCCGATGAAGGCGGTGGAACCCGATACGCCCGCGGGATAGGTGCCGATCGCCGGCTTGTCCTCGGCGAATGCCGGCAGCGCGGGCAGCACTGAGCCGCCGATCAGGCCTGCGGTGGTCTGGAGCAGGCCACGGCGCGAGAGGCCGCGGCGGACGAGTTTGTCAGTCATGATCGTTTCCTCCGAACATCGTTCTTGGTTGCAGGCCAGACACGACCTGTCCGGCGGCAACCGGCCTCGCTTGGCCTGCCCCCGCCGGGCACGTCACATCCGCGTGTAGTTCCTGGCCATAAGCATTGCTTGTGAAGACCTTCTGTCAATTTCGCCTTTGGTCGAACGACGAAAATTATGTCGTGAAAACATGTCGTATGACGATATATATTAGTCTTTGTGAGTACGAGGCTGGCGTTCGGCGAGGGACATGGCGCGGCAGACGACAGTGGCAGGTGCCCGGAAGCGGCGATCCTGGCCGCAGGAGGCGGAGCGGCAAGAGGCTGTGCGGCCCGCCGGAGAGGCGGGCGACCAGCGCACGGCGCCGCAGTCGGGCGATGCCTTCCGCATGCCCGAGCCGCACAATCGGCCGGCCGTCGAGCGCGGACCGGCCGTCGGCTCCGTTCCGGCGAAGCGCGCGCCGGTGCCGATGAAACGCCTGAGCGTCCGCGCCCAGAACGTCCTCAAGGAGCTCGCGGTCGAGCTTACCGGCGAGCAGCCGCCGAAGGGGAATTGGTCGCCCTCGCGCGAATTGCTGCGCGCGCTGACGGCCGAGCGCCTCGCGACCGCACGCAATTGCGGTCCCCACACCATGCGGGAGATCGTCGACTGGGCGCAGGGCTGCGGCGTGACCATCAAGCCGGTGATCCGGCCCGGCGGCTCGCTGTCGCAGATGTGGTCCGAGCTGATCATCAATGCATCGACGGGTGCCCTCAGCAGTGCGGAGATCGTCAGCGCGCTCCAGCGCTCGATCCGGCGCAAGAGCGTCCGCATCCCGATCGCGTTTCAGGTCATCCTCGTCAAAATCCTGCTGTCCAGCTTCGAATAGCCGGCCGCAAGGCGCCGATATTTGTGCATCCGCGGCGCCCGCCGATTGGTTCGGCGGCCGCTGCTTGCTACTTTTGGCTAAGCCGCCCGCATCGCCGGGCGCAGGGTCGGAGGCGGCACCGCATGGTTCAGGCGAAGAAGGCGCAACGGTCCGCGGCGACAATGCCTGCACGGTCTTCAGACAGCCGCACCATGCGCGACTCCGACTACGCGGCGTTGGCGCAATTCCGCTACCAGCTCCGAACCTTCCTGGCCTTCAGCGAAGCCGCGGCCCAGAACGCCGGATTGACGGCGCAGCAGCACCAGGCGCTGCTGGCGATCAAGGGATTGGCTGATCCGGACGGCGCCAGCGTCGGCGATCTCGCGCGCTTCCTCCTGATCCGACACCACACCGCAGTGGAGCTGGTGGATCGGATGGCGAAGCTGAAGCTGATCGGCCGGCAAGCCGATCCCGAGGACGCGCGTCGCGTCCTAGTCAAGCTGACGGCCAAGGGCGAGCAGAAACTGAGATCGCTCTCGCGCATTCATCTGGACGAGCTGACTGCCGCCGCGCCCGCTTTGGGCAAGATCCTGCGATCGTTCCGGGCCAAAAGCGCGTTGAGGCGCGAGCTTTAAGCCGCCGCGCCTTGCGCCGCGAGTTGCGCTGCCTGGTGCTCGGTGGTCAGCGCGTCGATCAACTCGCCCAGCGCCTCGCCCGCGATCACCTGCGGCAGCTTGTAGAGCGTCAGGTTGATGCGGTGGTCGGTGACGCGGCCTTGCGGGAAATTGTAGGTGCGGATCCGCTCAGAGCGGTCGCCTGAGCCGACCTTCTCCTTGCGCTCGGCCGAACGTGCAGCATCGACGCGCTGGCGCTCGGCGTCATAGATGCGCGAGCGCAGGATGTTCATGGCTGAGGCGCGGTTCTTATGCTGCGAGCGCGAGTCCTGCATCATCACCACGATGCCGGTCGGGATGTGGGTGATGCGGATCGCCGATTCCGTCTTATTGACGTGCTGGCCGCCGGCGCCCTGCGCACGCATGGTCTCGATGCGGAGGTCGTCGTTCTTGATGTCGACGTCGACATCCTCGACCTCCGGCAGCACTGCAACGGTCGCTGCGGACGTATGAATGCGTCCTTGGGTTTCCGTATCGGGCACGCGCTGCACGCGGTGCACGCCGGATTCGAACTTCAGCTTCGAGAACGCGCCACGGCCCTGCACCTCCGCGATGATTTCCTTGTAGCCGCCGACCGTGCCTTCGCTGGCCGAGATCACCTCGACCTTCCAGCCCTGCAAGCTGGCGAAGCGCTCGTACATGCGGAACAGGTCGCCGGCGAACAGCGAAGCCTCGTCGCCGCCGGTGCCGGCGCGGATTTCCAGCACGACGTTGCGATCGTCCATGGCATCCTTGGGCAGCAGCGCGACGCGGATCTTCTGGACCAGCTCCTCGATCCGGGACGTCAGCTCGTCGCGCTCGCTTTCCGCCATGCTGCGCATCTCGGCATCGGTTGCGGGATCGGCGATCAGCGTCTCGGTGTCGGCGAGCTCCTTGACCGCAGACCGATAAGCCTTCACCGCCTCGATCAGTGGCGTGAGTTCGGCGAGCTCGCGGGTGATCTGCACATAGCGCTCGGAGGCGAGCTGTCCCAGCGATTCGGCCTCGAGCGAGGCGTGATGCGCGAGCAGGACGTCCAGTTTGGCTTCGGGGAGTGACGACATCGGTTCAGTCTCAAGAGGCGGAAGGAGGTGAGGCGGCGGAAAGCGGCGGCAGGCCCGCTACAACGCCAGGCCTTCGGCCTCGGCAAATTCCGTCAGCTTCTGCCGGATCGAGACGCTGCCGGCGGGCGCATCCAGCAGAGGGTTGAGCATCGTCTCGGCCTTCCTGGCATCGAGATCGATCACCATCGCCTTGACCGGCCCCAGTGCGGTCGCCGACAGCGACAGCGAGCGATAGCCCATCGCGATCAGCGCCAGCGCGCCGATCGGTTTGGAGGCCATCTCGCCGCACAGCGACAGCGATTTCTGCGCGGCCTGCGATTTGCGCGCGATATCGCGCAGCGCGCGCAGAATGGGGGCCGACATGGTGTCGAAACGCTCGGAGACCTTGGGATTGCCGCGATCGACCGCGAACAGGAACTGGAACAGATCGTTGGAGCCGACCGAGATGAAGTCGACCTTCCTCAGGAGTTCGTCGAGCTGGTAGAGCAGGGCGGGGACTTCGACCATGGTGCCGATGTCGATGCGCTCCGGCAGCGTGTGGCCGTGCTGGCGCAGGTAAGTCAGTTCGCGCTCGACCAGCGCCTTCGCCGCGTCGAATTCGGTCACCTCCGAGATCATCGGGAACATGATGCGCAACGCACGGCCGCCGCCGGCGCGCAAGAGCGCACGGATCTGGCCGCGCAGCAGGCCCGGACGGTCCAGTCCAAGCCGGATCGCGCGCCAGCCGAGCGCGGGGTTCTCCTCGATCACGGCTTCCATATAGGGCAGCGCCTTGTCGCCGCCGATATCGAGGGTGCGGAAGGTGACGGGCTTGCTGCCCGCCGCGTCCAGCACGGTGCGATAGAGTGCGAGCTGGTCGCTGGTGCGCGGCAGGCTCTGTCCGACCATGAATTGCAGCTCGGTGCGGAACAGGCCGATACCGGCGCTACCGGTGTCCTCGATGTGCGGCAGGTCGATCGCGAGCCCTGCGTTGATCATCAGCTCGACCTTCTGGCCGTCCTTGGTGACGCAGGGACGGTCGCGCAGCGCGAGATATTGCGCCTGGCGGCGGGCGCGGAAGCGCACGCGCTCGGCGAAGGCCGCTTCGACCTCCTGCGACGGGCGCACATAGATCGAGCCGGAGGTGCCGTCGACGATGATGGCATCGCCGGGATCGGCAATGCCGGGCGCATTCGGGACCTCGCCGACCGCGGGAATGCCGAGCGCGCGCGCCACGATCGAGACGTGGGAGTTGGCGGTGCCTTCCTCGAGCACGATGCCGCGCAGGCGCTTGCGGTCGTAATCGAGCAGCGCCGCCGGACCCATGGCGCGCGCGATGACGATGGCGTTATCGGGCAGTTGCTCGCGTGACGGCGCGTGATCCTGGCCGACCAGCTGCCGCATCAGGCGGTAGCCGAGATCCTCGAGGTCGTGCAGCCGGTCGCGCAAATAGGGATCGGTCGAGCGCAGCATGCGCGCACGGGTGTCGGACTGCACGCGCTCGACGGCGGCCTCCGCGGTGAGGCCGGTGGCGACCGCCTCGTGCAGCTTGTGCGACCAGCCCTGGTCGTTGGCGAACATGCGGTAGGCTTCCAGCACCTCGCGGTGCTCGCCGCCCTCGGCGACATCGCCGCGCTCCAGCATGCGGTCGAGATCGGCGCGGAGCTTGGCGAGCGCGGTGTCGAGCCGCTTGATTTCCTTCGGCAGGTCTTCCGCGATGTAGTCCTTGATGACGACGCGCGGCTCATGCAGCACGACATGGCCGAGCGCGATGCCTTCCGACAGGATGGCACCGACCTTCTGCGCGGAATGCCGCGCGGCGGGCTCCAGGCCCGGCTGCGCCAGCGCAGACAATTCACCGGAGGCGATCAGCTCCGCCAGTACCATGGCGGTGGTCTGCAGCGCCTCGAGCTCCTCCTCGACATAGTTGCGCTTGGCGCGGTTCTGCACCACCAGCACGCCGAGCGTGTTGCCGGCGCGCAGAATCGGCACGCCGAGGAAGGAGTGGTAGATTTCTTCGCCGGTCTCGGGGCGAAACGAGAAGGCCGGATGACTCTGCGCATCGCTCAAGTTGAGGGGGGTCGCCTCGCTGGCGACGAGGCCGACCAGGCCCTCATGGGCGCTAAGCACGGTATGGTGCACGGCCTCGCGGTTGAGGCCTTCGGTAGCGTAGAGCTCGAGCGTGTTGTCGACGCGCAGCACATAGACCGAGCACACCTCGGCCACCATGTTGGCGGCGATCAGCACCACGATCTTGTCCAGCCGCTCCTGGGCCGAGACCTGCTCCGCCATGGTTTCGCGGAGCCGTCTCAACAAGACGCGGGGACCTCCCGACGCGCTCCGCATGAACCGTCAATCTCCTCCGTCAGCCGGGCCCGAAAGGTGCCCGGCGGCTCGCCCGAAATCCAGAAAAACAACGAATTTGCTTATCCGGCAACGGCCCAGGCTGCCTACCTGAGCCGAATCAGCGCCGCCTCGACTGGGGCACAGTCTGTGGCAGCCCGCCCTGTCCGCCGTATAGCGAATTGAGGCTTGTTTTGCCAAGCAAAACGCCTGCCAGACGCGAAGGTGTGTACACCTTCGCGTTTGCTGCGACCGCTAAGAGAAAATTAGTCCAAGCATGGCCCGCAAAAGGGCGAAGCGGTTTTCCGGAACGATCAGGCTCAAACAACAAATCTGAAGCGCGATGACGGGGCGCGCTTCAGCCCTGATCCAGGCCGTAAAGCGTGTGCAAGGTGCGCACCGCAAGCTCGGTATAGGCCGTGTCGATCAAAACCGAGAACTTGATCTCGGAGGTTGTGATGGCCCGGATGTTGATATTCCGCCCCGCGAGGGCCGAGAACGCCTGGGCGGCGACGCCGGCATGGCTGCGCATGCCGCTGCCGATCACCGAGATCTTGGCGACGTCGGTGGCTGTATCCAGCCTTGCATAACCGATCTTGCCCTTGGCGGCGGTGATCGTGTCCTTGGCGCGGCCGTAGTCGGCCGCCGGCACCGTGAAGGTGAGGTCGGTGGTCTTGCCGTCCTCGGAGACGTTTTGCACGATCATGTCGACGTTGATGTTGGCATCCGCCAGCGGGCCGAAGATCGACGCCGCAACGCCCGGCTTGTCCTCGATCTGGCGCACCGAGATCTGGGCCTCGTCCTTCGAAAAGGCGATGCCGGTGACGACGTGGCTTTCCATGATCTCCTCCTCGCTGCAGATCAGCGTGCCGGGCGGCTGGTTGGCATGCGGGTCGATATCCTCGGGCTTGTCGAAGCTCGAGCGGACGAAGATCGGCATGTTATGGACCATGCCGAGTTCCACCGAGCGCACCTGGAGCACCTTGGCGCCCTGCGAAGCCAGTTCCAGCATGTCTTCGAATGCGATCTTGTCGAGCCTCTTGGCCTTCGGCACGATTCGCGGGTCAGTGGTGTAGACGCCGTCGACGTCGGTGTAGATGTCGCAGCGATCCGCCTTGACGGCAGCGGCGACCGCCACGGCCGAGGTGTCCGAGCCGCCGCGGCCAAGCGTGGTGATGCGGTTCGTTTCGGGGTCGATGCCCTGGAAGCCGGCGATGACAGCGACTTCCTTGTGCTCCCGGAAGCGCTTGATGATCTCACTGCCGTCGATGTCCTCGATCCGCGCCGAGGCATGGGCGTCGCTGGTCTTGATCGGGATCTGCCAGCCCTGCCAGGAGCGGGCCTGGATGCCCATGCCCTGAAGCACGATGGCGAGCAGACCCGACGTCACCTGCTCGCCCGAGGCGACCACGGCGTCGTATTCGCGCGCATCGTGCATCGGCGAGGCCTCGGTGCACCAGGCCACCAGCTCGTTGGTCTTTCCGGACATCGCCGAGACGACCACGGCCACTTCATGGCCGGCGTCGACCTCACGCTTCACATGGCGTGCGACGTTGCGGATGCGTTCGATATTGGCGACGGATGTGCCGCCGAATTTCATCACGAGGCGGCTCATGACGACGCGTGCATTCCCTCATAAGGATCAGTATGGTGGCCGCACTGGACGGAGCCTCGCGGACACCGACCGCGCGTATACATAGCGGCGGCGCCGGGGGCAAGCGGGTTCCTGCGGGGGCAGGGTGCGGGGGTAATGGGTTAACCGGGATCATGGCGCGCTATATCGACGAGATTCTTCAGCCCGGCGAGAAGGTGCTGTATTCGACCAATGCGCACTGGATTTTCTATTTTCCGGCCATCGTGGCCTGGATCTTGGCTCTGGTCCTGCTGGTCCTGTCACGGCAGGCCACGGCCGATGGGCTCGTGATGCTGTGTCTCATCGGCTCAGCGCTGGTCGCGCTGGCGGCCCTGTTCTGGACCGTGAAGGGCTGGTTCCATCGCTTCACCACCGAGACCGACGTCACGAACCTCAGGGTCGTGCACAAGACCGGGTTCATCAAGCGCCGCACCTTCGAGATGGCGCTGGACAAGGTCGAGAGCGTCGACGTCGATCAGACCATTCCTGGACGTATTCTCAACTACGGCGACGTGACGATTCGCGGCGTGGGCGAGGGGGTCGAGACGATCAGGACCATCGCCTCGCCGCTCGCCTTCCGTAGTTCGATCACCACGCGGTAGGACCGCGCGTAAGCATGAGCATGCAGCAAAATACCTCCGCAACCGCCACCGCCCAGCCGGGCTCGACTGTCGACGCCGCCGAGATCGCGAAATTCTCAAAACTCTCGGCCGAGTGGTGGGACCCCAAGGGCAAGATGGCGCCGCTGCACCGGATCAACCCGCTGCGGCTCGGCTACATCCGCGACGCCGCCTGCCGCAAGTTCGAGCGCAATGTGCGCAGCCTCAACTGTCTCGGCGGCCTGCGCCTGCTCGACATCGGCTGTGGCGCCGGCTTGTTGTGCGAGCCGCTGTCGCGCCTCGGCGCGCAGGTCATCGGCGTCGACCCCTCGGCCAGCAACATCGCGGCTGCGAAGCTGCATGCCGACAAGAGCCATCTTGCGATCGACTATCGCTGCACCACGGTGGAGGAGATCGACCCCCGCGAGCGCTTCGACATCGTGCTGGCGATGGAGGTGGTCGAGCATGTCGTCGACGTCGGCGTCTTCCTCAAGCGCTGCGCCGCGATGCTGAAGCCGAACGGCCTGATGGTGGTCTCGACCCTGAACCGGAACTGGAAGAGCTTCGCGCTCGCCATCGTCGGCGCCGAATACGTCCTGCGCTGGCTGCCGCGCGGCACCCATGAGTGGAACAAGTTCGTCACCCCCGACGAGCTGACCAAATACCTGCTCGACAACCGCCTCGTCATCACCGAGCAGACCGGCGTCGTCTACTCGCCCTTCGCCGACAAATGGACGCTCTCGTCGGATATGGACGTGAACTACATGGTGGTGGCGGAACGGATGCTATGAGGGGCGAGTGAGCGAGGCGCGAGCATCGCTCCTATGACGTGGGCGTGATTGACCTGCTTCGCCGCTAGCGGCAGGTTGGCCGACGTCTTCAGCCCTCCGCCCGTTTTCATCCCATGTTCACTATCGCCAGCCTCTGGATTCCCTTCACCGTCATTGCAGCGCTCGGCCAGGTCGCGCGCAATGCGATGCAGCGGTCGTTGACGAAGCCGCTGGGGACATGGGGCGCGACCAATATCCGCTTTCTATTCGGCTTCCCGTTCTCGCTGCTGTTTCTGGCCGTTGTGCTGGCGGCGACCGGCGATCATCTCGGCTTGCCGCCGACCGTGTTCTGGCCATGGCTGCTGCTGGGCGCGCTGAGCCAGATCGTCGCGACCGGCTTGATGCTGCTCGCGATGAACGACCGCTCGTTCGTGGTGACGACGGCCTACCTCAAGACCGAGGCGATCCAGACCGCGATCTTCGGCTTTGTCTTCCTCGGCGATCACCTGACCTGGCTGAAAGTGCTGGCGATCGTGATTGCCACGGTCGGCGTCGTCATCACCGCGCTGCGGCCCGGCGGCGAGAAGAGTTTTGCCGAGCTGAAGCCGACCATCACCGGCCTCGTCGCCGCAGCGGCCTTCGCGCTGTCTGCGGTTGGTTTTCGCGGTGCGATCATCAACGTCCCCGGCGTCTCCTTCGTGACCTCGGCCTCGTTCACGCTGGTGCTCGGCCTGTTCGTGCAGACGCTGGTGCTGACGATTTATTTGCTCTGGCGCGCGCCAAAGGTTCTGCAGGGTATCCTCGCGATGTGGCGGCCGTCGATGCTGGCGGGCTTCACGGGCGCCTTCGCCTCGCAATTCTGGTTCCTGGCCTTCGCGCTGACGGCCGCGGCCAATGTCCGCACGCTCGCGCTGGTCGAGGTGCTGTTCGCGCAAGCCGTGGCGTATTACTCGTTCAAGCAGCCGATCGCGCCGCGCGAGATTTTTGGCATCGTGCTGATTGTGGTCGGTGTCGCGCTGCTGGTCGGAGTTTAATTCCGGTCTTCCGGCAGCGTCGGCAGCGGCGAGACCTCGATGCCTTCGTCGATCAGCGACTTCGCCTCGTCGGGCGAAGCCTCGCCATAGATCGGGCGGTGCTCCTTGTCGCCGTAATGCATCGCGCGCGCTTCGTTGGCAAAACGCTCGCCGACATTGTCGGCGTTCTTGACGATGTGGTCGCGCAGCTCTTTCAGCTTGGCGCGCAGCTCGCGCTCCTGCGCCATCATCAGCGAGGTCGATCCGGCTGCCGCAGCTTCGGGCGCGGCGGTCGTGGCCGGCTCGGGCAGCGGCGTCGCGCGACCCTTCTTGCTTGCGATGCGCGGGGCCATGATCGCCTTGTCGACCTTGGCCGAGCCGCAGATCGGGCAGGTCACCAGCTTGCGCTTCACCTGGGAATCATAGGCCGACGAGCTCTGGAACCAGCTTTCGAAATCGTGGCCGCGGTCGCAGTGCAGTGCGTAGCGGATCATACCGATCCCCGCACGAGGTGCAGGTGATCCGGCCCCGCTTTCGGGTCGGCGACGCCGAAGCGGCGGCCGTGCTGGAGCGAGGGGATCGCCCGGCGCGCGGTCTCGACCTTGGTCGGATCGATTCTGGCCATGATGATGCCGGGCTCGACATCGCCCTCGGCGAGGATCTCGCCCCAGGGATCGATGATCAGCGAATGACCGTAGGTCTCGCGCTTGTTCTCGTGCAGGCCGGCCTGCGCGGCGGCAAAAATGAAGCAGCCGGTCTCGATCGCGCGTGCGCGCAGCAGCACGTGCCAATGTGCTTCCCCGGTCTTGCGGGTGAAGGCCGACGGCACCGTGATGAAAGAGGCGCCGCTCTCGGCCAGGGCGCGATAGAGCGCGGGGAAGCGCACATCGTAGCAGATCGTGAGGCCGACGCGGCCCCAGGGCAGGTCGGAGATCACGGCGGTCTCGCCGGGCTGGTAATTGGCGGATTCGCGATAGCTCTCGCCGTCCGGCAGCTCGATGTCGAACATGTGGATCTTGTCGTAGCTCGCGAGCACGGTGCCCTCGGGCCCGATCAGGAACGAGCGGTTGACCGCCTTCTCCGGCGAGAAGCGCAGCGCCAGCGAGCCGACATGGATGTGAATTCCGAGCTCAGCGGCAAGTGCGCGATAGGCCTTCAGCGAGGCGTCATCCTCTTCGCTCTGCAGATGCTCGAACAGCGCCTTGCGGTTCAGCTGCATGATGTTGCTGACTTCGGGCGTCTGCACGTAGTCGGCGCCGTTGGCCGCCGCCTCACGGATCAGTTTCGTCGCCTGCTCGAGGCTCGGCCCCGGGAGCAGGCCGGTGCGCATCTGCACCATCGCGGCGGTGAAGGTCCTGTCTTGAGCTTGAGTCTGGCTCATGACACCGCCTTCACGCTTTCGAGCAGGCCATCGAGCTTGCCCTCGCGATCCAGCGCGTAAAGTTCGTCGCAGCCGCCGACATGGGTTCCGCCGATCCAGATCTGCGGGAACGTGGAGCCCGCGCCGGCGCGGTCGTACATCTCCTGGCGCCAAGACGGGTTCTTGGCGATATCGAACTCGGTGAAGCTGGCCTTCTTGCGGGTCAGCAGCGACCGCGCGGCGGAACAATAGCCGCATCCCGGCCTGGTATAGATCTCGACAGCAGCGGTCATCTCGTCCAGCGCTCTCAATTCATGAATTCATTGAATTATATGGGACGGGGGCCGCTCTCGACAACCCGGGCAAAGACCAGCACGTCGACCTGGGCCGCCTTGGCGCGGAGCAGGGCCCGCGCACAGGCCTCCAGCGTCGCACCCGTGGTCAGGACGTCGTCGATCAGGATGATGCGGCGGCCCTGGATTTCCGCCTGACGGTCGGCGGATACCTGGAATGCGCCCTGCACATTGGTAGCGCGCTGAGCCCGCGACAGGCCGATCTGCTGCTCGGTGGCGCGCACCCGGCGCAGCACCTCGCCGCGGACCTTGACCCCGCTCTGCCGTTCGATGATGCGCGCCAGCGCGCCGGACTGATTGTAGCGGCGGCGCCAGGCCCGCCGCCAATGCAGGGGCACCGGCACCAGCATGTCGGCGCCGGCGAGCAGCTCGCCGCCGGCGCGCGCCATCCAGCGGCCCATGGCCGGCGCCAGATCGGTGCGGTCCTGGTATTTCAGCGCATGCACCAGCGTGCGCGCGATGTCGTCGTAACGCACCGCTGCACGCGCCCGCTGGTAAGCCGGCGGGCTCGCGATCGCCTCCATCGACAGCATCTCGGGGCCGGGATCATAGACAAAGGGAATGCCGAGCCGCGGGCAATAGGGCCGCTCGATGAACGACAGCTTTGCCCAGCAGGCCGCGCACACGCCTTCGCCGTCGACCGGCTCGCGGCAGGACACGCACAGCGTCGGCAGCGCAATGTCGAGCGCCAGCCGTGTCGCCCGCACCAGCACATGGCGGCCGGCCGTCCATGCGGCCCGCAGCGGCGCGGAGAGGGAACGGGTGGGGGCGGCGTCGGCTTCCATCGAAGGAGGCTAGCGCTCTGTTTGCGGGGGCTCAAGCCACGCTCTCGTGCCCCGGACGCTGCGCAGCGCGTAGCGGTGCGCTGCAGAGCCGGGGCCCAGAACCTGTGTGCGCCGAGACATGGGTCCCGGCTCTGCGGAGCGTCACTGCGTGCCGCACCGCGTCCGGGACACGAGAGCGATTGCCAGACCGACTTGGATCGGCGTAACCAGCGGCATGGCCCAGCCCCCGCAAACCCCGCCCGCTTTGTTCGATCGTGCCTTGCTGCTTGCGCGGCAGCACCGCGCGCGGGCGCAGGGCGCGGCGACCTTTTTGCTTGATCGCGTCGCCGAGGACATGTCCGACCGGCTGGCCGCGGTGATGCGCGCGTTTCACGCCCCGGCCGATCTCTGGACACCCGGTGAAGGGCTCGCGGGGCTGCGCACGCGGCTTCCGTCCATCGAACGGATCGCGCTCGATGCGGCAGGCTCGGAGAAATTGCCCTTCGCGCCGGAAAGCCTCGATCTCGTCGTCTCCGCGCTGGCACTGCAATTCGTCAACGACCTGCCGGGCGTACTGGCGCAAATCCGCCGGGCGCTGAAGCCGGACGGGCTGCTGCTCGCCGCGATGATCGGCGGCGACAGCCTGACCGAGCTGCGGCAGGCCTTTGCCGCGGCGGAGGCCGAATGCGAAGGCGGCGTATCGCCGCGCGTGGCGCCATTTGCCGATCTGCGTGACATCGGCGCGCTGTTGCAGCGGGCGGGCTTTGCGCTGCCGGTGACCGATGTCGACCGCGTCGTGGTGCGCTATGCCAATGCGTTCGCGCTGATGCAGGATCTCCGGCGCATGGGCGCGGCCAATATGCTGCTCGAGCGGCGCCGCGCGCCGAGCCGTCGCGCGACACTGCTGCGCATGGCCGAAATCTACGCCGATCGCTTTGCCGATGCCGACGGCCGCATCCGCGCGACGTTCGACATCATCTGGCTCTCAGGCTGGGCGCCGCATGCGAGCCAGCAGCAGCCGTTGAAGCCGGGTTCGGCGAAGGCGAGTCTCGCGGAGGCGGTGAAGAAGACGGGGAGAAAGTGACGTGTGTCCCGGACGCGCAGCAGCGTTCTTACGCTGCTGTGTAGAGCCGGGACCCAGCCTGCCGAAAGCAGGGCCCCGGCTCTGCAGCGCACCGCAAGAGCGCTGCGCTGCGTCCGGGGCACACTGATCTCACATCAGCAAATCAATCAGATGCGGGATCAGCGGAATATCCGCCGGCGGCATCGGGTAGTCGCGCAGTCTGTTGGCGCGGACCCAGGCCAGATTCTGGCCCTCGCGCGCCTCCACCATGCCCTCCCAGCGCCGGCAGATGTACAGCGGCATCAACAGATGAAAGGTCTCGTAGCCGTAGCTCGCGAAAGTGAGCGGGGCCAGGCAGGGCTCGGCAACAGTGATGCCGAGCTCCTCGTGGAGCTCGCGGATCAGGCTCTGTTCCGGCCGCTCGCCCGCCTCGAGCTTGCCGCCGGGAAATTCCCATAAGCCCGCCAGCGGCTTGCCCTCAGGGCGCTGTGCGATCAGGACGCGCTTGTCGGCGTCCACAAGCGCACAGGCCACGACAAGGGTGAGCTTGAGCTCGGCCATGCCCTACGACCTGTAATCGCCGTTGATCGCGACATACTCCTTGGTGAGATCGCAGGTCAGCACACGGTCGCGGCCCTTGCCGAGGCCGAGCGAGACCTTGATCGCGATCTCCGGGGCCTTCATCGCCTCTGACACCTGCGCCTCGTCGTAATTAGGATCGCGCGCGCCGCTCTTGGCGACGCGGATGCCGTTGAAGGCGATCGAGAGCTTGTCGCGGTCGGCCGGCTCGCCGGCCTTGCCGACCGCCATCACCACGCGGCCCCAATTGGCGTCCTCGCCGGCGATCGCGGTCTTGACCAGCGGCGAGTTGGCGATCGACATCGCAATTTTGCGCGCGGACGCCTTGGTCTTGGCGCCCTCGACCGTGATCTCGACCAGCTTGCGCGCGCCTTCGCCGTCGCGGGCCACCTGCTCGGACAGGTTGGCGAGGATCTGGTTGAACGCCTTGGCGAACGCTTTCAGGCGCGGGTCGCTGGCGCGGCTGATCTTCGGCGCGCCGTGCGCGGCGGCAGCGCCGGTGGCGAACGCCAGCAGCGTATCGGAGGTCGAGGTGTCGCCGTCGATCGTCACCGCGTTGAACGTGTCCTCGACGCCGGCCTTGAGCAGCGCCTGCAGCGCGGCCGGCGCGATCGGCGCGTCGGTGAAGATGAAGGACAGCATCGTCGCCATGTCGGGCGCGATCATGCCGGCGCCCTTGGCCATGCCGTTGATGGTGACCTTGGCCTTGCCGAGCTTGACCGTCGCGGTCGCGATCTTGGGGAAGGTGTCGGTGGTCATGATCGCCTTGGCGGCGGCGAGATAGTCGCCGGGCTCGGCGGCCTCGGCGAGGCGCCCCAGCACGCCGTCGAACTTGGTCGCATCCAGGGGCTCGCCGATTACGCCGGTCGAGGCCAGGAAGATTTCGCTCTCGCTGCAGCCGACCGCCTTGGCCGCGATCTTGGCGGTCAACGCGGTGGAGGCGCGGCCGGTCTTGCCGGTGAAGGCATTGGCATTGCCGGAATTGACGACCAGCGCGCGCGCCTTGCCGCCCTTCAGCTTGGCGCGGCACCATTCGACCGGCGCTGACGGGCACTTCGATTTGGTGAAGACGCCGGCGACCGCGGTGCCCTTGTCCATCATTGCCAGCAGGACGTCGGTGCGGTTCTTGTAGCGGATACCGGCCTCGGCCGTCGCGAGGCGGACGCCCGCAATGGTGGGCATGTCGGGAACGTTCTTCGGGGCGAGGGGAGAGACGGCTGAGGACATCATGGGCGCCTTGATGAGGTCTGAACATGCAGATGGCCGGGCGATGCCCGGCCATTGCGACGTTAGATACTATTGGCGTCCCAGAAGTGACAGCGAATTCTTACTTCTTCGCGGTCCTACTTCTTTGCAGGCGGCGCCATCTTGCTGTCGGACGGCTTGGCCGCGTCGGCCGGCTTCGCGTCCGATTTGGCGTCCTTGGAGGCGTCGGCCTGGTCCATCCGCTCGACCTTGGCGTCCGCGCGCAGCTTGGCGACGTAATCGGCCTGGGCCTTGCGGGTGACGTAGTTCTCGATCTGGGGCTTGACCTGCTCGAACTCCGGCGCCTTGCGATTGCGCTTTTCCTCGACCTTGATGATGTGCCAGCCGAACTGCGACTTCACGGGGTCGGAAATCTTGCCGGGCTCCAGCGCGAAGGCCACCGCCGAGAATTCCGGCACCATCTGCTCCTTGGTGAAGAAGCCGAGATCGCCGCCGTCGGCGGAGCCCGGATCCTTGGACTTCTTCTTGGCGAGCTCGGCAAAGTCGGCGCCCTTGTCGAGCTCGGCCTTCACCGCCTTGGCCTCGTCCTCGGTCTCCACCAGGATGTGGCGGGCACGCACCTCCTGCTCGCCGGTGATCTGCTTGGAGGCCTCCTCATAGACCTTCTTCATGGCGTCGGGGGTGGTGGCGGCCTTGCCCTCGTTGGCGAGCAGGCCGTCCATCAGCAGGCGGTTGCGGGCGAACGCCAGGCGCTTCTTGAACTCCTCGCTGTCGCCGATCTTCTTGTCCTCGGCAGCCTTGCTGACGATCTTCATGTCGATCAGGAACGACAGCACATTCTCGTCCTTGGTCGCTGGGTCCATCTGGGCGAGGCTCGGCCCGAGCTCCTCCTCGGCCATGGCGACGTCGCTCTTCTTGATCTCCGCGCCATTGACCTTCGCCAGCACCGGATCGTCGGCGGCCCGCAACGGGCCCGGAAGCGCCAGGGACAGCGCCAGAGCGAGGCATCCAGCCAGGGCGGAGGCATGGCGGAAACGCTGGCCGGTGGTTACCGGGAACGAGGTGGTCATGGAAAATCCTTTTGTTGAAGCAGGGGGCTGCTCGAGCGGGGCGGACACTCGCCCAATTCAGGGGGGCTTTGCAACGCGAAAAGTCTGTCAATTTGATGAATTGGCCGCAATGCGGCCGCCGTTGACAAGGCTAGGGGCCGGCCATATCTCTGCCCGGTCGCGTCCATGGCGATGGCGTTTATTTTGCTGCGTTTTTGGCCGTTGAACCCTGACTTGCCCAATTCCCACCCATATGGCGGACGACCCCCCGCAGTCCGGGCTCTGGCGCCATAAAGCGTCACGGTGAGTTGATAGGCAGGTGGGTGACAACATTTCGGCTGCCACGCGGTTAAATCGCGAACACAGGAACTGGTCATGATCGGCGCGCTCGCCCGCAAATTTTTCGGCTCCTCCAACGATAGGCGGGTGAAGGGATATCAGTCCCGCGTCAACGCGATCAACGCGCTGGAGCCCGAGCTCATCAAGCTCTCGGACGAGGAACTCAAGGCCCGCACCGCCGAATTCAAGAAACAGCTCGCCGAGGGCAAGACGCTCGACGACCTGCTGGTGCCCGCCTTCGCCACCGTGCGCGAGGCCGCCAAGCGCACGCTCGGCCAGCGCCATTTCGACGTCCAGCTGATCGGCGGCATGGTGCTGCACGAGGGCGACATTGCCGAGATGAAGACCGGCGAAGGCAAGACGCTGGTGGCGACGCTCGCGGTCTACCTCAACGCGCTCGCCGGCAAGGGCGTTCACGTCGTCACCGTCAACGACTACCTCGCCCGCCGCGACTCCGGCTGGATGGGCCAGATCTATGGCTTCCTCGGCCTGACCACCGGCGTCATCGTGCACGGCCTCGACGATTCCGAGCGCAAGGCGGCCTATGCCTGCGACATTACCTACGGCACCAACAACGAATACGGCTTCGACTATCTGCGCGACAACATGAAGTACCGGCTCGACGACATGGTCCAGCGGCCGCACTTCTACGCCATCGTCGACGAAGTCGACTCCATCCTGATCGACGAGGCGCGCACGCCGCTGATCATCTCCGGCCCGCTCGACGACCGCTCTGATTTCTACAACACCATCGATGGTTTCCTGCCGAAGCTCGACAAGTCCGACTACGACGTCGACGAGAAGCAGCGCACCGTGACGCTGACCGAAGCCGGCATGGAGAAGATCGAGACCTTGCTGCGCGACGCCGGCCAGCTCAAGGGCGAGTCGCTCTACGACGTCGAGAACGTCTCCGTCGTGCACCACATCAACCAGGCGCTGCGCGCCCACACGCTGTTCACCCGCGACAAGGACTACATCGTCCGCGACGACGAGGTCGTCATCATCGACGAGTTCACCGGACGCATGATGCCGGGCCGGCGCTATTCCGAAGGCCTGCATCAGGCGCTGGAGGCCAAGGAGCACGTCCAGGTCCAGCCCGAGAACCAGACGCTGGCCTCGATCACCTTCCAGAACTATTTCCGCATGTATGAGAAGCTGGCCGGCATGACCGGCACGGCCGCGACCGAAGCCGACGAGCTGTTCGACATCTACAAGCTCGAGGTCGTGGAGATCCCGACCAACCTGCCTGTGGCGCGTCTTGACGAAGACGACGAGGTCTACAGGACGCAGAAGGAAAAGTACCAGGCGATCCTCGCCGAGATCGAGCGGGCGAACGCGCGGCTGCAGCCGGTGCTGGTCGGCACGGCGTCGATTGAAAAATCGGAAGTGCTCGCCGAATTCCTCAAATCGAACGGCTACAAGCAGATCGACTTCGGCAAGGAGCACGCGCTCGACAAGCTCTACGCCGCCGCCCGCGCCGGCAAGCCGGCAAAACTGTTCGCGGTGCTGAATGCGCGCTTCCACGAGCAGGAAGCCTATATCGTCGCGGAAGCGGGCGTGCCCGGCGCGATCACGATCGCGACCAACATGGCCGGCCGCGGCACCGACATCAAGCTCGGCGGCTCGCTCGAGATGCGTCTCCAGCAGGAGACCGCCGGCATCACCGACGAGGCAGAGAAGGCGAAGAAGATCGAGCAGATCAAGGCCGACATCGAGCGCTTCCGCGACATCGTGCTGAAGGCGGAAGAGACCGTCGAGGTCGAGCCGGCGAAGGGTTCAAAGCCCGCCAAAACCGTGAAGAAGCCGGGCGGCCTCTACATCATCGGCTCCGAGCGCCACGAATCCCGCCGCATCGACAACCAGCTGCGCGGCCGCTCCGGCCGTCAGGGCGACCCCGGCCGCTCGAAGTTCTTCCTGTCGCTGGAAGACGATCTGATGCGCATTTTCGGCTCGGATCGTCTCGACAGCATGCTGCAGCGTCTCGGCCTGCAGGAGGGCGAGGCCATCATCCATCCCTGGATCAACAAGGCGCTGGAGAAGGCGCAGCAGAAGGTCGAGGCGCGCAACTTCGACATCCGCAAGAACCTGCTCAAGTTCGACAACGTCCAGAACGACCAGCGCAAGGTGATCTTCGACCAGCGCGTCGAGCTGATGAAGGACGAGAGCGTCGCCGAGACCGTCGCAGACATGCGCCACGCCTTCATCGAGGACCTCGTCACCAAGCACGTGCCCGAGCATGCCTATGCCGAGCAGTGGGACACAGCCGGGCTCAAGGAAGAGCTGAAGCGTGTGCTCGATCTCGACCTTCCCGTCGACGACTGGGCCAAGGAAGAGGGTATCGCCGACGAGGAGCTGCTCACCCGCATCGAAAACCGCGCCGACGAGCACATGGCGGCCAAGGTCGCGCAATGGGGTCCCGACGTGATGCGTTACGTCGAGAAGACCATTCTGCTGCAGACGCTGGACCATCTCTGGCGCGAGCATCTGATCATGCTCGACCACCTCCGCCAAGTCATTGGCCTGCGCGGTTACGGCCAGCGCGATCCGTTGCAGGAGTACAAGACCGAGGCCTTCAACCTCTTCCAGGAGATGAGCGCGCATTTGCGCGAGGCCGTCACGGCGCAGCTGATGCGCGTCGAGATCGTCCCGCCGGAGCAGGAAGCCCCGATGCTGCCCGCGATGGAAGCGCACAAGTTCGATCCGAACACCGGCGAAGACGAAATGGCGCTCGCCAGCGTCACCCTCGCCCCGCAGGCCACCGACGCAGCGCTGCGCGACCCGAAGAACCCGGCGAGCTGGGGCAAGGTCGGCCGCAACGAGGATTGCCCGTGCGGCAGTGGCAAGAAGTATAAGCACTGCCACGGGCGGTACGCGTAAGGGCTGAATGCGTTTGCGAGGCGCGACGATAGCGCCTCGCTCTCCACTGTCGTCGCTCGGCTCGACCGGCGCCCCAGTGTGCCGCAGCTTCTCGGCTTAATCACAACTTTCGCTGGAATACCGGATTGCCCGCCCTCATGCGCGGTTGCGCACGACACGGCGATGATGGCTGAGGGCGTTTCACGTGAGAAAGGCGCGGCGGCTTTACTTCACCGCCCCGAACCGGCTCTCAAAGGAGTTCGACGACACCACGGGTGCTGCGCCGGCCATCTGCGTGCTGTCGGCCGCCCCATCGCTCACCGACGGCTTCAGCGCCGGACGCGTCTGGGCGAGCCGCGTGTCGGGCTGCGGCTTCGGCGCCTCGGCGGGCTTGGCCGCGGCAACCGCCGGCTTCGGCGCGTCCTTTGCTGCATCCTTCACCGCTTCCTTGGACTTGTCGTGGCCCGGCACGAAGCGGGTCACGGCAGCCTTCAGCCTTGACGCTGCGGTGGTCGGCGTCGTGGACGTCGCGGCCGGGGCGACGGACGCAGTGGCTTGCGGCGGTGGTGTCGTCGTCGCCGTCGTGTCGGCGGAGCCGAGGCCCATCTTGCGGCCGAGGTTGGAGAAGAAGCCGCCGCCGGATTTTTCGGCCGCGGCGACGCGCGTGTTGGTCGCGGGCGCGGCTACGGCAACGACCGGCTCTTCCTGCGGCGCGGGCGCGGACGCCACCGCATCGAGGTTCGGCTTGGGCGGATTGACGTGGCCGGGGATCGTGCCCGGCGCCTTCGCCATCGCCAGCATCTGCAAGGTGGTGCCTTCGGCGCTCTCGGACAGGCCGGTCGAGCCTTCCGGAATCTTGGCGGCAAAGATCTTGTTCATGCCGCCGTCGATGCCGGTGTTCATGCGCGCCACCGGCGTGCCCTTGGCGACGAGCTTGGCGTATTCGGCCTCGTCCTTGGCCTGCTTCTCGCGCACGGCGCTCGCGATCTCCTCGGGGATCACATAGGCCGGGCATTTTGCGGAAGCATCGAATATGGGATCGCGCTTGGCATCGGCCGGCTTGGCCGCGTCGAACACGTATTTCTTCTCGCAGAAATCGACCTTCGGCTCCTGCCGCGTCACCTCGAAATGATCATAGCCTTCCTTGATCATCTTCCAGAACGGCATGTTCGGATTGTTCCGGTGCTTGGCCATGTTCACCGGCGTCATCTTGAACGGATAGGCCTGCAGCTGGAACGCCTTCTGGCCGCCGAAGAAGGATTCGCGCCCCAACGAATAGATCTCCGCGATCTGCTCGTCCGTCATCGCGTAACAGCCGCGCGAAGAACAGTCGCCATGCACCATCAGTTGCGAGCCGGTGCGGCCCAGCGCCTTGTCGAACGCGTTCGGGTATCCGGTATTGAAGGAAAGATAATAGGCCGATTGCGGATTCATCTGGCTCGGATTGATCGAATAAAATCCTTCCGGCGCCTGGCGGTCGCCTTCGCGCACCTTGGGGCCGAGATCGCCCGACCAGCGGCAGATCGGATAGGTCTTGAGCAGCGCGAACTGGCCGCTTCGGGTCTGCTTCCAGACTTCGAGCTCGGCCTCCTGCTTGAACAGGCGCACCAGGATCGGCGATTGCAGGTCCATGTCCTTCTCGGCCATCGCGGCGAGAAGTTTTGGCGGCACCGGCTGGTTGGCCTTGGCATTGGTCGCGAGCGAAACCTGGTCGGTGTCGCAGCCGGTCAGCAGAACGCCGGCCGTCATCAGCGCAACCGAAGCCAAGAGCGCGCGAGCAAGCGAACGAGAAATCAAGATGGACCCCACACCGTGCCGGGCAGAGAGCGCGAACCCCACTTCGTTTGGCGCATGATCCGAGCGGACAACCGACCCGCCGTGGCGGGCTCGTTCAGATCACGCCCCAGCGCTGATGCCCTGAAGCCATTGATTAAAATTCTAACCTCTGGGTGATGCGGTCGCAACCCGAGCGGGGATCACGAGGGCGTTGGCCCAAAGGTGTGGTCAACAGAGACTTAAACTGGGCGGAACTTGGACCTTGCAGCCAAATTGGAACGGAGATCGCTGATTTGGGCAAAAAAAGGGTTAACGCGGGGTTACCGGGGCTCTTCGCCTCTCCCGCTTGCGGGGAGGGGTCGGCATAGGCGGGCCTTGGCCGCCGTTCTTCGAGAACGCCGATGCGAAGCATCGGCTATGGCGCCGGGTGAGGGCTCTCTCCTCTTGGGGGTTCTCATTTGCGGAGACCCCCTCTCCCCGACCCTCCCGCAAGCGAGGGAGGGGGCGCACCACCGCCGTCGCGCCGAAATGGGCTCGAATCACCCCAGTTTCCGGCCGATATCGAGGAATTTCTGCCGCCGCTGCTTGCGGATGGCCTCGCCGTCGAGGCCGCGGAGTTCGTCGAAGGCCTTGGCGATGGCATCGCCGGTGGTGGCGATCATGGCGGCGGGGTCGCGGTGGGCGCCGCCGACCGGCTCCTTCAGGATCTGGTCGATCACCCCGAAGCGGAGCATGTCCTGGGCGGTGATCTTCATGTTGTTGGCGGCTTCCTGCGCCTTGGTGCCGTCGCGCCAGAGGATGGAGGACGCCGCCTCCGGCGAGATCACGCTGTAGATCGCGTGCTCCAGCATCAACACCTTGTTGGCAGTGGTGATGGCGATGGCGCCGCCCGACATGCCCTCGCCGGTGATGATCGCGACATTCGGCACGGTCAGCGCCAGGCACGCGTCGGTCGAGCGCGCGATCGCCTCGGCCTGGCCCCGCTCTTCGGCGCCGATGCCGGGATAGGCGCCGGCGGAATCGGCGAGCGACAGCACCGGCAGGCCGAACCGCTCGGCCATCTCCATCAGCCGCACGCATTTGCGATAGCCTTCGGGGCGCGCCATGCCGAAATTGTGCTTGATACGGCTCTCGGTGGAATCGCCCTTTTCCTGGCCCATGACGCAGATCGGCTCGCCGCGGAAACGGCCGAAGCCGGCCACCAGCGCCTCGTCCTCACCGAACTTGCGGTCGCCGGCGAGCGGGGTGAATTCGGTGATCAGGCCCTTGATGAAGTCGTTGAAATGCGGTCGCTGCGGGTGCCGCGCCACCAGCGTCTTCTGCCACGGCGTCAGATTCAGATAGAGGTCGGCCAGCGCCTGCGCCGCCTTGTCCTCGATCCGCCCGATCTCATCGCTGATGTCGGTGCCGGAGGCCGCAAGCGTGCGCAATTCGTCGAGCTTGGAGTCGAGCTCGGCGACGGGCTTTTCGAAGTCGAGATAGCTGCGCATCTGGTCTGGCATCAACTCAATATAGGAAGGATCGGGCGAGGCGGCGAAGCGGATCTGGGCTCAAGGAAAGAACTGTAGCTTCTTCAAGGACTTGACCTGAGCGCCATGCGAAGCGCGCCAGATCGTTCGAAAGGCCCCGGCTCTTTCTGCGGAGATGTGGCCGAAGTCAAGGCGGTTTCGGGGGTTGCCCGGGGCCGAACTCTCGTGTCCCGGACGCGCTGCAGCGCTCTATCGCGCTGCTGCGCAGAGCCGGGACCCAGCAAGCAGCATGGGCCCCGGCTCAGCAGCGCACCGTTTCACGCTGCGCTGCATCCGGGGCACGAGACCTGTTTACTTCTCCGCCAGCGGGTGCAGGTCGCGCACCAGGCTCTTCAGCCGCTCCTCAACCACATGGGTGTAGATCTGGGTGGTCGAGATGTCGGTGTGCCCCAGCAGCGTCTGCACGATCCGCAAGTCGGCGCCGTTGTGCAGGAGATGGCTGGCAAAGGCATGGCGCAGCACGTGCGGGGAGACCAGCCGCGCCTGCAGGCCGGATGCGACCGCGAGCTCCTTGAGGTCGCGGGCGAAATGCTGCCGCGTCAGGTGCCCGCTCTCGCCGAACGAGGGGAACAGCCATTTCGCGGCGGCGAGGCTGTGCTTCTTTTTCTCGGTCTTCGCGGCTTCCGTCGCCGCGAGATAATCCGCCATCGCCTGACGCGAGGCCTCGTTGAGCGGCACCAGCCGTTCCTTGTTGCCCTTGCCGCGCACCACGATCATGCGCGCATCGCGCTTGGCCGCCGAGCGCGGCAGCGCCACCAGTTCGGAGACGCGCAGGCCGGTGGCGTAGAGCACTTCCAGCAGGCAATAGAGCCGCAACGCGCGCAGCCGCTTCGAGGGTGAGGCATCTTCCGCCTCGCTCAATTCCTTGGCGCGGCGGAGCATGCGGTCGACATCGGCGATCGACAGCACCTTTGGCAGGCCGCGGCCGCGCTTCGGGCCGGACAGGATCGCGGCGGGATCATCGCTCCGGATCCGCTCGTTCAGCAGGAAGCGATAGAGATGCCGCATCGCCGACAGCCGGCGCGCGACGCTGGTGGATTTGAAGCCGCGGGTGTCGAGGTCGGCGAGGTAGTCGCGCAGGACTTGCGTTTCGGCGTCCGCGAATGTGTGGCCGACCCGGCCCAGAAACTCCGAGAAATCGGTGAGGTCGCGGCGGTAGGCATCGAGCGTGTTGGGGCCGGCGCCCTGTTCCGCCGCGAGCATGTCGA
This sequence comes from Bradyrhizobium diazoefficiens, assembly GCF_016616235.1. Classification (NCBI taxonomy): domain Bacteria; kingdom Pseudomonadati; phylum Pseudomonadota; class Alphaproteobacteria; order Hyphomicrobiales; family Nitrobacteraceae; genus Bradyrhizobium; species Bradyrhizobium diazoefficiens. The sequence goes on from NZ_CP067100.1 coordinate 794,358, forward strand.
GGAACAGGCCCGTGAGCTTGGCATCCGAGGGCTTGTTGGCGGAAGATCTGGTGCGCATGCCGGTCAGGCTAGCTGCTATTTCTTGAGAAACTTATCCGGCGGGATTGTCACCGTCATTTCCCGCGGCTTCGGGCTCACGAAGTTTGCCAGCGCGAACACCACGCCATAGACGATGCCGGCGATCACGGCGACGACCGTCAGGAAGCGGAACAGGCTGGGCATCGGGCAAGATCTCGGGAGGGTCTCGAGGCGCGGCGAATTAACCAATGAAATCATCCAACATGTTCGCCGTTTCGTGGCAAGAGTCCTCTGGCGAGGCCCCCTGCGGGGTCGTATAGGTGGCCAAACCATGCCGCCTTTGGCGGCAGATCGAGCGAGATCCAGAGCGAGATTTATGTCCGACGCCGCGCTGCCGATACCAGCATCCCCTGAGGCCGACATCCTGTCGGCGCTGGGCGCGCGCTCGATCGTGCTGGTCGGCATGATGGGAGTGGGCAAATCCACCATCGGCCGCCGCATGGCTCTGAGGCTCAAGCTGCCCTTCGTCGACGCCGACAGCGAGATCGAGGCGGCGGCCGGCATGACCATCCCTGAGATTTTCGAGCGCCATGGTGAGCCGCATTTCCGCGACGGCGAGGCCCGCGTGATCGCGCGGCTGCTCGAGGGCGGACCCATCGTGCTGGCGACCGGCGGCGGCGCCTTCATGCGCGAGGAGACGCGGGCGCGCATCGCGGCCAAGGCGGTCTCGATCTGGCTCAAGGCCGATCACGACGTCATCATGCGCCGGGTCCGCCGCCGCGCCGACCGCCCGCTGCTCCAGACCGCCGATCCCGAGGGAACCGTGACGCGACTGCTCACCGAGCGCGAGCCGGTTTATAGCAATGCCGACCTCACCATCGCCTCGCGCGAGGTGCCGCACGACAGAATCGTCGATGAGACCATCGCGACGCTGCATGCGTATCTCTGCGGCCAACCACCAGCCGACCTCGCGAGTGCCGTTCGATGACCGCGCCTTTGAAACACTCCGATCCTATCAACGTCGAGGTCGCGCTGGAGAATCGCGCCTACGACATCGTCATCGGCCGCGGCGTGCTGGCTTCGCTCGGCGAGCGGGTCGCAGCGTTACGCCCCGGCGTGCGCACCGCGATCGTGACGGATCGCACGGTCGCGAAATACTGGCTTGAGCCGGCGGAAGCGTCGCTTGCCGCAGCAGGCATTCCGACCTCGCGCATCGTCGTCGAGGAAGGCGAGATCTCCAAGACCCATGCGGGCCTCGAAAAGGTCAGCGAAGCCCTGATCGCGGCAAAAATCGAGCGCACCGATCTCGTCATCGCGCTCGGCGGCGGCGTGGTCGGGGACCTCGCCGGCTTTGCCGCCGCGATCCTGCGCCGCGGCGTCGATTTCGTGCAGGTGCCGACCTCGCTGCTGGCGCAGGTCGATTCCTCCGTCGGCGGCAAGACCGGCATCAATTCGCCGCAGGGCAAGAACCTGTTAGGGGCCTTCCACCAGCCGGTTCTCGTCATCGCCGACACCGCCGTGCTCGACACGCTGTCGCCGCGGCAGTTCCGCGCCGGCTATGCCGAGGTCGCCAAATACGGCGTGCTCGGCGACGAGGCCTTCTTCAGCTGGCTGGAAAAGAACCATTCCGACATCGTCAAGGGCGGCTCCGCGCGCGAGCACGCCATCGCGACCTCCTGCCGCGCCAAGGCGGCAATCGTCTCGCGCGACGAGCGCGAGACCGGCGAGCGGGCGCTGCTCAATCTCGGCCATACGTTCGGTCACGCGCTGGAAGCCGCAACCGGTTTTTCTGACCGCCTGTTTCACGGCGAGGGCGTGGCGATCGGCATGACCCTGGCGGCGCAATTCTCCGCAAGACTCGGCATGATCGGCGAAGCCGATGCGATGCGTGTCGAGCGTCATCTGATCGAAGCCGGCCTGCCGACACACCTGCAGGACATCGCGGGCTTTGCGCAGGAAGGTCTTGCCGATGCCGACGCGCTGATGGCGCTGATGGCGCAGGACAAGAAGGTCAAGCGCGGCAAGCTCACCTTCATCCTGCTGGAGGGAGTGGGGCGCGCCGTCATCGCGAAAGACGTGGAGCCGGCTCCTGTGCGCGACTTCCTGAAAGAGAAGCTCGCGCAAAGGGCCTGAAACGCGGCTGAATTTCGCTAAAGCGTTTTCGAGCGAAGTGGGTACCCGGTTCGCGTCAAGAAAACGCGTCAAACAAGAAACCAGAGTGGTTCATGGACTGGCTCGGCTTCACCATCGTCATCATCTGCCTGCTGGTCTCGGGCTTCTTCGCCGCGAGCGAGACCGCGCTGACCGGCGCCTCGCGCGCCAGCATGCTCCGCCTCTCCAAGCAGGGTAACCGCGAGGCCGACGTGGTCTCGGACCTGCTCGACATGCGCGAGCGCCTGATCGGCGCGCTGCTGCTCGGCAACAACATCGCCAATATCAGCGCCTCCGCGCTGGCGACCTCGATCTTCACCGCCTGGTTCGGCGACGTCGGCGTGCTCTACGCCACCGGCGTGATGACGGCGCTGGTCGTGATTTTTGCGGAAGTGCTGCCAAAAACCATCGCGATCAATGCGCCGGACCGCATGGCGCTTGCGGTCGCGCGGCCGATGCGGCTGACCATGTACGTGCTGGGGCCCCTATTACGGATTGTCGAAGTCATCGTCCGCCTGTTGCTGCGCCTGTTCGGCCTCGCCGGCGAGCACCAGGCCATCCTGTCGCCGACCGAGCGCCTGCGCGGCGCGGTCGACCTCTTGCATCACGAGGGCAAGGTCGAGAAGCAGGACCGCGACATGCTCGGCGGGCTCTTGGACCTGCGCGAGCTCCAGGTCTCCGACGTCATGATCCATCGCACCGAGATGATGATGATCAATGCCGACCTGCCGCCGGAGGAGCTGGTGCGCGAGGTGCTGGCGACCGAGTACACCCGCATCCCGCTCTGGCGCGAGAAGCCGGAGAACATCATCGGCGTGCTTCACGCCAAGGACCTGTTGCGCGCGATCCGCGCCGCCGACGGCGACACCTCGCGCATCGACGTCTCCACCATCGCGCTGCCGCCCTGGTTCGTGCCGGAGATGCGGCCTGTGTCCGAGCAGCTCAAGGCCTTCCGCCGCCGCAAGACCCATTTCGCGCTGGTCGTCGACGAGTACGGCGAAGTCGAAGGTCTCGTGACCCTGGAAGACATTCTGGAAGAGATCGTCGGCGACATCTCCGACGAGCACGACGTCGTGGTCGCCGGCGTGCGCGCCCAGCCGGACGGTTCGGTAGTGGTCGACGGCTCGGTGCCGATCCGCGATCTCAACCGCGCCATGGACTGGCGCCTGCCCGACGAGGAGGCAACCACGGTCGCCGGCCTCGTCATTCACGAGGCGCGCTCGATCCCCGACCGCGGCCAGAGTTTTACCTTCCACGGCTTCCGCTTCCGCGTTCTCCGCCGGGAACGCAACCGCATCACCGCGCTCCGTATTTCACCGGTGCCGCGCGAGGCCGAGCTGGAGGGGGCCAAGCCAAGAAGGGCCGGGACGTCGTTTTGACGCATGGCGAGCTGTCATCGTCCGCGAAGGCGGACGATCCAGTATCCAGAGGCCGGCGTTGGGGATTCGCTCCCACCACATCCGCCGCGGAGTACTGGATGCCCCGCCTTCGCGGGGCATGACAGCGGTCACCCTTCCCCCGGTGCCTGCGCGTGGATCGCGAGCGCGTGGACGGTGCCGGAGAGTTCCGCCGCCAGCGCCGAATTTATCATGCGGTGGCGGTCGACCCGGCTCTTCCCTTTGAAGGCGGCAGACACGATATAAACGCGAAAGTGCGTCTCGCCGCTTGGCCGATGGCCGGCGTGGCCCTCATGCAAATGTGACTCGTCGACGACTTGCAGGCTTTCCGGCGTGAAAGCTTCCTGCAACTTGTTGCTGATAGTGTCTTTCATAACCATGAGTGCCATTAAAGCGTGCGCAAGCGCCCCGTCAATTGCATAGGCCGCCTCTGGCGGCGGTCCTAAAAAATGCCGAGGTGCTACGGGGTTTCGCCCTAATTGCAATGTCAAGACTTGAAGGTTTTTGCATTGCGTAGTCAAAGTCAGCCATGCCGATCGATTCATCAAAGTTCTTCGACTCCATCCGCGTGAAGCCGCGGGGCAAGCAGCCGGAAGTGAAGCCGCGCGACGCCGTGGTCAACTGCGAATGGGCCGGGTGTCAGAACAAGGGCGCGCACCGTGCGCCGAAGGGCCGCGAGAACCAGCGTGAGTACTGGCACTTCTGCCTGAACCATGTGCGCGAGTACAACCAGAACTACAATTTCTTCTCCGGCATGAATGCCGACGCGGTTGCGCGCTACCAGAAGGATGCGCTGACCGGCCACCGTCCGACCTGGAAGATGGGCGCCAACGGCGGCAAGAAGGGTGCGGAAGCCGAGATCGACATGGCGTCCGATCCGTTCAGCATGTTCTCCGAGATCAACGGCCGTGCGAATTGGCGGAAGGGCCCGGAGGCCCAGCCCAAGGCCGAGACGCGCAAGGTGATGAACGCCGAGCGCAAGGCGCTCCAGGTCATGGGTCTCGGCCCCAATTCCACACTCGCCGACGTCAAGAGCAAGTACAAGGCGCTGGTCAAGCAGCACCACCCCGATGCCAACGGCGGCGACCGCTCGACCGAAGACCGCCTGATCGAGATCATCAAGGCGTATAATTACCTGAAGACGGTGGTGCGCGAGGCCTAAAGCGCGACGAGGTCGGGATGAATCCTCATCGCGATTTGGGTTATGGGTCGAGCATCATGCTCTAGGCCGCGATCTCCGGGAAAGACAGCTCGCAGACCAATCCTTCTGGCCTCCATTGCCGGGTGATTCTTCCCCGCAAGGTCCGGATCACACCATCGACAGCGCCGATCCCAAAACCCTTGCGGGTCGGCTCGGTGACCTCCGGCCCGCCGCTTTCCGACCAGCGCAGGACGAGAGACGTGGCCGGATCGGCCTCCCAGCGGATATTCAACCGGCCCGAAGGCGTCGACAGCGAGCCGTATTTGGCGGCGTTGGTCGCCAGCTCATGGACGGCAACTGCGATCGACTGGGCCAGCATCGCCGGCAGGCGGATGTCTTCGCCCTCGATGCGGACCCGTTCGCGGTCCCCGCTTGCGTAGGGCCGGAGCTCTTCTTCGACGATCGTCTTCAGGCTCGCGCCGGTCCAGCGCGAAGCCGAGAACAGTCTCTGCACGTTGGCAAGGGCGCTGAGCCGGCCTTGAAAAACGGCCTGGAACTCGTCCGCGCTCTCGGCCTTCGTTAGCCGCAGCATCGCCTGGATCACCGCTAGCAGGTTGTTGGACCGATGGTCGACTTCGGCGGTGAGAAGCATCATCCGCTCTTCCGCCTGCTTGCGGGCCGTGATGTCGACCAGCATGTTGACGGCTCCGACCAGCTGGCCGTCTTCGTCGCGCAGCGGCGTGGGATAGGGCACGAAGCAGATCCGCGAGCCGTCGGGCCGTTCGGCAACAGCCTCGGCATCACGCACGGGACGATTCTGCTTGAGGGCGACCGCCATGGGGCATTTGTCGTGGGGAAGCGGTGTGCCGTCGGGCAAATAGAGCTTCCAAGTCACGCACCACATCTCGCCAATCTTCGGCGTGCGTCCGGCGAAGTCGATGCAGGCCCGATTGAAGAAGGTGATGCGGCCCTCTGCGTCGGTGGTGTAGATGGCTGCGGGCAGTGCCTGGAGCAAGTCCCGGAATCGCCTCTCGGAATCCGCGCCGGCCGCGCTGCTGCTTGCTGCCTGTCTGGCGATCTCGCCAATCCTGGCCTCGTCAGATGGCCCAAACAAGTCCAGCATTGCGTTCCTCTACGCGCCACATCAGGCAATTCGTCGGCCGCGTATAGGTTCCACATTGCTCCTCGGGGACGAGCAGGCCCCTCGACCTTTCCATAGCCGAGGCGCCCGGATGGAGCGTCAGCGTCGTCCGGGTCCATCTCGCACAAGCGACTTTTCCGGATTGCGCTTCGCTCCATCGGAACTGCTTCGTCATTCCTCCGGCATCGCCCCAACATAGGACGAACTCGGCCGGATCAGCCGTCCCGTGCGCTGCTGCTCGCGCGCATGCGCGGTCCAGCCCGCGACGCGCGCGACCGCGAAGATCGGCGTGAAGGCCTGCCTTGGGATCGCGAGCGCATCGAGCAGGATCGCGGTGAAGAACTCCACGTTGGTTTCCAGCGGCCGCTCCGGATTCTTCTTGCGTAGCGCGCTGCGGATATAGGCCTCGACCTCGCCCGCGAAGGGCAAGTCGGCGCCGTTGGCGGCAAGCGCCTCGACCGCGGCCTTGAGCACGTCGGCGCGCGGATCGCGCACGCGGTAGACGCGGTGACCGAAGCCCATCATCCGCTCGCCGCGGGCGAGGGCCGCATCCACCCAGGGCTGGATGCGCTCGCGCGAGCCGATCGCGTCGAGCATTTCCAGCACCGGCTCGGGCGCGCCGCCGTGCAAGGGGCCGGTCAGCGCGCAATAGCCGGCGGTGACGGCGGCGAACAGATCGGCTTGCGTCGAGGCAACCACGCGCGTGGTGAAGGTCGAGGCGTTCATGCCGTGGTCGCTGGCGGTGACAAGATAGGCGTCGAGCGCCGTGACCTCGCGCGTTTCAGGCCCGCGCCCATGCAGCATGCGCAGCGTGTCGGTGGCGTGGCTCGCGCTCGGCTCGGGCGCGACCGGATCGAGCCCCTTGGCGCGCCGGACCAGCGCGCCGGCGATCACCGGAAACGCGCCGACGATGGTCGCTTCATGCGTAAGGCCCTCTTCGGCGCGAAGTCCGGCGACCGCCGCGCGAAAGCCGTCGATGATGCCCATGCCGCGCGTCGCCGGCAGCAACTCGTCCAGCCGCGCGAAAGCGCGCTTACGGGCCGCGCCGAGGCTCGCTTGCACATCGGCTTCGCTCAAGCTGGTCTTGCTTGCGCTGGCGCCGTTCCAGAGCCGCGCGGTGACGCCCTCGAAGCTCGATGTGGCGGCGAGGCGCCCGACATGCTCGCCGGCGATGATCAGCTCGCCGCGCTCGCCGTCGACATGGCTCAGCGCGGTCTCGGCCGCGGGAATGCCGTCCAGCCCGATCTGGCTTTTGGTGAGGTGGATGTTCATGACCCGATCTCCTTTGCACTGCACGAAGAGAAAGGTCGGGCCTCTCGACAGATTGATCAATCTTGATTACATAAATCAATATGAAAAATTCCAGGGAGCTCTACCTCTCGGCCCGGGAAGCCGCCGCCGAACTTGCGATCTCGCCGGCGACCCTCTACGCCTATGTCAGCCGCGGCCTGATCCGCTCCGAGCCGACGCCGGATTCCCGCAAGAACCGCTACCGCGCCGAGGACGTTCGCGCCCTGAAGGAGCGCCGGGTGCCGGCGCCGGAGCCAAAGGGCCTGCGCAGCTTCGACGCCGATCTGCCGGTGATGGATACCGAGATCTCGACCATCAGCGAAGAGGGCGCGATCTATCGCGGCGTGAACTGCGTCGATCTCGCCGAGAACGACACGCTGGAGCACACCGCAACACTGCTCTGGGACGTCTCCGGCGTCGATCCGTTCGCGCCTGACAATCAGCCCGCGATCTCCGAGGAGATGCGCGCGATTGCAGAAGCCGCGCGCCGGGCCGCGCCGATCGATCGCGCCATCGCCGTGCTCGCGCTCGCCGCCAGCGCCGATCCGCGTGCCTTCACCCGCGCGTCCGATGGCCGCGCGCTGGTCGGCGCGCGCATCGTCCGCCTCCTGGTCGCCACTATGCTCAATGCGGAAGCCTCGGCCGAGCCGCTGCATCAGCAGGTCGCGAAAGCGTGGGCGGCGGACAACAAGCATGCGCCCGATCTGATCCGACGCGCATTGGTGCTGCTCGCCGACCACGAGCTGAATGCCTCGACCTTCACCGCGCGCTGCGCGGCCTCCACCGGACTCAACCTCTATGATTCCGTCATTGCTGGCCTTGCCGCGCTGAAAGGCCCCAAGCATGGCGGCGCCGGCGTGCTGGCCTCGCAGCTGGTCAAGACACTGATCGACCGCGATGTCGAGCCGATGGTGCGCGAGCGCGTCGCGCTCGGCGAGCGTTTCGCCGGCTTCGGCCATGGCGTCTACAAGCGCGGCGATCCCCGCGCGCAATCGCTGCTGAACGCACTCGCCCGTGCGGGCGCGCCGCGAAAATTCACCCGGGAGGTGCCGGAGCGGATCGTCGAGGCAACCGGCGAGCTGGTCAACATCGACTACGCGCTCGCGGTCTTGGTGCATGCCCTGCGCCTGCCGGCTGGCAGCGAACTCGCTCTGTTCGCGATGGCCCGCAGCGTCGGCTGGATCGCGCACGCCAGCGAGCAATTGCAGTTCGGCAAGCTGATCAGGCCACGGGCGCGGTATGTGGGACCGGCACCGGGGCGGAGATCGATGGTCGTGGAGAAGGCCTAGGGCATATACTCACGCCTGCTGCAATGCGCCGGCTCGGATCGTACGTCGCTGTAGAGTTCGTCAAGCCTGCGTCTCGAGACCGCAGCAATCTTTTCAGATAGGCCCCTAGCTGGTAAAACGTGGAAGCACCACGGCGCGCAGCCCTGAGGCATAGGGTGCAAGGATCATCTAACAATGAGCAAAGCGAAACGCTCCGCCGAGCAGCAGCTCGCCGACGAGGCCGACCGGAAGGCGCAAAACCCAGTTGGGGCGCGCCAAACGATAGCGGATAGCCACGCCGATCCAGAGTTCAAGGAAAATCATGAACGTCTCAGAGCGGAGCGGCTAGCGCGGGACGCCGGACGTAAGACCAACGAGTGAAGTGCGCTGCCCGGCAGTCCTCTGTCCAGAAGCACTGGCTCGAAGTCGTCAGCCCCATAGCCGCTGGCTCAAATGAGCCGCACTGACGTTGTAGGATGCAGTTGCGCTGCAAGCGCGAGCAGATCTTCTAGTCCTCAAGAATGGATTTCGTGGCTAAGAAGACTTGTTCCGCCGTGCCCTTGATTGTGCCCTTGGCCCAAGCCTGAAACACGGTGACGTAGGCGCTTTTGTAGGCCTCTTCGTCTGCCGAAAAGTACACTTCGTCGGTTGCGAGATCCAAGACCAGCGCGCCTTTGTCGATGCAAATCTCCTCAACCAGGACGAGGCGCTCTTCTTGTTCGGCCAGATGGCGCTTTACAATGCTCATTGGGTCTCCTCGTTGTGTGCTAGCTGGGCCGTATTTCCGACAAACGCGCTGAACAGTTTCGTGCGGAGACTGAGGGCTGCGGCAGTCAGGCCGAAAGGGCCGCTGGCCAGCGTGACATGAGTTGCCGAGTCAAAAAAAGCCCCGCCTCCGATCACGCGGCGGCGGGGCGGGACCACAGGCCCTGCCAGTACATCCGTGGCTAGAGCGACATGGCTGTTGTGCTACTGCTTAAGCAGCACGAAGATTTTCAGCAGCCGACTTTCCCGTGCGACGGTCTGCGACGATGTCATACGACACCGTCTGACCTTCGTTCAGGCTGCCCATGCCGGCGCGTTCGACGGCGCTGATATGAACGAACACGTCCTTGCTGCCGTCCGTCGGTTGGATAAAGCCGAAGCCCTTTTGGCCGTTAAACCACTTCACTGTACCTGTGTTCATCAGGTTTTCCTTTCGGGTGCACGCAGGAACTGGCTCGCGGGAATCGCGGCCATCATTCCGGGTAGTCGATTTTGGAGAATGTCTGAAACGTGCGCGCCGTCAGGATCTGAGGCGAAAGCGGAACAGTTGTTCGGCCAGTATCGATGCGGGAACAATACACCAGCACCGGGAATACTTCAAGGAAGAATGCCAGCAGGTGCTTTCTTTTGCGTGTGGCGCATCCGTTGCGTAGTTAAGAGCGCTCCAACCCGCCGATTGCGGGAGGCGCTTCGCCTAGCGGGAGCCTGATCGGCGCTGTTAGTTGCGCCCACCGCGCGATACCGTCGCTACGACAATGCATGCTTTCCTCGGCTGAACCAAGTTGTAGCGCACACTCTAGGCCCGCGGTTTGCCTTTCGCGAAGCCGTCGCCGTTTCGCCGGCGATAGATCCACATCGCTACACCCAGACCGAGCGCCGCGCCGACCACGGTCAAAATCCAGATGTGCTTGCCGACATGCCCATGGTGATGCAGCCCGGCATATTCGTGCAGAGCCGACACCGCCAGAACGCCCGGCAGCACATGCGCCGGCGCCCACAGCAGGATCGCCGGGATATTCACCGCATAGAATCTCGCCGGCGCCATTCCCAGCGCGCCCGCCGTCACCGGCACAAAGGCGCGGATCGGCGGCACGAAGCGGGCGAAGAACACGGCCCAGGTGCCGAAGCGGTGGAAGAAGCTTTCGCTCTCGGCGACCACACGCGGATAATTGGTCAGCGGCCAGGCGGTGAGGATCTCGCGCTGGCGCCGGTGCCCGATCCAGTAGGCCGAGCCGTCGCCGAGCACGGCACCGAGCGCGGCCGCCAGCAGCACCCATTGCAGCTGCAGCTCGCCGCCGGGGACCAGCGCGCTCAGCGCCAGGATGATGGTCGAGCCCGGGATCACCGATCCGACCACCGGAACCGCCTCTAACAGAGCCGCCAGGAACAGGGTCAGATAGGCCAGCCACGCATGGGCCGAGACAAACGAGATGAGGGGATCGAGGAAGGACGTCACGTCGTCTCTGTGGTGGGCTGGGACTATCCGGTTCAGACCCTGGTTAAGTAAGGCAGGGCGGCGAAAGTGCCACTCGCGCAAGGCCCCTCGCCCGTCCAGAGGCGAAATTCGGGCGTGATTCGCAAGGCAGCCCTCCAAAAACTGCGTTCCTCACCTATCTAAATGAAAAGACAACGGAACTTTGATTGGGGCGCGGGCTTCTGCCCGCACGTTGTCTCTGATAGGTTCGCAGCCGCACCCAGCCGCAGCCAACGTGCAAATAACTGGTCTCGGGATCGCCCGGGACCTCGGAGGATTGATGACGACCGCCGCCCTGTCCAAAGTTGAGGAAGTTTCCGGTCTGCCCGACATGAAGGTGTCGGTGCGCCAGGTGTTCGGGATCGACAGCGATCTCGAAGTGCCGGCCTATTCCGAAGTCGACCCTCATGTGCCGGAAGTTGATTCCGACTATCGCTTCGACCGCGCCACCACGCTCGCCGTGCTCGCAGGTTTCTCCAAGAACCGCCGCGTCATGGTGACCGGCTATCACGGCACCGGCAAATCCACCCATATCGAGCAGGTCGCCGCCCGTCTGAACTGGCCCTGCGTGCGCGTCAATCTCGACAGCCATATCAGCCGTATCGATCTCGTCGGCAAGGACTCGATCGTGGTCCGCGACGGCAAGCAGGTCACCGAATTCCGCGACGGCATTCTGCCCTGGGCGCTGCAGAACAACGTCGCGCTGGTGTTCGACGAATACGACGCCGGCCGTCCCGACGTGATGTTCGTGATCCAGCGCGTGCTGGAAGTCTCGGGCCGCCTGACCCTGCTCGACCAGAACAAGGTGATCAAGCCGCATCCGGCGTTCCGGCTGTTTGCGACCGCCAACACGGTCGGTCTCGGCGACACTTCGGGCCTCTATCACGGCACCCAGCAGATCAACCAGGGCCAGATGGACCGCTGGTCGATCGTCACCACGCTGAACTATCTCAGCCATGACGAGGAAGTCGAGATCGTGCTGGCCAAGGCCAAGCACTATCGCACTCAGGAAGGCCGCGACACCGTCAACAAGATGGTGCGCCTGGCCGACCTCACCCGCAACGCCTTCGCCAATGGCGATCTGTCGACGGTGATGAGCCCGCGCACGGTGATCACCTGGGCGGAGAACGCCGACATCTTCGGCGATATCGGCTTCGCCTTCCGCGTCACCTTCCTCAACAAATGCGACGAGCTCGAACGTCCCTTGGTCGCCGAGTTCTATCAGCGCTGCTTCAATGCGGAGCTGCCGGAATCGGCGGTCAACGTGGCGCTCAGCTGAGGTCTAGGATGTCGTCCCGGCTCCCCGTGCGCAATTGCGCGCCGGGTCGGGACGACGGATAGGGTGAGATGACCACCTCCAATTCCAAATTCCGTAACAGCAAGGAAGCGCCGACCGAGCCGTTCAAGCGCTCGGTCGCCTCCTGCCTCAAGGCGATCGCGAAATCGCCTGAGCTCGACGTCTCCTTCGCCGCCGAGCGTCCCGGCCTTGCGCCGGGCAAGGCGCGGCTGCCCGAGCCGGCGCGCAAGATGACCAAGCGCGATGCCGCGGTCGTGCGCGGCCATGCCGATTCCATCGCGCTCAAGCTCGCCTGTCACGATCCCAAAGTTCACCGCAAGCTGATGCCCGGCAACCCGCAGGCGCGCGGCGTGTTCGAGGCGGTCGAGCAGGCCCGCGTCGAGGCGATCGGCGCGCGCCGCATGGCCGGCGTTGCGAAAAACCTCACCGCGATGCTCGACGACCATTTCCATCGCGGCAAGTTCGACGAGATCACCGACCGCGCCGATGCGCCGCTGGCCGACGCGTTGGCGATGCTGGTGCGCGAGCGCCTGACCGGCATGGCGCCGCCGGCGGCCGCCAGGAAGATGGTCGATCTCTGGCGTCCGATTCTCGAGGACAAGATCGGCAAGCGGCTCGACCGGCTCGACGGCGTGCTCGAGGACCAGATCCGGTTCGGCGATGCCGTGCATGATCTCCTGACCGCACTCGAGCTCGGCGACGAGCGCAGCGCCGACAGCGAGGACGATGAGGACAACGACGAGAACCAGGACGGCGACAACGATCAGTCCGGCGCCGAAGGCTCGCCCGATTCCGATGCCGCGCAGGAGATGAGCGCCGACCAGGCGCAAGCCTCATCCGAGGAGATGGCCGACAGCGCAATGGAAAGCGCGCAGGCCTCGACCTCCGACAGCTTCGACGACGGCGAGCTCGGCGACGACGAGACCCCGGGCGAGGCGACGCGTCCGAACGCGCACGGCAAGAACGAGCCGCGCGGGCCCGAATACCACGCCTTCGCGCCGAAATTCGACGAGGTCATCGCGGCCGAAGACCTCTGCGACCATGACGAGCTGGAGCGGCTGCGCGCCTATCTCGACAAGCAGCTCGCGCATCTGCAGGGCATCGTCGCCCGTCTTGCCAATCGTCTCCAGCGCCGCCTGATGGCGCAGCAGAACCGCGCCTGGGAGTTCGACCTCGAAGAGGGCATTCTTGACCCCGCGCGCCTCTCGCGCGTCGTCACTGATCCCTATCACCCGCTGTCCTTCATGCACGAGAAGGAGGCGACGTTCCGCGATACCGTGGTGACGCTGCTGCTCGACAATTCCGGCTCGATGCGCGGTCGGCCCATCACCGTGGCCGCCACCTGCGCCGACATTCTCGCCCGCACGCTGGAGCGTTGCGGCGTCAAGGTCGAGATTTTGGGCTTCACCACCCGCGCCTGGAAGGGCGGGCAGTCGCGTGAGGCGTGGCTTGCCGCCGGCAAGCCGGCCAGCCCCGGCCGTCTTAACGATCTCCGCCACATCATCTACAAGTCGGCGGATGCGCCGTGGCGCCGTGCACGAAAAAATCTCGGCCTGATGATGCGCGAAGGGCTGCTCAAGGAGAACATCGACGGTGAGGCGCTCGACTGGGCGCACAAGCGCCTGCTGGCGAGGGCCGAGCAGCGCAAGATCCTGATGATGATCTCGGACGGCGCGCCGGTCGACGATTCCACGCTGTCGGTCAATCCCGGCAATTATCTCGAGCGGCATCTGCGCCACATCATCGAGGAGATCGAGACCCGCTCGCCGGTCGAGCTGATCGCGATCGGCATCGGCCATGACGTGACGCGCTACTACCGCCGCGCGGTGACGATCGTGGACGCCGAGGAGCTCGGCGGCGCCATCACCGAAAAGCTCGCCGAGCTGTTCAGCGAGACCAACACCGCGCCGAGCCAGCCGGCCGCCCGCCCGCGCCGCAAATTGCATTCGTGAGCACCGATCAATCCCGCCGCAGCTTTCTCGGCCACGCGGCGGCGGGATTTTCCATTCTAGCGATCCCTGGAGTGGCGCAGGCGCAGGTTGAGCACGCCATCACTGCGCCTGTCAGCATCGAGGTCAATGCGCGGCCGATTCCGTCATTCGAGCCGCGCGACCGCGCGCGCGTGCGCTTCGGCTCGCTGCAATATCGCAGCGGTCTCGTGCTGACCTCGCCGCATCGCGGCTTTGGCGGCCTGTCCGCGCTCCGTTTTCTCGACAGCAAAGGCGAGCGTTTTCTCGCGCTGTCCGACCAGGGCAGCTGGTTCACCGGGCGCATCCGCTATTCTGGCGGCAAGATGGTCGCGCTCGACGATGTCGAGGCGGCGCCGATGCTGAATGCCGAGGGGCGGCCGATCACCGAGAAGCGCAATTGGTACGACACTGAGTCGCTCGCGCGTGACGGCAATGTCTTTTATGTCGGGCTCGAGCGCGTCAACCAGATCATGCGCTTCGATTTCGCCAGGGGCGGCATGCAGGCGCGCGGCGAGGTGGTGCCGACGCCGGCGGCGATCCGCAAGCTGCCGGATAACAAGGGGCTGGAGGCGCTGGTGTTTGTGCCGAAGGGCCAACCCTTGGCCGGCACCCTGATCGCCTTCTCCGAGCGCGGGCTCGATGCCGACGGCAATCTGCTCGCGTTCCTGATCGGCGGCCCCACGCCCGGCCAGTTCAGCGTGCGCCGCACCGAGAAATTCGACATCAGCGACGCCGTGCTGCTGCCCAGCGGCGAGCTCCTGATCCTCGAACGCAAATTCTCCTGGTTCACCGGCGTCAACATCCGCATCCGCGCGATCCCGCTCAAATCCATCGCACCGGGCGCGCTGGTCGACGGCCCCGCGCTGTTCGCCGCCGATCTCGGCCACGAGATCGACAACATGGAAGGCATCGACGCCCACGTCACGGCCGAGGGCGAGACCGTGCTGACGCTGGTGTCGGACGACAACTTTTCCATGTTGCAGCGGACATTGCTGCTGCAGTTTGCGCTGGTGGAGTAGCGGGGGCGCGACACACTCTCCTGTCGTCCCTGCCTAGTGCGCAATTGCGCACGGGGCGCAGGGACCCATACCGCGTGATCTAGCGATTGGGGATGATGCCAATCCCGAACGACTAATCTCCGCCAAACTCCTCCCTGTGGTTCTGGGTCCCTGCTTTCGCAGGGTCGACAGCGGAATGTGAAGGCTCACCTCGTGACCACATGACCCGCAATGCATGGCCCCGCAGGCGGCCATGCCGCCTGCGCAACTCGCAATTCGCCGCCGGGCCACTAAACTTCATGCAATCGCTTCCATCCCTCCATCCCCGGAACTCCCGCATGAGCGCCCTGTTTTCCCCGATCAAGCTGCGCGGCCTGACTTTGAAGAACCGCGTCGTGGTGTCGCCGATGTGCCAGTATTCGGCCGAGGACGGCGTCGCCACCGATTGGCACTTCACCCACATCAACAATCTCAGCCTCTCGGGCGCGGCGATGTTCTGCATCGAGGCAACCCATGTGGAGGCGATCGGCCGCATCACGCCGGGCTGCCTCGGGCTCTACAGCGATGCTTGCGAGGCCGCGCTGAAGCAGATCCTTAGCTCCGTGCGCAAGCGTTCCTCCACGGCGGTGGCGATGCAGCTCGCCCATGCCGGCCGCAAAGCGTCGAGCGCGCGGCCCTGGGACGGCGGCCAGCTGATCCCGGTCGAGCACGGCGGCTGGCAGACGGTGGCGCCGTCGGCGGTGCCGCACAAGGAGGGCGAGGCCGCCCCGCTTGCGCTCGATGCCGCGGGCCTGAAGCGCATCCGCGACGCCTTCGTCGACTGTGCCCGCCGCGCGGACCGCATCGGCATCGACGCCATCGAGCTGCACGGCGCGCACGGTTATCTCCTGCATCAGTTCCTGTCGCCGATCTCCAACAAGCGCACGGATGAGTACGGCGGGTCTTTGCAGAACCGCATGCGCTTCCCGCTCGAGGTCTACGACGCGGTCCGGGCCGTGTTCCCGCACGACAAGCCGGTCGGCATGCGGGTGTCGTCGACCGACTGGGTCGAGGGCGGCTGGGATCTGGCGCAGACCATCGAATTCGCGCAAGCGCTGAAGGCGCGCGGTGTCGACTGGATCGACGCCTCCTCCGGCGGCGTCTCGCCGCTGCAGAAGATTCCGCTCGGCCCCGGCTATCAGGTCCGGTTCGCCGAGGCCATCAGGCGCGAGACGGGCGTGCCGACCATCGCCGTTGGCCTCATCACCGAGCCCAAGCAGGCCGAAGAGATCGTCGCGTCCGGCAAGGCCGACATGGTCGCGCTCGCCCGCGGCATGCTCTACGACCCCCGCTGGGGCTGGCACGCCGCCGCCGAGCTCGGCGGCGAGGTCGAAGCCCCGCCGCAATATTGGCGCTCGCAGCCCTCCAGCCAGAAGGCGCTGTTCGGCAAGACCACGTTCGGGGCGCGGTGATG
This sequence comes from Bradyrhizobium diazoefficiens, assembly GCF_016616235.1. Taxonomy (NCBI): domain Bacteria; kingdom Pseudomonadati; phylum Pseudomonadota; class Alphaproteobacteria; order Hyphomicrobiales; family Nitrobacteraceae; genus Bradyrhizobium; species Bradyrhizobium diazoefficiens. The sequence continues at coordinate 810,721 of NZ_CP067100.1, forward strand.
TCTTTACCTCTCCCCGCTTGCGGGGAGAGGTCGAATTCGATCGCAGATCGAATTCGGGTGAGGGGGTACAGGTCTCATGGTGATCTCATTCGCGGAGAGAGGCCCCTCACCCCAACCCTCTCAGCGCGAGCGAAGCTCGTCGCGACTCCGTAAGAACGGGGAGAGGGAGACATCTCCCCCTCACGCATCCGTAACTCCCCCCAACCTTCCACCCCCCGCAAAACTGGCCTAACCTCCGCAACCTGCAACGCCTCACGGAGGCCGGCCATGCGTTTTGGTGTTCGCAAAACTGCCCATGTGTTCGAGCGCGTGGGCCTTGCGATGGCAGGCGCGGCGTGCGGGCTGTTCGTCGGCGCCTATGTGGGATCGGCGATCCCGCACCTCACCACGCAGGGCTTCCTGCTGCTGATGATGGTGCTGGGCTTCGTCGGCTTCTATCTCGGCATCGACACGCCGCAGCTGCCCTTCGACGAAGCGCACAGCCACATCGACGCCGCGGAATTCCTGAGCGCCGCCGGCACGCTCTGCGCCACCTTCACCGCGCTCGCCTCCGTCGCCGTGATCGTGCTGCGGCTCGACCCGCACATCGCCTGGAGCTGGCTCGCGCTGCTCGGCTGGATCGCCGGCGTCGCCATGCAGATCGTCGCAGGGGCGAAAGCCAGGATGCGCGGGTAGCGGGGGAGTTGTTGAAGAACGATCGCGCCGCGCGCGCTGCAACCTCTCCCGCGTGCGGGAGAGGTCGCGCCGAAGGCGCGGGTGAGGGCTCCCTCCTCTGGGGGAGTGTCCCATCGCGGAGACACCCTCTCCCCGACCCTCCCCCGCCAGCGCAGGGCTATCGCATATGAGTAAAGAGCTCGAAGAAGAAGTCTTTGCTCCACATGGCGCGGCGCATTTTACTGCTGATGGATGTATTGGAGGGATGCATTCGCAAGATGTTTTGAGCAAGACGGCGGATCACAGCGAAGTTTTCCGGCCCATAATCCTTGCGGGTGCGTGCGGAATCCTCGTCGAATACGACATCGAGAATCCAGTGCAACTGGTTCTCGATACCCCAATGTGCGCGCACGACTTGGGCCATTCATAGCCTGCGCGAGAGCGCAATATAGCGTGTGGCGGTTTCGCGCTTGCCATTGGCCGTGGTGCGTTCTGCTTCGATGCGGCCAAACGCCTTGAGACCAGGCAGCAAGGCCCGCGCTGCGGCTGGAGCCGGTATTACGCTCGCGCGGCGCCGCTCGATCCGGCCGTGGGCCTTCTCCTCCGTGGCCAGCGAAGCAGCGACGTCGCCGGCTTTTGCGAAGGCGCGCTCGGCCTCGGCGTAAAGCGGACCATTGTTGCCCTTGAGACCCAGAGCATAATCGGCCTTGGCGTCCAAGACCGCCTGCGCCATCGCCGGGTGACAATGCAGTGCATCCGCCGTCACGGTGCAGCCCTTGAGGACAAGGCTGCCCAGCAATTGCAGGGTTGCGGCCACCTCATTGCCGCCGGGGGCGCGCGCTTGGGCCAAGGCCACTCGCGTCTGGGTGTCCCAGATGCTCACCATCAGTGGCGGCAGGTAGGCCCGCCCCTTCTCATAGCCGCGTCGCAGGCTTTTGCCGTCGACCGCCACAACCCCTGGCGCAGGCTTCAACCCGAGCTCCGCCCGCAGTGCCGTCATAAAGGCCATAAACGCCTTCGCCAACTCGTCCGGATCAAGCAGGCGGAACAGACGGCTGAAGGTATCGTGGCTCGGTGCCCCGTGGGGCAGGTCGACAATCGCAGAAAGCTCTTCCACACGCGCTTCTGCGAAATCGGCGACTTCAGCACCGCTCTTGGCTCCGCACAGCGTCGCCGCCAAAGTCAAAAACAGTATAGTTCCAATAGGGTGACGAGCATTGATGTCGCGTGGGTCGCGTACTTCTCGCAATATCGAGATGTAAGACTGCATCAGGCCTTCTCCGCAAAGAGAAAACCACAACAGAATCTCTCAAACGCCGATCCGCAAGCCGCGATTTACTCATATGCGATTCCCCTGCCCGCCAGCGGGGGAGGGAGCGTACCTCCCGCGTGGTGATGCTGAAGTCTACAAAATCCTAAAACACCACGCCGACCCGCGTGCCGCGCTTCCAGGCGATCCGGCACCGCTTCTTGGTGTTGACGTGCAGCAGCTCGAACCGGTCGGGGATGCTCACCTGCCCGCCGAGATCGACGCAGGCCCCGCCGGGCGAATAGTCGATCAGGGTGCAGTTGATCACCGGCGCGCGCGGGTCGGTGATGATCTTGGCCTGGCGGGACACCAGGCCGGCGGGTTTCACGCGGGTAAATCGTCGCGGATGCATTGGCACATCTCCTCCAACTCCGCAGGGCATGATCGGGAAAAGTGTGAGCGGTTTTCCGAGCAGATCATGCCCAACCAAAAGGGTCGCGGCGGGCTTGGTCGCAATGATGAAACGGAGTTGATGCGATCCGGCTAAGGCGAGCGCGCGAATTTTAATGAAAAGTAGCAGCGAATGCCGGAAGCAGCGGTAGCGCGGTGCCACCCTCCCCTGGAGGGGGAGGGTCGATCGCGCACAGCGCGAGCGGGGTGGGGTGATCTCTCAACACGGGCACTGCTGGATGCTGAGAGACCGTCACCCCACCCCGTCTCCCCTCGCTGCGCGATGCGAGCCGACCCTCCCCCTCCAGGGGAGGGTAAGAGGAATCCCCTCACGCCACGTTCTCCTCCGCCGCCGCCTCCGCATGCGGCCCGACCGGCATCGGCACGGTCACATACACCTTCGGCAGATTCACCGGCCGGTAGTCCGGCTCCACCGCCATCCGCTTCACCACGCTCTCATGCACATGCGCGCCCTCGGGGATGACGCGCGGCTCGCGATCGGGGATGTAGAAGCCGGCAAACACCTTCCGGTCGGGCCATTCCTTGTACGTCGCACGCTTCGGCACATACTCCAGCACGCGCCAGGCCGCCGTCATCGAGTTGTGCAATGCGCCCGCCTTGCCGGTGTATTCAGGCGCGACATATCTAAACGGCGAGTTCTTGCGCGGCACGCCCCAGGCGAGCTGGTTCACGGTGCGCGGATTGAAGTTCAGCCCCGCCTTCGCCGCCTCCTCGATCATCCAGATCAGCGGCCATTTCGACTCCGCGCTCTCGGCTTCCGGATAGCCGCCGCCGACGTCGCAATGCACGCCGGCGAACCACACCTGCAAAATATCCTGCGGCTCCTTCTTCTCGTCGGGCACATAGCGGTTGCGCCAGAACTCCTGCGGCTCCCAGTACTCTTTCAGGCGGAACATGCAGCGCCGCTCGTCGATCGCGATCGCCTGCCGGAAGATCTTGACGCTCGGATTGCGCAGCGTGAAGGCGAGCTCCTCCAGGCTGAACAGATAGAAGAAATTGTCGCGCCGCGGCACGATCACGCTCGCCACCGTGTCCCAGACGCCGATGAAGTGGATGGTCGGCCAGCGCGTCGAGGTGATGCGCGCGAATTGCGCGGCGAGGTCGAACGTGCCCTTCGGCAGCGGCCCCTGCTCGTCGACCGCGATGTCCTTGAGATCGTCGATGTCGTTGCCGCGCCCGGTGCCGGAATATTGCTTGTAGGCGACGAGCCCCGAGCCTGCGAGGTTCGCCTGCTCCGGCGAGATCAGCCCGATCTTGTGGATCAGCCCCGCCAGCACGCGAACGGTGTAGGCGCCGCGCGAAAAGCCGAACAGATAGATGCGGTCGCCGGGCGCATAATGCTGGACCAGGAAGCAATAGGCCGAGAGAACGTTGGCATCCAGCCCGTAGCCGGTGGCGAGCCCCAGCACCAGGTCGATATTGGCCTTGAGCCGGTGCCACGTCGTCGGCTCCGTCACCGTGCCGACCCCGGGGTCGTAAAACACCATCTGCCTGGGATGCGTCCTGTCGGTCTTGCGCAGGCAGCGATACAGCTTCAGGACGTTGGAGATGCTTTCGCTGATCTCGTTGCCGGTGCCGTCACAGCAGATGACGAGGTGCTTCGGCGAGGGGTTGTGGTCTGGGTTGGCTGCGTGCTCCATGGGATGCGCCTCCGGGTGATGCTACCGGGGCGAGTATAGCGGAAAATGGGGAGCAAGTTGAGAGTGACGCGCATAATTGTTTTCGCGAATCTACTCCAAAATCAATAGCACGCAATTCTCGTGAGAATCATAGGGGCGAAATGTACTTAGCTGAATTGTCCATCAAGAATTTCCGTCGCTTAAGCGAAGCCACCCTTAGATTTGTACCCGGTCTTAACGTGCTCGTCGGTCCAAACAATATTGGTAAGACCGCAGTTGTCGACGCGCTTAGATGTGGCTTCGGAGGTTAGCGATGCTGCGAAAGCGAGAGTGCTGTTCAGTGGCATGTTTGAGCGCTCGCAAAATAATGTTCAGAAGGGAAGATTTACCGGTCTGTACCCACCGTCGTCGAGGTCGCCAATAAGCTGTCGGGACGCTCTGATATCGCCAATCGAACTGCACCTTCGGAGATGAGCGGCGCCTACTACATTCCGTACAAGAAGGCGGAGAAAGCCAAGCTACTTGCAGCCTACAAGAGCATGCTTGCATCTGCAGATATCGACGCGAGGGATGCGGTAATCCTCTGTCGCAGTACGAATTGGGTGGATGAGTGGCGAGGAGGCGGCGAAGCGCAGGGCCAGGGAATTGTAAGGTCGTTTATAGAAGCCACCATTATGCGCGACAAACTCGGCCGGTTCGACGAGGCTTTCGACAAGGCCTGTAAAGGTATTGTCGGCTTGTTAGGAGAGGACCATGGCGATCTAGTCGCAGTGCTGAAGAGAGGACAGCCGCGTGCCACAGCAATTCCTCTGCGGCGAGTCATCTGGTCGTTTGTACGAGGTGCGGACGATGGGTTGCCTTCTGGGAAACTACTCGCCAAGTCGCAGTGGCATCCGCTCTTGAAGGCTCGGTTGCTTGCGCTGCTTCAACGGTTAGAGACCGAGTTCTCGCTCGCGCCCGCAGATAACGTCGGTCAGAAGTTGGCGAACAAGGCCTTGTCCGATGCTCCGATTATCGAGCTATCTGATCTCGCCGGCAACCAAAGCGGGCCTATGCATGTGTCCACAGTTCATCAAGTGAAAGGCGAGAGCATTAGCGCCGTTATGTACGTTGCTGACAAGGCGCAGGTGCGGAGTATGCTCGACGGAACTCATACCGAGATTGGGCGGATCGGGTACGTTGCAGTCACTCGTGCACGTAATCTCTTTGTTCTTGCCGTACCAGAGAGCTGTGTCGAGGATTTTGTGTCTGAGTTCGCTGCGTGCGGATTACTAAAGGCAGGTTCATCCTAGCGCGAGCGACGCGTAGACGTAGAAAGCTGCATCCAATTTCGCGTGTCGCCTTCCCACCAACAAAAACGGCCGGATCTTCCGATCCGGCCGCAACGCAAAACTCTACCGGCTAAGCCTACGCCACGCGACGCAACCTAGCCCCCGCCCAATTCCAAAAATCTTTAGCTCGCCTTCTTCGCCGGCGCGGTGTCGCCGACCTTCTTCTGGATGGCGCGCTTCAGGTCGACCGCGCGCGGCGACAGGGCCTCGGTGTTGGCCTTGAGCAGGAAGGCATCGAGGCCGCCATTGTGGTCGACGCTCTTGACCGCGTTGGTGGAGACGCGCAGGCGCACGTTGCGGCCGAGGGCTTCCGAGATGAACGTCACGTTGACGAGGTTCGGCAGGAAGCGGCGCTTGGTCTTGATGTTGGAGTGGCTGACCTTGTGGCCGACGAGGGGGCCCTTGGCCGTCAGTTCGCAGCGGCGAGACATGGCATCAATCCTTAGGTTCGAACCCCCAACGATGTGCGGCCGCCATTCGGGGCGCCACGGGGGCTAATTCTCTGTCCTTGCAGGGAGCGGCGGACGTATAGGGGGAAGGGGCGGGTAGTCAAGGATTTGGGCGGGGGTTGCGCCGCTCGGGCGGTGCGCTCCCTCCCCCGCGCGCGGGGAGGGTTGGGGAGGGTGCCTCCGCGGCGGGGCAGTCGTGAGTGTCCCCCAGAGGAGAGAGCCGTCACCCGCGCTGCGCGCGACCTCTCCCGCACGCGGGAGAGGTTAGCCCGCCCGCTGCCCCGATCACCAAAACGGCAATGATTGAAACCGCTTACCATCACATAAACGGCGCAATCGGGCCTGAAGAGTCAGCCCAAGTTCCAGGCCGGACAGGCCCGGACACATTGTCTGCCGCGGTTTTTGGCTTAAGTAACAGCCGTCGCGCCCCGATTGGAAAGTTTCGTGCTCAGTTCTCCCCGACTTGCGCTCCGGCCGCGCTCGGCTCGCCGGATGGCCTTCGCGGCCCTGTGCGGGCTCGCCTTGGCGTGGGGCGCGGAGCCCGTGGCGGCGCAGGGCAAGCTCGAGGCGCAGTATGAGGCGACGCTGGCGGGCATTCCGGTCGGCAAGGGTGCCTGGAACATCGATATTGGGGAGGACGTGTTCTCCGCCGCAGCCTCCGGCGGCACCACGGGGATTTTGAAATCCTTCGCGGGCGGCTCGGGCACCGGCGCTTCGCAGGGCCGCGTCGTTGGCGGCGCGCTGGTTGCGACCGCCTACCAGGCCTCCACCACCACCTCGAAGAAGACCGAACAGATCCACATCACGCTCGACAAGGGCAATGTGAAGGAGTTCGGCATCGTGCCGGAGCCGCCGGTCGATGCCGACCGCATCGTCGTCACCGATGCGCATCGCCGCGGCGTCTGGGATCCGATGACGGCCTCGCTGTTGCGCGTGCCCGGCACCGGCGACCCCGTCACGCCGGAGGCCTGCCACAACTCGGCGCCCGTGTTCGACGGCCGCATGCGCTACGACCTCAAGCTCGATTTCAAGCGCATGGAGAACGTGAAGGCCGAGAAGGGCTATCACGGCCCGGTCGTGGTCTGCGCGCTCTATTTCGTGCCTGTGGCCGGCTACATCCCCGACCGCCCCGTGATCAAATACCTCGCCGCCCAGCGCAACATTGAGATCGCGTTTGCGCCGGTCGCCGGCACGCGCATCCTGGTCCCGTTCTGGCTGAAGGTCCCGACGCCGCTGGGGCCGGCGATGCTGGAAGCGACAAGCTTCATCACCTCCGCCCAGCCGCCGCGCGTCGCGAAGACGCAGTGATCTTACCCTCCCCCTCCAGGGGAGGGTAAGAAAGCACGCAAATTCAATGGCTTGCCTACTGTGCATGGGGTTGTTTTCGCAACTTTTGCCTTGCCGCCCCCGAATCCGGGAATCCATTTGACTCCGCCCCGATTCTGATTCGACTCCGCGCCGTCCCCAACTTAACCGATTGCGCCCTCGAAACGCCGCTTGTGCGGCAGCGCAAAACTCCATCTAGTGCGCACGCAAAACGAGTCCCGCAACATCTTGCGTGAACGGAACGGGACTCCCGGGGGAGTCAGCGATTCGGCCGCGATTCGTTCTGGAGTCGTTCCGAAGCTTAAAGCGAACGGGAAAAGCGTCGCAAAGTGAGACAGTTGCGCGAGGTTCGGGAAGGCAGCTTCCACACTCACCGTGTCATCGCCCGGCTTGACCGGGCGATCCAGTACGCCGAGGCGGATGTGGTCGAGCGGACAGGCCGCGGCGTACTGGATGCCCCGGTCAAGCCGGGGCATGACCGCGGAGAGCGGCGCGGCAGCGGAGCGATCGGAGACGCAGCCAACAAGCACCAGTCCCCGACCCGCCCCAAACAGCACTGACATTTGCCCCAATCGCCACTACCTAATCCCCCAGATGGCTTTTTCTCCCTCCCCCTTCGCTTCCGAGCGCGCCGCCGGCGCTGGCGTCACTGCGGTGCTCGGGCCGACCAACACCGGCAAGACCCATCTCGCCATCGAGCGGATGCTGGCGCATCCCTCCGGGATGATCGGCCTGCCGCTGCGCCTGCTCGCGCGCGAGGTCTACAACAAGATCGCCGACCGCGCCGGCGTGGAGAGCGTCGCGCTGGTGACCGGCGAGGAGAAGATCAAGCCGAAGAACCCGCGCTACTGGGTCTCCACCGTCGAGGCGATGCCGCGCGACCTCGACGTCTCCTTCCTCGCCGTCGACGAGGTCCAGATCGCCTCCGATCTCGAACGCGGCCACGTTTTCACCGACCGGCTGCTCAACCGCCGCGGCCGCGACGAGACGCTGCTGCTGGGCGCCGCCACCATGCGCCCGATCATCGAGCGGCTCTTGCCGGGCGTCTCCATGATCACGCGGCCGCGCCTGTCGAGCCTCGAATTCGCCGGCGACCGCAAGATCACCCGCCAGCCGCGCCGCACCGCCATCGTCGCGTTCTCGGCGGATGAAGTCTATGCCATCGCCGAGCTGATCCGCCGTCAGCATGGCGGCGCCGCCGTGGTGCTGGGCTCGCTCTCGCCGCGCACCCGCAATGCGCAGGTCGCGATGTTCCAGAACGGCGATGTCGACTATCTCGTCGCCACCGACGCCGTCGGCATGGGTCTCAATCTCGACGTCGACCACGTCGCCTTCGCCTCCGACCGCAAGTTCGACGGCTACCAGTTCCGCCGCCTGACGCCGGCCGAGTTCGCGCAGATCGCCGGCCGCGCCGGCCGCGCCACGCGCAACGGCACCTTCGGCACCACAGGCCGCTGCGCCCCGTTCGAGCCCGAACTCGTCAACGCGCTCCAGAACCACACCTTCGACAACGTGAAGGTGCTGCAATGGCGCAACTCGAAGCTGGATTTCGCCTCGCTCGGCGCGCTCCAGGTCTCGCTGAACCTCGCCCCCGGCCAGGCGCTGACGCGCGCGCCGGTTGCCGAGGACATGCGCGTGCTCGACCATGCCGCCCGCGACGTCGAGGTGCGCGATATCGCGCATGGCAAGGCGGCGGTGGAACGGCTGTGGGAGGCCTGCCAGGTCCCGGACTACAGAAAACTGTCCCCGGCGGCCCATGCCGAGCTCGTCACCACGCTGTACGGCTTCCTGATGAAGAAGGGCTGCATCCCCGATTCCTGGTTCGCGGCTCAGGTCGACCAGGCCGACCGCATCGACGGCGACATCGACACGCTGTCGGCCCGAATCGCGCAGATCCGCACCTGGACCTTCGTCGCCAACCGCCCGGACTGGCTGAAGGACCCCGAGCGCTGGCAGGGGATCGCGCGGGAGGTCGAAAATAAATTATCGGATGCGCTCCACGAACGCTTGACTGAGCGTTTCGTTGATCGCCGGACCAGTGTATTGATGCGCCGCCTGCGGGAGAACACGAGCTTGAATACTGAAATCGGCAAGACCGGCGAAGTCATCGTCGAAGGCCATGTCATCGGCCGCCTCGATGGCTTCACCTTTGCACCGGATGCGGCGGAAGCCGGCTCTGATGCGAAAGCCTTGCAGGCTGCAGCGCAAGCGGTGCTCGCCGGCGAGATCAACGCGCGCGCCGAAAAGCTCGGCAACGCGCCGGACGAGCAGTTCGTGCTGACCTCGGAAGGCATCATCCGCTGGACCGGTGATGCCGTGGCGCGGCTGTCCGCCGCGGACGAGGCGCTGCATCCGCGCATCCGCATCATCTCCGACGAAAGGCTCACCGGGCCGCCGCGTGACAAAGTGCAGGCCCGCCTCGAGCTCTGGCTCAAGACCCATATCGAAAAACTACTCGGGCCGATGTTCGAGCTGTCGAAGGCCGAGGACGTCACCGGCATTGCCCGCGGCATCGCCTATCAGCTGGTCGAGGCGCTCGGCGTGCTCGAGCGTCCGAAGATCGCCAACGAGCTGAAGGATCTCGACCAGCCCTCGCGCGCGACCTTGCGCAAATACGGCGTCCGCTTCGGCGCCTATCACCTCTATTTCCCCGGCCTCTTGAAGCCCGCCGCACGTGCGCTCGCCGCGCTGTTGTGGGCGCTGAAGCAGGACAATGTCGATCTGTCCTCGCTCTCCGGCGCGCAGCATCTGGCCTCGTCCGGCCGCACCTCGTTCCCGGTCGACAAGGCTCTGCCGCGCGATGCCTATCGCGTGCTCGGCTACAAGCAGGCTGGCGAGCGCGCCGTGCGCGTCGACATCCTGGAGCGCCTTGCCGATCTGATCCGTCCCGCTTTGGCCTGGCGCGAGAACTCGCCCGGCGAAAAGCCCGCCGGCGCGTTCGACGGCCGCAGCTTTGTCGTGACGCAGGCGATGACCTCGCTCACCGGCTCGGCCGGCGAGGACTTTGCGTCGGTGCTGCGTGCGCTCGGCTATCGCATGGAGAAGCGCCCGCCGCTGCCGCCAAAGCCGGCGGCGCCTGCCGCGGAGACGGTTGCGGCCGAGACGCCGCCCGCTGAGGGCAGCGCGGAGACCTCGACCGAGACCGCAGCTGAAGCGGTCGCCGGTCTGCCGGCCGAGGCTGCCGTTTCCGATATGCCCGCTGCTGAAGCCATCACCGTCGAAGACGCGCCGGGCATGGAGCCGCACGACGAGGGAGCGGCCGAAGCGCCGGCGCTCGAAGCTTCGCCCGAGGCTCCCGTCACGTCCGAGGACGCTCCGGGCATCGCACCGCCGGCGGAAGAACCTGCTGCGCCGACGGGGGAGGCTGCTGGCCTTGAAGCCGCACCGGCCGAGGCCGCTGCGACGGAAGCCGCCGCATCGGCCGATGCCGCTGCGCCTGTGGAGGCTGCGGCTGCGCCCGCCGAGCCCGAGCTCGTCGAGGTCTGGCGTCCCGGTGGCCGTCACGAGGACCGCAAGCCGCGCCACGAGCGCCATCGTCACCAACGTCATCAAAATCAGCGCCCGCAGGCCGGTGCCGAGGCTGGCGCTGCGCCCGCTGAAGGTGAGGCGGCGCAAGGCACCGACGGCGAGAAGCGTGGCGAGCGCCATCGTCACGGCGGTCATCGTCGCGACGGCGGCAGAGACTTCCGCAAGCCGCGCGAAGGCGGCGGCGAAGCTGCGCCGCGCCAAGAGGGGCGGGACGACAGGGGGCGTGACGACAGGAATCGTCGCTTCGAAGGCAAGGATCGTGACAAAGACCGCGACAACAAGGGACGGGACCGCGACAAGGGCAAGTTCGGCGGCGATCGCGACAAGGGCCGCGACAATCGCGGCCGCGACCGCGACAAGGGGCGTGACCGTCAGGGCGGTCCCTCGCTGCGTCCCTACGCCTCGAGCGCGAACCCGCGCGAGCGCGATCGTCCCGCCGATCCGAACTCGCCCTTCGCAAAGCTCGCCGCGCTGAAAGAGCAGCTCTCGGGGCGGAAGGAGTAATCCCACGACGACCGAGCGGCAGCGCATCGACAAATGGCTGTGGCACGCGCGGGTGGTGAAGGCGCGCACCTCCGCGGCTGAGCTGGTCGTCACCGGCCACGTCCGCGTCAATGGTGAGCGCGAAAAATCGCCGGGCCATGCGGTCAAGATCGGCGACGTTCTCACCATCGCGCTCGATCGCACCGTGCGCGTGTTGAAAGTGACCGCCTTCAACGAGCGCCGCGGCGACGCCGCCTCGGCGCGCGTGCTCTACGAGGAGCTGAGTGAAGCAAAGCGCAATTAATTGCGGTCAGAATTCACTTCTTGGCCGATCACGCACATAAAGCCGTCATGATCGGGCGTTCCCGACCTTGCGGCGCCGGGCCATCCGCGCTACGCAAGCCGCGACTTTTAAAAGAGCTTTTCGGAGCGTTGGATGACTTACGTCGTCACTGAAAACTGCATCAAGTGCAAGTACACCGACTGCGTCGAGGTCTGCCCGGTCGACTGCTTCTACGAGGGTGACAACATGCTCGTCATCCATCCGGACGAGTGCATCGACTGCGGCGTGTGCGAGCCGGAATGCCCCGCCGACGCCATCAAGCCGGATACGGAACCGGGGCTGGAAAAGTGGCTCCAGGTCAACGCCGACTACGCCAAGAGCTGGCCGAACATCACCCAGAAGAAAGAATCACCGGCCGACGCCAAGGAATTCGACGGTCAGGAAGGCAAGTTCGAGAAATATTTTTCTCCGAACCCCGGCTCCGGAGACTGAATCAGGGGCAAACTTAACCCTAATACCTTCGTCGGCGCCGAAAACCAGTCACAAAAGTCCCTAAATCATTGATTTTTGCGGGAAATGTGCTATATTGGGCACATTAAGCCGAACCCCGTCAGCCCCGTTGGCCCCTCTGGGTTCCCGTGAAACCAAATGTCGAACAGGGGCGTGGCAGTTTCCGCGCGCAGGCTGTGTCACAGAAAACGCGTAAAAAGAGTACTTCAGCGAGGGCCTCCCATAAGGTGGCCAAGAAAGTCGCCGCGGCCAGCCGTAGCGCATCCAAGGGTCGGACCGCGACGAAGGCGCCGGCTGCAAAGTCCTCGAAGAACAAAAGAAGCGCAATGCCTCACAAGACTGCCAAACCGGCCGCGAAAGCGACCGCTGCCAAGCCTGCGGCTGCCAAGCCTGCTACAGCCAAGGCTCACGCTGCTGCGAAGCCCGCTGCGAAGGCTCCGGTTGCTGCTGCTCCTGCCAAGGCTCCCGTTGCTGCCAAGCCGGTCGTGAAGGCCGCCGCACCCGCGCCGAAGGCCGAGGAAAAGAAGGTCGTGACTCAGCGTCAGGGCTTCAAAGCCAATGAATTCGTGGTCTATCCCGCTCACGGCGTCGGGCAGATCCTGGCCATCGAGGAGCAGGAGATCGCCGGTGCGAAGCTCGAGCTGTTCGTCATCAACTTCATCAAGGATAAGATGACGCTGCGCGTGCCGACCGCCAAGGTCGCCAATGTCGGCATGCGCAAGCTGTCCGACCCGGCGCTGGTCAAGAAGGCGCTCGAGACGCTCAAGGGCCGCGCCCGCGTCAAGCGCACCATGTGGTCGCGCCGCGCCCAGGAATACGAAGCGAAGATCAATTCGGGCGACATCGTCGCGATCGCGGAAGTCGTGCGCGACCTCTACCGCTCGGAGTCGCAGCCGGAGCAGTCGTACTCTGAACGCCAGCTCTATGAAGCGGCGCTCGATCGTCTGTCCCGCGAGATCGCGGTGGTGCAGCACTCGACCGAGACCGAAGCGGTCAAGGAGATCGAGGCCCAGCTCGCCAAGAGCCCGCGCCGCAACGCCAAGGCGGAAACCGCCGAGGGCGAGACGGATGCCGAGGGCGAGACCGACGACGGCGATGGCGACGATACCACCGTCGCCGACGAGGCCGCGTAAGCTCCTCTTGCGTCGATCGCAACAGATCAAAAGCCCGGCCTTTCGGCCGGGCTTTTTGTTTTGAACGATAGCTGTCGTCGTTCGGCGATGTTGGTCCTGCGCAGGATCAAATCGGGGGTGCGCGTCGCGTCGAGCCGATCCCGGTCTCGCGGCCCTCTCCGCCGGCCAATGGTGCGACGGTCGACCACCAGTCGCCCAATGCGTCGATCAACGGCACGAGCGTGTGACCGGCGGAGGTCAGGTCATACTCGACCCGCAGCGGATATCCATCGAATTCGGTGCGAGTCACGATGCCGGCATCCTCCAGCTTGCGAAGCTCCAGGGCGAGCATCCTGTGCGAGATGGTCGGATTGTCCCGGCGCAGGTCGCTGAAGCGCTTGGTGCCCTACTTCAAATAGTAGATCAGAAGCGTCGGCCAGCGACCGCTCAGAATCTGCATCACCTCCTCGATCGGACATCTCGACACGAGATCTTTCATCGGCGACTCCCGGTTACAAAAAAGTTCGCAATTTACTTGATGCAGCGAGTGGCTAAAGGTCTGGCATCGCTGCGCAGCGTGATCATCAGAAATCACGGAGAATAGATCATGGACCCAATTCTAATCTACGGCTTCCCGATGGGAAGCTCCATGGGGCTCGTTGCGGCTCTCGAATGGCTGGGCAAGCCGTACCGTTTGTGTCGCGTCGACATGCTCGGCGAGATGCGGAGCGCCTCCTATGCCCGGGTCAACCCGCGACATGAGACGCCTGCATTCATCACGGAGCAAGGCGAGCTGTTGACGGAAACAATGGCGATCGCGGCCTGGCTCGAAGCCAGGGACGTCGAACGGCGCGTGAGCTTCGATCCTCTGTCGCGAAAGGCCGATCGCATGCATCAGCTCATGGCGTTCGTGAATACCGGTTTCACTGCCGCCTTCACGCCGCTCTGGGTCGCAATGGAAGCCGAAGGGATGGAGCCCGCAATGAAGTCGGCCTTGCGGAATTTTGGCAGGATGAAGGTGATCGAGCGCCACGACAAGCTCGAAGCGATGATCGATGCGGGGGAATTCCTGCTCGGCGACCGGCCGACCCTCGCCGACGCCTTGCTGGCCGGTGTTGCGCGCTGGCTCGATTTCCATGCTGTTGCGGAGAGGAGCCGTTGGCCGAAGCTGGCGGCTCTGCGAGCTCGCCTCGAAGCCGATCCTGCTGTGGTCTACGCCACCGCTTTGGAGAATGGAGCCTCTGATCCGGGAGCAGGATATTGTGCAGGCCACATCGCGCTAGCCGATGTCATTGCGCGGTTCGGCAAATAAGCGTCTCAAGAGAGAAAGAAAAGTACGAGGACCTCGACGCGGTCCTCCTACTTCACAGGTCGCTTCTCAAGCTTCCTCGCCAGCGTGCGGCGGTGCATCCCCAGCCGTCTCGCCGCTTCCGAGATATTGAAATCCGTTTCGATCAGGGTCTGGTGGATGCGTTCCCATTCCAGCGTCTTGATCGAGGTCGGCCTGGTATCGAGCGCGACTTCGGCGTTGCCTTCGGCCTTGTTGAAGGCGGCCTCGATGTCGTCGGTGTTCGAGGGCTTGGCGAGATAGTGGCAGGCGCCGAGCTTGATCGCTTCGACGGCGGTGGAGATGCTGGCAAAGCCTGTGAGCACCACGATCAGCATGTCAGGGTCGTGGGTGTGCAGCAGCTCGACGCAGGCGAGCCCGGAGGCGCCGCCGAGCTTGAGGTCGACCACGGCATGGCCGAACGAGCGCTCCTCCAGCACCTGGCGCACCTCCTCGATGGAGGCCGCCAGCACGACCTCGTAGCCGCGGCGCTCGAACGAGCGCTTCAGCGTGCGCGCGAAGCCCGCATCGTCCTCGACGACGATCAGCGAACGGTCAGACGTCAAACTTGCCTCCGATCGCGAGCGTGGCGAGCGGCAGCGTCAGGCGCACCGTGGCACCGCGCTTCCTGTGGTTCTCGGCAGTCACGGTGCCACCGAGCTTGCGCACGACATTTACCACCAGGAACAGGCCGAGCCCGCCGCCGGCGCGGCCCTTGCTCGACTGATAGGGCTTGCCGAGCTGGGTCAGCATCTCCGGCGCAAAGCCCGGGCCGCGGTCGCTGATCGCCAGCACGAGATTGTCGCCGTCGCGCTCGGCGACGAGCTCGACCCAGTCGCGCGAGACCTCATAGGCGTTGTCGAGCACGTTGAAGATCACCTGCTTCAGCGCGACGTCGGAGACGATCGCGACATCCTCCCCGAACGTATTGACGAAATAGAGCGTGCGCGCCGAGCGCGCGTTGCGCCACTCCTCCACCAGTGCGGTGACGAAGGCCGTGACCGTCGTCGGCGAGGAGCCTTCGCCGCGCGCCTCGCCTGCCGACACCAGAATGCCGGTCACGATGGACTTGCAGCGTTGCAGCGAGGTTTCCATCTCCGCGAGATCCTCGGCGAGCTCCTGGTTGGCGGCGAGGTCCGGCATGCGGCGCCAGTCGCTGAGGATCACCGACAGCGAGGCCAGCGGCGTGCCGAGCTCATGCGCTGCCCCGGAGGCGAGCAGGCCCATGCGGACGATGTGGTCCTGCTCGGCCGCATGCTGGCGCAGCGCCGCCAGATGCGCATCGCGCGAGCGCAGGTTTCGATTGATGCGAGTCACGAACACGACCAGCAGCACGGCGTTGAGCATGAAGCCCAGCAGCATGCCAGTCACGGTGAGAGTGTAAGTCTCGCTCAGCAAGTTCGGCGGCAGATCCAGCGGCCTGTAAGACAGCGTCAAGCACACGAAGCTCGCGCTGGTCAGTGCCACCAGAGACCAGGTCGAGCGCGCATCGAGCAGCACGGCGCCGAGCGTCACCTGAAGCAGGAACAGCGAGGTAAAGGGATTGGTGGCGCCGCCGCTCAGATAGAGCTGCGCGGTCAGGGCTGCAACGTCCAGCATCAGCGAGACCAGCAGCTCGTTGTTGGTGACGGCGGCGCGGTGGCGCACCCACACCAGGCTCGAGACATTGAGCAGCACCAGCGCCCCGATCACCGCGCCCATCCGGGGCAAGGGCAGGGGAATGCCGAGCCAGAAATGCACGCCGCCGATGGTGACGATCTGGCCGACCACTGCGGTCCAGCGCAGCTGGATCAGCAGCGCCATGTTCTTGCGGTTGGTCTCGTCGTCGGTCGGCGCAGCGCCGATCAGCTCGCGGCGCGCGTCCGCCTGCGATTGCAGCGTGACCACGAGCTCGCCAAGTGCTTGCGTCCTTCCGTCAGGCCTGTTCGACGATCGTTCCAGCATCTGATCCCGTCCTGCGCACGGCGGCATCGTGGCCGCTGGCCGGTTCGTGGACGAAGCGCTTGCGGCGGAACAGCCCGCCGCCGAATGTGACGAAAAGCCTACCGGCCAGCATGAAAGCCAGAGCAAACCACGTCAGCGCGTAGATCAGGTGGTTATTGGGAAAGCGGATCACGGTCAATCCGCCGATTGGCCCGCCGGCGGATTGTGACCCGGCGTCGGCATCGACGAAGAATGGGGCGACATCGTGCAGGCCGCGCGCCGCCGCAATCGCGGCGACATCCCGCGAATACCAGCGGTTGTGTTGGGGAACGTTGTTCCGGAGGAAGCCGCCTTTCGGCTCCGTCATGCGGAGCAGGCCGGTGATCTCGACCTCGCCTTGCGGATTGCCCTCCTGCCGCGTCGATGCCTCGCGCCGGTCGCTCGGCACGAAGCCGCGGTTGATCAGGATCTGCGTGCCGCCGCTGCGCGCAAGTGGCGTCAGCACCCAATAGCCGGGGCCTTCCTCAGTGACCGCCTGAACCAAAGTTTCGCGGTCATGGAGGAAGCGGCCGGCGACGCTCACATGCCTGTATTCGTCGTTCGTGGTCGAGACCTCGGGCCATGAAGCCGGTGAGGGGATCGGCTGGGCCGGGGCATGGACGCGCTGCTCGACACGGTCGATCAGCGCCAGCTTCCAGGCCCGGCGCTCGACCTGCCAGATTCCGAGCGCGATCAGAAGAGCAAAGGCGGCAAGCGAGAGGACGGTGAGCCACAGGGAAGGACGCGCAGCCTTGCCGCGCGCCCCGTTTTCCTCTTCTGTCTCGGTCCCGGTTTTGCTCACGTCAGAGGCTCGCTCACCTCATCCCCGTCATTTCGTGCATCGGCATCATGTTGCTGTTGAGGTGGTTCATCACCCACAGCGAACCGGACAGCGCGATCACCACCATGACGATGGTGAAGATCAGCGCCATCATGCTCCAGCCGTTCTCGGATTTCGGGCTCATGTGCAGGAAGTAGATCATGTGCACGACGATCTGCACGACCGCGAAAGCCATGATGACCAGCGCGGTGATCTGCTTGCTCGGCAGCGCGCCGCTCATCACCAGCCAGAACGGGATCGCGGTCAGCACCACCGAGAGCACGAAGCCGAGCATGTAGCTCGAGAAGGTACCATGGGCGTGGCTGTCGCCGTGGTGATGATCGGCCGCGTGCGCAGCGTGGGTATCGGTGTTCATCGCAGAACTCCCAGGAGATAGACGAAGGTGAAGACGCCGATCCAGACCACGTCGAGGAAATGCCAGAACATCGACAGGCACATCAGGCGGCGGCGATTGGCTTCGATCAGGCCGAACTTCCAGACCTGCACCATCAAGGTGACCAGCCAGATCAGGCCGCAGGAGACGTGCAGGCCGTGGGTGCCGACCAGGGTGAAGAAGGCGGACAGGAAGGCGCTGCGCTGCGGGGTCGCCCCTTCATGGATCATGTGGGCGAACTCGGTGAGCTCGATGCCGATGAAAGCTGCGCCGAACAGACCGGTGATCGCCAGCCACATCTGGGTCAGGGCGATCTTGTTCTGCTGCATCGTCAGCATGGCGAAGCCATAGGTGATCGAGGAGAGCAGCAGCATCGAGGTGTTCACCGCGACCAGGTCGAGGTCGAACAGGTCCTTCGGCGCCGGGCCGGCGGCGTAGTTGCCGCCGAGCACGCCGAAGGCGGCGAACAGCATCGCGAAGATGAGACAGTCGCTCATCAGGTAGATCCAGAAGCCGAGCGATGTGCTGTAGCCTTCCGGATGCGGGTGCTCGTCGGCAAGATAGAAGACCGGCTCGCCGGTTTGGGTGGGATTGACAGCGACAGTCATTTACTTGGCTCCGGCGAGCAGTTTGGTGCGCGCGTCCTCGGTCCGGATGACGTCCTCAGCCGGAATGTCGAAGTCGCGGTGATAGTTGAAGGTGTGACCGATCCCGACGGCAAGCATCGCGATGAAGCTCAACGCAGCCAACCACCAGATGTACCAGATCAGGCCGAAACCCATCGCGGTGGCGAGGCCGGCGAGGATGACGCCGGTGCCGGTGCTGCTGGGCATGTGGATCGGCTTGAACCCGGTGAGCGGACGCTGGTAGCCGCGCTTCTTCATGTCCCACCACGCGTCATTGTCGTGAACCACGGGAGTGAAGGCGAAGTTGTAGTCCGGCGGCGGCGAGGAGGTCGCCCATTCCAGCGTGCGCGCATCCCAGGGATCGCCGGTGACGTCCTTGAGCTGCTCGCGCTTGAGGAAGCTGACCGCGAACTGCATCAGCATCGAGAGGATGCCGATGAAGACGAAGACGGCGCCGATCGCGGCGACGACGAACCAGATCTGCAGGGACGGATCGTCGAACACGCGCAGGCGCCGGGTCACGCCCATCAGACCGAGCACATAGAGCGGCATGAAAGCCAGGTAGAAGCCGGTGACCCAGAACCAGAATGACATCTTGCCCCAGAACGGATCGAGCTTGAAGCCGAACGCCTTCGGAAACCAGTAATTGATGCCGGCGAACGCGCCGAACACCACACCGCCGATGATCACGTTGTGGAAGTGCGCGATCAGGAACAGGCTGTTGTGCAGCACGAAGTCGGCCGGCGGCACCGCGAGCAGCACGCCGGTCATGCCGCCGATCACGAAGGTCAGCATGAAGGCGATGGTCCACAGCATCGGCAGATCGTAGCGGATGCGGCCGCGATACATCGTGAACAGCCAGTTGAACATCTTCGCACCCGTCGGGATCGAGATGATCATCGTGGTGATGCCGAAGAACGAGTTGACGCTGGCACCCGAGCCCATCGTGAAGAAGTGGTGCAGCCAGACCAGGTACGACAGGATGGTGATGACGACCGTGGCGTAGACCATCGAGGTGTAGCCGAACAGCCGCTTGCCGGAGAAGGTCGAGGTCACTTCCGAGAAGATGCCGAAGGCGGGAAGGACCAGGATGTAGACCTCGGGGTGACCCCAGATCCAGATCAGGTTCACGTACATCATCGGGCTGCCGCCGAAATCGTTCGTGAAGAAGTTGGTGCCGACATAGCGGTCCAGCGAGAGCAGCGCGAGCACGACGGTCAGGACCGGGAAGGAGGCGACGATCAGGACGTTGGTGCACAGCGAGGTCCAGGTGAACACCGGCATCTTCATCATGGTCATGCCGGAGCAGCGCAGCTTGACGATAGTGCAGATCAGGTTGATGCCGGATAAGGTCGTGCCGACGCCGGCGACCTGCAGCGCCCAGATGTAATAGTCGACGCCGACGTCCGGGCTGTAGCCGATGTTCGACAGCGGCGGATAAGCCAGCCAGCCGGTGCGGGCGAACTCGCCGATGAACAGCGAGGCCATCACCAGCACCGCGCCGCCGACCGTCATCCAGAAGCTGAAATTGTTCAGGAACGGGAACGACACGTCGCGCGCGCCGATCTGGAGCGGCACGACGTAGTTCATCAGGCCGGTGACCAGCGGCATCGCCACGAAAAAGATCATGATCACGCCGTGAGCGGTGAAGACCTGGTCGTAGTGATGGGCGGGAAGGAAGCCTTCGGAGCCGCCGAACGCGAGCGCCTGCTGAGCGCGCATCATGAGGGCGTCGGCGAAGCCGCGCAGCAGCATCACGATGCCGAGGATCATGTACATGATGCCGATGCGCTTGTGGTCGACCGTGGTGAACCACTCGCGCCAGAGATAGCCCCAGAGGCGGAAATAGGTCACGCCGCCGAACAGCGTGATACCGCCGAGCGCGACCACCGCGAAGGTGCCGACGAGGATCGGCTCGTGCAGCGGCAGCGAATCGAGGCCGAGCCGGCCGAAGATGAGCTTGAGAAGATCAGGAGACATGCGGGATCTCTTTTACGAGTCTGACTTCAGGAGTCGGACCTGGGACGTTGTCCGAGGAAGAAGGACGAGGACTTCAGCGGCGCGAAGGTCGGTCGCTTCAGACCGGCGCCAATGAGCGGCGCCGTGTCGACGGGGGCCTTGATCGCGGCCGTGGTCGCGGCGCCTTGCGGCGCATCCGGTGTGCAGGTGCCGGCGACGAAGGTCGGCTCCGGCCCGAACGGACTGCCGCGGCGGGCGTATTTGTCATAGGTGAGCGGCAGGGTGTTGTTCAGGCCCTCATGGCCGTTGCCGCCCTTGGCGTCGATCGCCATCATCTCGCTCGCGCACATCTTGCCGGTCTCGACGCACATGTTGAGGATCAGGCGGTAGAGATCGGCATCGACGGTGCCGTAGCGCCGCACCGGCTCGTTCTCGCTGGGCTTCTCGAGCTGGAGATATTCGGTGCGGCCGAGCGAGCCGCCGGCCGATTTGGCCTGCGCGACCCAGGCGTCAAAGCCCTTGTCGTCGAGGCCCTGGAAGTTGAAGTGCATGCCGGAGAAGCCGGCGCCGCTGTAGTTCGCCGAGAAGCCCTTGTAGGTGCCGGCGTGGTTCACGACGGCGTGGAGCTTGGTCTCCATGCCGGGCATCGCGTAGATCTGGCCGGCCAGCGCGGGGATGTAGAACGAGTTCATCACCGAGGAGGCGGTGATGCGGAAATTGATCGGACGATCGACCGGTGCCGCCAGGTCGTTGACGCTGGCGATGCCATAGTCCGGATAGATGAAGAGCCACTTCCAGTCGAGCGCGACGACGTCGACCTCGAGCGGGGCCTTCGACTGGTCGATCGCGCGATCGGCGTGGATGCGGCCGAGCGTGCGATAGGGATCGAGCAGATGCGTGCCCATCCAGGTCAGCGCGCCGAGGCAAATGATGATCAGCAGCGGTGCCGACCAGATCACCAGCTCGAGCTTGGTCGAGTGATCCCATTCCGGCTCGTAGCGGGCCGAATTGTTGGACTGGCGGTAGCGCCAGGCGAACAGCACCGTCAGCGCCATCACGGGGACGACGATCAGGAGCATCAGGACGGTGGAGATGATGACGAGGTCGCGCTGCTGGGCAGCGATGTCGCCGGCTGGCGCCAGCACGATGTAGTTGCAGCCACTGAGCGCAACTGCCAGGGGTAGCAGCGCCAGGATCTTGAGACGGGACACGGGCCGAACCTTTGAGAATGGGTTTCCTTTGCGGGACCAAGGGGTAGCTGCGGCGCAACAATCAGGACATTGGACAATTTGTCCAATGTTGCAGTGCGGGATGTTGGGTCAAACAGGCCCAGATTGCCTGGCATCCGCCGGGCGGCCGGCTTTGGTTTTCAGGACGTTAAGGGCGCACGCATGGCGACGGCACAGACCCCCGCAATGGCAGACCTCCACTCGGGCGAGCATGGCCACGACCAGGCCAGTCCCGGCGAGATCGCCATCGGCGTCATCATCGGCCGCACCTCGGAATTCTTCGACTTCTTCGTCTTCGCGATCGCCTCGGTGATCGTGTTTCCGCGCCTGGTCTTCCCGTTCACGAGCGAGCTGACCGGCACCCTTTATTCCTTCATGATCTTCGCGCTGGCCTTCATGGCCCGCCCGATCGGCACCGTCATCTTCATGATTGTCGACCGGGAGTACGGCAAGACGGCCAAGCTGGTCTCGGCGCTGTTCCTGCTCGGCACCGCCACCGTCGCGCTCGCGTTCCTGCCCGGCTATCGCGACATCGGCAGTGCGGCGATCTGGCTCTTGGCGCTGGCGCGTATCGCGCAGGGCCTGGCCTGGGGCGGCGCCTGGGACGGCATGGCTTCGCTGCTGGCGCTGAACGCGCCGCCGTCCAAGCGCGGCTGGTACGCGATGGTGCCGCAGCTCGGGGCTCCGCTCGGATTGATCGTGGCGAGCGCGCTGTTTGCCTATTTCGCCGGCAACCTCTCGGCCGACGATTTCTTCGATTGGGGCTGGCGCTATCCGTTCTTCGTCGCCTTCGCCATCAACGTCGTGGCGCTGTTCGCGCGGCTGCGCATGGTGACGACGGAGGAATATGCCACGCTGTTCGAGACCCGCGAATTGCAGCCCGCGCGCATCTCCGAGACCGTCGCGCGCGAGGGCCAGAACATCATGCTCGGGGCGTTCGCGCCGCTGGCGAGCTTCGCGCTGTTCCACATGGTCACGGTGTTTCCGCTGTCCTGGGTGTTCCTGTTCACCCGCGAAAGCCCGGTGCGCTTCCTGATCATCGAGATTGTCGCTGCCGTGTTCGGCGTCGCCGCGATCGTGATCTCGGGCATCATCGCCGACCGCGTCGGCCGCAAGTCGCTCTTGATGGGATCGGCAATCGCGATCGCGATCTACAGCGGCTTCGCCCCGCAGCTGCTCGATGCCGGCGCGTTCGGCGAGACCATCTACATGGTGATCGGCTTCATCCTGCTCGGCCTGTCGTTCGGCCAGTCCTCGGGCGCGATCGCCTCGAACTTCAGGCAGGCCTACCGCTACACGGCCTCGGCGCTGACCTCGGACATGGCCTGGCTGTTCGGTGCCGGCTTCGCGCCGCTCGTCGCACTGCTGCTCGCCACCAATCTCGGCGTCATCGCCTCGGGTGCGTATCTGCTGTCAGGCGCGTTCTGGACCCTGCTTGCGCTCTGGCTCAGCGGCCAGCGCGAAGCCGGCGACATGGACGCGGGCGGTTAGCTAGGCGCGAGCTGCAGCTCCAAAACAGGTGTCGTCCCGGCGAACGCCGGGACCCATAACCCCAGGGTGGGGTTGTAGGGGCGAGCTGGCAACCACGAGTCTTCGCCAAACCAAATTCTGTGGTTATGGCTCCCGGATCCGCGCTTACGCTTGTCCGGGACGACGGCGGAATTTGTCGAGATACGGCAGCGTCAATCCGCGACGATCTTCACGCGGTCGCGCACCTTCACCTGCGCGGAGCGATCGAGTCCGTTCAGCACACGAAACCGCTCGGCGGGATGATCGACGCCGGCCATGCGGTGCGAGAGCGATTCCACGGTATCGCCGGGCTGCACGGTGATGACTTTGATGCGCAGCGGGCGCGCGGCCTGGATCTCGTCGAGCGTCAGGCGGCGGAATGAATTGACGGTCTCGCGCGCGTTGCGCTCGCTCTCGGTCGATTTCTGCCGTGCCGCGAAGATGAAGCGGTAGACATCGCTGCCGAACCGCAGCGCATAGACCTTGAACTGCCATTGGTCGCCCTTGGCGGTGGCGGACGCCGCCGGAAAACCGTTGATGGTGAGGTCCTCGGTCGATGCCTTCTCGACGCCCTCCATCCAGCCTGAATTGAGGTAATCGCCGAGCGACTGCTCGGCTGGCACGCGCACGACATCGAAGCGCATCGCCTGCGAGCCGCCGTCGCGCACGCCGATCACAGCCTGCGCGGTATTGTCGAGCGTAAAATTGTCCGGCGCCTGGAAGGTGAAGCCGAGCTTGGGATGCAGAAAACGGCGGCCGCGGACAAAGCCTTCGCTGGGATCTTCGCCATAGACGAGATTGTCGATCGCGGCGAGATAGCTCTCGCGGTCGCGCTCGGCGCCTTCAGGGGCAGTATATTGCCGCGCGATGGCCTGCGCGTTCTGGACGCGCTCCGGCGTTGCCGGATGCGATGAGGTGAAATCCTGCGCGCGCGGATCGAGCGAGGTCTTGCCGGCTTTCAGCTCGGCATTGCGCTCCATCGCCGAAAGAAACCGTGCAGCACCATAAGGGTCGAAATGGGCCTTGGCGGAGATGCCGACGCCCATGGCGTCAGCCTCGAACTCCTGGTTTCGCGAAAAGCTCGCCATGGTGAGCTTGGTCTTGGCGAGCGCGAGCGCGGTGAGGTCGGGATCGGTGCTCATGTCAGTGACGACGCGGGTGACGATCGCAGCCTGGCGGGCCTGGTCCTCGCGCATCGCCGCGTGCTTGGACAGCACATGCGCCATCTCGTGGCTCAGCACCGAGGACAATTCCGAGGTATCGCTCGCGAGCGCAAGCAGTCCGCGGGTGACATAGAGCTGGCCGTTCGGCAGCGCGAAGGCGTTCACCGCGCCGGAATTGAGGATGGTGACCTTGTAGCCCTGGTCGGGACGGTCGGACGCGGCGACGAGCCGGTCGACGGTCTTGCTGACGAGCGCCTCGAGCCTGGGGTCGTCATAGGTGCCGCCGTAGCTCGCCAGGATCCGCTCATGCTCCTTCTCGGTGGCAGGAGTCTGCGCGACGGCCGGCTTCGGCTTGGGCATCGCCACGGTCGGCGGAGCGGCCGCAGTCTGGAACCGGTTCATGTCGCCGCAACCGGCGAGGAGCCCGCCCAGCGCAAGGCAAAGCGCGGCCGGCGCAGCCCGCAGGCGGCGGCCATTACTTCGTCCGTGCCGTTCTAGCACCCCATTCACGTCGCTTAACCTGTGCCCAGCCTTATCTAAGGCCTTACCCCTGTCGGCTCGTTTGCGCCCAGCAATTCGACCTGTCCGATGAGGCGCACATCGATCCGCGGCCCCGTATTCCCCTCGACCCAGCCCCGAACTCGAATACGACGATTTTCCAAGGACTTGAGGGCGATTCCGGCGGTTTCGAACGCCGGCAGCACGCGCTTTGAAATAGTCACGGCAAAGCCGCGTGTCCAGCTTCGTCCGAAGTTGAGGTAGGTCGTTGCCCCAGCTTGCCGGACCGACAGGACTTTGCCCTCGACCACCATAAAGCGCCCGATCCCGGCCAAAATATCGTCCGGACTTTCCGCGTTTTTTATGGCCGACAGGTCAGCCCAACTGCCCTTTTTTTGGCGCCGCGCCTCGGCCTCCGACGACATCAGGACCGCCGCGCAGTCCTTGTCGGTGATCTCGGCGGAGACGAGGGCGTCCCCTTGGGCGAGCAGCAGGGCCTGCACGGACATGTCGCTCTCGCCGATGAACACGAGCGCGCCCTGCCGGCCATAGCGATCGGGCGTGTCGTCAGTGCCGCGCAGGATCACGTCGCGGCCGACGAGCAGAGAAGTCAGCGCCTGCTTCGTCGTTGCGGTCGCCTCGATGCCGGTGAGGCGCACCTCGCGGCCGTCGTCGAGACGCACGCTGCGCGCATCGACAATCGTGGCGACGCGTCCTTCGCCCTGCGTGTCGAATTGGCACGGCGCGGCCAGCGCGGCGTGACCCACGAGGAGAAAGGATGCGACGATGAGACGAAGCCGTTGCGTCACGTGACCCGGAGAGGTTGCGTTACGCGTCGACCTTAACTCACGCGCGGTGGAGCGCGAAGGGGCTTCGTTCCGTTTTACGGAAAACATGCGCATGATCGTTCATCCGCACCCGTGCTTGCTGCGCTGTCGCGCATGCGGCATGATCGCGGCAACAACGATAACCAAGCCGCCATCAGAGCAACGGCGCGATAAGGGGAGTCTTTTTCCATGAAGCATATTTTGTCGGGCATTTTTGCCGCAGCGTTTGCCCTCAGTGCGAGCGCCGCGGCACAGGCCCAGGACAAGCCGCCGCTGAAGATTGGCGGCATTCTCGACATGTCGAGCCTTTACGCCGACATCACCGGCGCCGGCAGTGAGACCGCAGCCAAGATGGCCGTCGAGGATTTTGGCGGCGAGGTGCTCGGACGCAAGATCCAGGTGCTGGCGGCCGACCATCTCAACAAGGCCGACCTGTCCGCCAACATTGCCCGCGACATGATCGACAACCAGGGCGTCGAGATGATCTACGACGTCGCGGCGTCCGCGACCGCGCTTGCCGCCGGCGAGATCGCGAAGGCGCGCAACAAGATCATCATGTTCAACGGCCCGGGCTCGATCCGTCTCACCAACGAGGCCTGCGGACCCTACACGGTGCATTACGTGTTCGACACCTTCGCCCAGGCCAACGTGACCGGCCTTGCCGCGGTGAAGTCCGGCCTCGACACCTGGTTCTTCCTCACCGCGGACTACGCCTTCGGCCAGGACCTGGAGAAGGACACCAGCGCCGTCGTCACCAAGACCGGCGGCAAGGTGCTCGGCAGCGTGCGCCATCCGCTCAACACGTCGGACTTTTCGTCGTTCCTGCTCCAGGCCCAGGCTTCGAAAGCCAAGGTGATCGGGCTCGCCAATGCGGGCGGTGATACCGTCAACGCCATCAAGCAGTCGGCGGAGTTCGGGATCATGAAGGGCGGCCAGAAACTGTCGCCATTGCTCGCCTTCGTCACCGACATCGACTCGATCGGGCTGGAAACGGCGCAGGGCCTGCTGCTCGCGGAAGCGTTCTACTGGGACCTCAATGACGAGACCCGCGCCTTCTCGAAGCGCTTTCAGGAGCGCATGAAGCGGCCGCCGACCTCCGCGCAGGCCGGCGTCTATTCCTCCGTCACGCATTACCTGAAGGCCGTGAAGGCCGCCGGCACGACAGACGCCGCCGCGGTGATGAAGGTGATGAAGGAGACGCCGATCAACGACTTCTTCGCTCACGGCGGCAGGATCCGCGAGGACGGCCGCATGATCCACGACATGTACCTGTTCGAGGTGAAGAAGCCGTCGGAGTCCAAGGGCCGCTGGGACGACTACAAGCTGCTCGCCACCGTGCCCGGCAGCGAGGCGTTCCAGTCGCTGGAGCAGTCGCGCTGCCCGCTGGTGAAGAAATGACATCGTGACGTAGGTCGCGACGTCATCCCGGGCTCGCGAAGCGAGAGCCCGGGATGCATCGGGCCGCAGTGACTGTCGAAAAATGGACTCCGGGCTCGCGCTTCGCGCGCCCCAGAATGACCGATCAAAACAACAACAAGGGAGACCACCCCATGAACGACATGGTCCTGCAAAAGCTCGAAGGCGGGCTGCTCACCATCACCATGAACCGGCCCGAACGGAAGAATGCGCTGAATCCCGAGATGGTCGCCGGCCTTGTCGAAGCGGCACGGCGCGCGGCCGACGATCCGGAGGTGCGGGCGGTGCTGTTCAAGGGCGCAGGCGGCTCGTTCTGCGTCGGCGGCGACGTCAAATCGATGGCGGCAGGCCGCGCCCCGCTGCCATTCGAGGTGAAGATGGCGAACCTGCGCCGCGGCATGGAGGTCTCGCGCATCCTGCACCAGATGCCGAAGCCCGTGGTGGCGCAGCTCGATGGTGCAGCAGCTGGTGCCGGCCTGTCGATGGCGCTGTCGTGCGACCTGCGCATTGCCAGCGAATCCTGCAAGATTACGACCGCTTTCGCCAAGGTCGGTTTTTCCGGCGATTACGGCGGCACTTATTTTCTCACCCAGCTGCTCGGCAGCGCGCGGGCGCGGGAGCTCTATCTGATGTCGCCGGTGCTGACCGCGAAGGAAGCGCATGCGATCGGCATGGTGACCAAGGTCGTGCCCGACGCCGAGATCGATGCCGCCGCGCACGAACTTGCGTTGTCGCTGGCGCAAGGGCCGTCGATCGCGCTCGGCTTCATCAAGCGCAACATCAACAATGCCGAGCATCTGCCGCTGGAGGACTGTTTCGATGGCGAAGCGATCCACCACACCCGCTGCAGCGATACCGAGGATCACAAGGAGGCTGCAAAGGCCTTCGTCGAGAAGCGCAAGCCGACGTTCAAGGGCGCATGACGATGGCGCCCTATGTCCGGCTGCGTCAGATCTGCCTGGTCGCGCCGCAGCTCGAGCCGGTGATCACGGATATCGCCCGGATCATGGGCCTCGCCGTCTGCTACCGCGACGGTAATGTCGCGAAATATGGCCTGGAGAACGCGCTGCTCCCGGTCGACACGATCCTGCTGGAGGTGGTCGCGCCGTTCAAGGACGGCACCGCGGCCGGCCGCTTCATCGAGAAGACCGGCGGCCGCGGCGGTTACATGGCGATCTTCTGCTGCAACGATCCCGACGAGCGCGGGCGTCATGCCAATGCGATGGGTGTGCGCACGGCGAACGTTATTGACCACGCGCCCTATCACGGCGTGCAGCTCCACCCCCGCGACTGCCGCGCGGCCTTCATCGAGTTCAACCACACCGAAGGCAGCGACGACATTTTAGGCCCGTATCCGCCGGCGGGACCCGACTGGCAGAAATTCATCCGCAAGGATGTGACCCAGGCGCTGACCAGCGTCGAGATGCAGAGCCCGGACCCACAGGGGCTGGCGGCGCATTGGGGCAAGATCATCGGGGTTGCCCCGACTGGCGATGCCGAACTGAAACTTCCAAATGCGACCTTCCGCTTCGCCACCGGCGCCAGCGAGATCATGAGCGCGCTGGAGTTTCGGGTTGCCGATCCTGCAAGTGCCCTGCACGCGGCGCGGCAAAGGGGGCTCGCGGTTGCCGGCAACGAGTTCCTGCTGGGCGGCGTGACGTTCCGGCTAGCGTCTTGAGCGAGGCGTCGTTTTGCGGGCCTTGAAGGATGGGCGGCGCTCTCAGCTATCCCAGCCGCTCCCCTTGATCCCCGGATTCGCATAGACGATCCCGCCATCGACCGCGATGGTCGCGCCCACCACGTAATCCCCCGCGCGCGAGGCGAGATAGATCGCTGCGCCCGCCATGTCCTCGTCGGTGCCGATGCGCCCCGCAGGCACGCGGGTCGCGACCTCGTCCCCGTGGTCGCGGGCGGCGCGGTTCATGTCGGACTGGAACGGGCCCGGCGCGATCGCCGTGACGACGACGTGGTCGGAGATCAGCTTCACCGCCATGCGCCGGGTCAGGTGGATCAGCCCGGCCTTGCTCGCGGCGTAGGAATAGGTCTCCATCGGGTTGACGAAGATGCCGTCGATCGAGGCGATGTTGATCACCTTGGCCGGCCGCTCGGCGCTCGCTGCCGCGCGCAGGGCCGGTGCAAGCGCCTTGGTCAGGAAGAACGGCGCCTTGACGTTGAGGTTCATCACCTTGTCCCAGCCGCTCTCCGGAAATTCGTCGAACGCGGCGCCCCAGGCCGCACCGGCGTTGTTGACGAGGATGTCGAGCCTCGGCTCGCGCTTTTTGAATTCGCCGGCGAGCAGCTCGGCGCCGGCCAGCGTCGAGATGTCGATCGGCAGCGCGATGCATTCGCCGTCATAACGTGCGGAGAGCTCCTTCGCGGTCTCCTCGCACGGCCCGGCCTTGCGCGCGGTGATGTAGACCTTCGCCGCGCCGGCGCTGAGAAAACCCGCCGCAATCATCTTGCCGATGCCGCGCGAGCCGCCGGTGACGAGCGCAATGCGGCCTTTGAGTGAGAACAGGTCGTTGAACATGGTGCCTCCCTTGTTGGCGCTCGTTGTGGGCGGGGAGGGGTGGGGAGTCAATCTCCGCTATCGCTCCGCCTCATCCTGAGGAGCGCGTCAGCGCGTCTCGAAGGATGCGGGCGGCCATCCTTCGAGACGCGCTCCTTCGGAGCGCTCCTCAGGATAAGGTCTGAATGTGCGGACGGATCAGGCCGCCGCGATTCGGCGAAAGCCGTTCCACATCGCGGTCGCAGCGCCCGAGGTCAGCACCGGCAAAATCCGCGTGTCCTGGTAATTGCCGTTGAGCGAGACCCGCGGCAGCGCGGTCAGGTGGCCGGCGTTCTCGGCGAACAGCATGCCGGGCCGCGTCGTCACCGCGGTCTTGAAGCCGGCGGATGCGGCAAGGACGAATTCGCGCATCCCGGCGGCCTCGCGGTCGCCATAGGGATAGGCGAAATGCTGTACGGGGCGCTCCAGCGCCGCTTCGATCCGGGCACGGCCGATCGCCATCTCCTGCGCGGCGATATCTTCGGCCTGCTTGGCGAGATTGCAATGGCTGATGGTGTGGGCGCCGATCGTCACCAGCGGATCGGCGGCAAATGTCTTCACCTCGTCCCACGACAGGCACAGGCTGCGGCACAGCGCGCCTAGGTCGACGCCGTATGTCGTGCAGAGCGCCTCGATCTCGCGCTTGAGGTCGTGCTCGCCCGGCAGCGCGCGCAGCCAATCATGCAGGCGGTCGAATGCCGCCTGCTTTGCGGCCGGCGTCGTCGCATCAAGGCGCAGCGCGGCATTGCCGATTCTCACCTCGATCTGCTCCGCCTTGGCGACGACCGCTTCCAGCGCCGCCCACCACAGCCGTCCGGATCCTTCGGCGAAATCGCTGGCGACATAGACTGCCAATGGCGCGTCAAATTCGCGCAGCACGGGCAGCGCATAGTCCACATTGTCGCGATAGCCGTCGTCGAGGGTGAAGGCGGCGAAGCGGCGGGCGAAGCGGCCCTGCACCAGCCGCTCATGTAGCTCGTCCATGCTGACGATGTCGATGTCGCGCGAGCGCAGATGGCACAGCGTGGCGCGCAGGAATTCGGGGGTGACTTCGAGATGCCGGTTCGGTTGGAACGCGCCTTCACGAGCCGGCCGCACATGGTGCAGCATGAAAATGGCGCCGACGCCCGACAACAGCGGACGCAGCAAATGGTGCGCCCCACTGAAATAGAGCGCCCCCAGCCCGGCGCGAATGACGTTGTTGCGGAGTTGTTTCATTGCAGGCTGGCGAACCCCCGGGGCATTCCGCCCACAACTTAGGGTGTGACCCTTGAAGAAAAAGTTATTCCAAATGTTTCACGAAAGGCGCCCGAAAAGGGACCATTTCCGGTTTGACAGCCCGCCAAGGGTTTGTTTTGTCTTCGGTTCCAGAGTTCGGGTCGTCGAATGCACAAACTTTTCAGGTGGGCCAGCAAATGGTGGCCGGGGCTGATCCCCCTGGCCGTCATGTGGGGATTTGCGGCCTGGAATAACACCTTGCCGGTCGAGGCGGATCTCTCGGCCCGCAGCACGGCGGCGCTCAAGGACACAGTCCTCGATAAGACGCGGATCACGGTCGACGGCCGCGACGTCAGCCTGGCCGCGGAGGCCTTTTCCGAGGAAGGGCGCCGCGACGCCGTGACGGCGGTCGAGACCGTTCCCGGCGTGCGCCTCGTCGACGACCGGACTCGCCTTGTTCCCGAAGCAAAACCCTTCGTCTGGAATGCCGAACGTGACGTGGTGCGGGTGACGCTGTCGGGCTCCGCGCCCTTGCCGTCGATGAAGCAGCGGCTGACCGAGGCGGCCCGCAAGGAGGTCAACGGGGGCGAGGTCGCCGATCAGATGGGGCTGGCGCGCGGTGCGCCGCCGCGCTTCGAAGCGGCTGCGATGCTGCTGCTCGACCAGATCGGCAAGCTGAAGGACGGCAAGATCACGATCGCCGATACCAAGGTCAATCTGTCGGGTATGGCGCGCGAGCTCGGCGGCCGCGAGGCCATCGCCGCGGCGCTGAAGAATCTGCCCGAAGGCTTTTCGATCGCCGGCAACGCCATCAAGGCGCCGCCTTACATCTTCCAGGCCTACAAGGACCCGGTCGCCGCGACCGTGACGCTGACCGGCTACGTGCCTGACAACGACGTGCATGGGGCGATCGCGACCAGTGCGTCGCGCAAATTCTTTGGCGAGAAGGTGGTCGATAATCTGAAGGCCAGCATCGGGGCGCCCGGCTCGTTCAGCACCGCCGTGGTCGCCGCGCTCGGCGCGCTGTCGCGGCTGTCGACCGGCACGCTCGTGGTGTCCGATCGCGAGGTGAAGCTGTCGGGCGATGCGCTCTATGAAGGCGCCGCCAACGACATTCGCGCAGGGCTCGGCAAGGACTTTCCGAAGAACTGGCAGTACAAGCCCGAGATCACGGTGAAGCCCGCGGCGGGCCCGGTCGACGGCACGGTGTGCCAGCAATTGTTCACCGAGCTGCTGAACAAGGGCAAGATCCGCTTCGCGGCCAAGCGCGCCGACATTGATCCGGATTCCGCCGGCGTTCTCGATCATCTGATCGAGACGGCGCTGCGCTGTCCCACCACCAATATCGAGGTCGCCGGGCACACCGATGCCGACGGCGAGGACTCCTTCAACCAGGCGCTCTCGGAGAAGCGCGCGCAGGCAGTGATCGATTATCTGGTCAAGGCCGGTCTGCCCGCCACCCGCTTCACCGCGGTCGGCTACGGCGCCACGCAGCCTCTCGCCCGCAACGACAGCGACGAAGGCAAGGCGCAAAACCGCCGCATCGAATTTCTGGTGAGGTGACCATGCCCTATCTGGTCTCGTTTCATGTGGGTTGGTTGATCGGCTCGCTGCTGCTGGGCTTCTGTATGGGCTGGATCTCGGTGGTCCAGCGCGGCAACGGCACCTCGAAGGTCACCGCCCGCTGGCTGGCCGCGCTCGCTGCCGCTCTGGTCGCGGCCTCATTCACGCATGTGGTCCCCGGTCGCTTCGGCTACTGGCTCGACCTCGGCCTGATCATGTTCGCCTGCTATCTCGTCGGCTGCACCATCGGGGCCTGGCTGCGCGACCGGGTAGTATCGCGGACCGCGCCGCCAGCGGCTCCGTGATGTTGCTGCGCACCCTGACCATTGGCGGCAGGGTCTGGCTACGTAGCCCTTCGGCACATTGGAAAACCGTGAACAACGGCTTCGGGCTGCCCCTCTTTCAACAGGCAGGCGCGGTCCATAGATTGACGTCGGCTTAAGCCGCGACGGAACATTGTGCGGCTGAAATCATCAAAACTTCATGGCACCTGCGCAGGATTGCCATGGAGATTCGCCTCAGGTCCTGCCGCCGAAAGCGCCAAACCCGTGCACCCGGAGCCCATAGCCTGCCTAAAACATTGAAGGCACGAGTTTTTATTCGAATTGGCGAATTCCACTCGGCCGCAAAACGCGCTAGTGGAGGGGCAGGGGGCATGCGCGAGGCCGGAGCCGGCGGCAAAGGGCCTGGCAAGGGTTCGTTGAGTGCCAGTGCGTCGTCTGCCTGTCCGTCGGCCACCCCGGCCGCTGAAGCGTTGTTCGAGGTCTAGATGCTGGAAGCTATCCGCAGGGCGATGACGTTTCTGCGCCAGAAGCAAATCCTGCACAAACTTGGAGTTGTGGTCAGCGTCGCGGTCATCGGCATCGCTTGCTATGTGCTCTACCATATGCTGCGCGGCATCGATTTCAACGAGGTGCTCGAGGCGATCAAGAGCACCGAGCCGAGCCAGATTGCGATGGCGGCGCTGTTCGTCGCCGCGGGCTATTTCACCCTGACCTTCTACGACCTGTTCGCCGTGCGCGCGATCGGCCATGCCCACGTACCCTATCGCGTCAACGCGCTCGCCGCCTTCACCAGCTATTCGATCGGCCACAATGTCGGCGCCAGCGTCTTTACCGGCGGTGCGGTACGTTACCGCATTTACTCGGCCTATGGGCTGAACGCGATCGACGTTGCGAAGATCTGCTTCCTCGCCGGCCTGACCTTCTGGCTCGGCAATGCCGCCGTGCTCGGCCTCGGCATCTCCTACCA
The DNA here is from genome assembly GCF_016616235.1 of Bradyrhizobium diazoefficiens. NCBI lineage: Bacteria > Pseudomonadati > Pseudomonadota > Alphaproteobacteria > Hyphomicrobiales > Nitrobacteraceae > Bradyrhizobium > Bradyrhizobium diazoefficiens. Next base: position 844,046 of record NZ_CP067100.1, read on the forward strand.
TCCGGAGGCCGCCGCCGCGATCGACCAGCTTCCGCCCTGGCTGAACCGGGCGATGGCGATGATGATCATCGTGGCCTTGGTCGCCTATGTGGTGTGGGTCTGGACCCAGCCGCGCGTGGTCGGCCGCGGACCCTGGACCGTGATGCTGCCGGGCGGCCCGCTGACACTGCTCCAGATCGCGATCGGCATCGTCGATCTCGGCTTCTGCGCGCTCGCGATGTACGTGCTGGTGCCGGACGAGCCCAACCTCGGCTTCGTCGTGGTCGCGGTGATTTTCGTCTCGGCGACGCTGCTCGGCTTTGCCAGCCACTCGCCCGGCGGCCTCGGGGTGTTCGACGCCGCCATGCTGGTCGGGCTCTGGCAGATGGACCGCGAGGAACTCCTTGGCGGCATGCTGCTGTTCCGCGTGCTCTACTATCTGTCCCCCTTCGTCATATCTGTAATCTTGCTGACGTTTCGCGAAGTTATAATCGGTGCACGATCGAAGCGTTTGCAGCAGGCGGCGCTCAAGCTCGACCCCGGCCCGGCGCGTGAAGCCGCTTATGTGAGAGAACGCAGCGACAGCGGCGCCTGAGCCCCTAGGAGAAGCCCGCCCCGATGGCGATCGACGCCCCATCGTCTCCCTCCACCCAGCCCTGGTCCGACCGGCTGCGGCATTCCACTGTCATCCTGATCGCCGCGGCGGTGGCGCTGTCGGTGGTGGTCTCGCTCGGCGAATTGTCAGTGATGCGCGCCGCGACGGTGTTCCTCTGCATCGCTGCCGCGGCGCTGATCCCCTGGCGGCTGCACGATCATGCCGCCTCGCGCGACGACACCCGCCGCGTCAATCCGGTCGAAAGCGCAGCAGTGGCCGCGGTGGTCGCCGGCATGCCGGATCCGGCGGTGCTGCTCGACCGCGCCGGCCGCGTCATCCATCTCAATGCCGCTGCCGCCCAGCTTGCGCCGGCGCTGCGCAAGAACGAGCTCGCCCAGTTCGCGCTGCGCTCGCCGGAGATCATCACCGCGCTGCGCGAGTCGATCGCCACCACCGAGCCGCGCCGCGCGACTTATCTCGACCATGTCCCGGTCGACCGCTGGATGGAGCTGATCATCACCCCGGTGCCGGTTCCGACCAGCTTCGGCGGCGCCGACAAATGCATGCTGATGACCTTCCATGACCAGACGCCACTGCGCCGGGTCGAGGAAATGCGCGCCGACTTCGTCGCCAATGCCAGCCACGAGCTGCGCACGCCGCTCGCCGCGCTGTCGGGCTTCATCGACACGCTGCAAGGGCAAGCCAAGGACGATCCCAAGGCGCGCGAGCGCTTTCTCGGGATCATGCACAACCAGGCCACCCGCATGGCGCGCCTGATCGACGATCTGCTCTCGCTCTCGCGCGTCGAGCTGTCGGCCCATGTGCGGCCGGACACCCTGGTCGACCTGCTGCCAATCATCCTCCAGGTCGCCGATGGGCTCGAGCCGCTGGCGCGGGAACGCCAGGTCGAGGTCGAGACCCATCTGCCGGAGGCGCCGGTGATGATCGCCGGCGATCGCGAGGAGCTGCTGCGCCTGTTCGAGAACCTGATCGAGAACGCGCTCAAATACGGCGCCTCGGGCGGGCGTGTTATCGTGTCGCTGACGGTTCCGGCGGCCAGTGACGGCACTCAGGAAATCCGGGTCATGGTGCGCGATTTCGGTCCCGGCATCGCGCCCGAGCACCTGCCGCGCCTGACCGAGCGGTTCTATCGGGTTGACGTCGGCGACAGCCGCTCGCAGGGCGGGACGGGACTGGGATTATCGCTGGTGAAACATATTCTTAACCGTCATCGCGGCCGGCTTTTGATCGAAAGCGTGCCCAGACAGGGCGCCACTTTCACCGCCTGTTTCCCCCAGGCGAAGACCCTGACGCAGGGCTGAATTTCTAGTGATTCCAATCGCTTGGTTGTGTCATCCGACTGTCATGAAACCTTCGTAAAAGCACAGCCGACCGCTCCTAAAGGGGCGGCACGGGGAGCGCAATCGGGCGCGCATGGCGCTTCGTTCCCCTGTATGGAGACCAGCATGAATTTCATCAAAACTGTCGTCGCTGCTGGCTTGGTCGCCGCATCGGCGACGGCGGCTTTCGCTGCCGACATCACGGGTGCCGGGGCGACCTTCCCGTTCCCGATCTATTCGAAGTGGGCTGACGCCTACAAGAAAGAGACCGGCAACGGTCTGAACTACCAGTCGATCGGTTCCGGCGGCGGCATCAAGCAGATCCAGGCCAAGACCGTGACGTTCGGCGCCAGCGACGCGCCGCTCAAGGCCGAGCAGCTCGAGAAGGACGGCCTCGTCCAGTGGCCGATGGTGATGGGCGCGATCGTTCCCGTCGTCAACATCGAGGGCGTCAAGCCCGGCGAGTTGGTGTTCGACGGCGAGACCCTCGCCAACATCTATCTCGGCAAGATCACAAAGTGGGACGACGCTGCGATCAAGAAGCTCAATCCGAACGTGAAGCTGCCGTCGGACGCCATCACCGTGGTCCGCCGCTCGGACGGCTCGGGCACCACCTTCAACTTCACCAACTATCTCTCCAAGGCCAGCGCGGATTGGAAGAGCAAGGTCGGTGAGGGCACCGCGGTCGAGTGGCCGGTCGGCGTCGGCGCCAAGGGCAACGAAGGCGTGTCGGGCAACATCAGCCAGACCAAGAACTCGATCGGCTATGTCGAGTACGCCTATGCCAAGCAGAACAAGCTGACCTACACTGCACTCGTCAACAAGTCCGGCAAGACCGTCCAGCCGACCGTCGAGGCGTTCCAGGCGGCCGCTTCCAACGCCGACTGGGCCAAGGCTCCCGGCTACTACGTCATCCTGACCGACCAGCCCGGCGACAAGTCCTGGCCGATCACGGCCGCGACCTTCATCCTGATGCACAAGGAGCCGGCTGATAAGGCGGCGTCGAAGGAAGCCCTCAAGTTCTTCGCCTGGGCGTTCAAGAACGGCGCCAAGGCGGCTGAGGAGCTCGACTATATTCCGATGCCCGAGAGCGTCGTGAAGCTGATCGAGAAGACCTGGTCGGCCGACATCAAGAGCTAAGCTCTTCTGTTCCGAAAGGCGGTGCGGCGAAAGCCGCGCCGCCGCTCCCGGGGCGCTTTGCGGACTATCGTTCTCCGGGCCGGACTCGCGATCTGCGAACCGTCTTGGGCCGGAGACCGGCGACCTAGAAATAGTATCTGTCAGTACAGGGGATCGGCGTGGCAGAGATGGCTGTCGAGAGCAATGTAGTTGATGCCGCCGGACCATATGATCGCGCCAAAGCGTTGAGCGCCTTCAGGCTCGGTGACGTCACTTTTTACTGGATCACTCGCCTCAGCGCGATTTCCGTGCTGCTGATCCTTGGCGGCATCATCGTTTCGCTGATCATCGGTGCCTTCCCGGCGATGAAGGAATACGGCCTCTCCTTCCTGTGGACGCAGCGCTGGGCGCCGTCGGCGGATCCGCCCGTGCTCGGCGCGCTCGGGCCGATGTACGGCACGCTCGTCACCTCGTTCATTGCGATGCTGATCGCCATTCCGGTCGGCCTCGGCATTGCGATCTTCCTCACCGAGCTCTGCCCGCAGTGGCTGCGCCGCCCCATCGGCATGGCGATCGAGCTGCTTGCCGGCATCCCATCGATCATCTACGGCATGTGGGGCTTCTTCGTGCTGGGCCCGTTCCTGGCCAACACCTTCCAGCCCTTCATGATCAAGATCTTCGACGGCATCCCAGTGCTGGGCGCGATCTTCGCCGGTCCGCCGTCCTATCTCAGCCTGTTCAACGCCGCGCTGATCCTCGCCATCATGGTGCTGCCCTTCATCACCTCGATCTCGGTTGACGTGTTCAAGACGGTGCCGCCGGTGCTGAAGGAGGCCGCTTATGGCGTCGGCTGCACCACCTGGGAAGTCGTCCGCAGCGTCGTGATCCCCTACACCCGCGTCGGCGTCATCGGCGGCATCATGCTGGCGCTCGGCCGCGCGCTCGGCGAGACCATGGCGGTGACTTTCATCATCGGCAACTCGTTTCGCATCTCCTCGTCGATCTTCGCACCGGGCACCACGATCTCGGCGGCGATCGCATCCGAGTTCGCCGAGAGCGACGGCCTGCACCAGTCCGGCCTGATCCTGCTCGGCCTCCTGCTGTTCGTGCTGACGTTCTTCGTGCTCGCGGCCGCACGGCTGATGCTGATGCGGCTCGAACAGAAGGCGGGGAAGTGACGCGATGGCCTTGAACCCGATCTATTCACGCCGCCGCCGATGGGACATCGTCGTCCGCGGCCTCTGCTTCGCCGCTGCCGCCTTCGGCGTCACCTGGCTTGCGCTGATCCTGATCACGCTGCTCTACAACGGCGTGGCCGGTCTCAACGTCCAGATCTTCACCGAGAACACGCCGCCTCCTGGCTCGACCGAAGGCGGCCTGCTCAACGCCATCGTCGGTTCGCTGATCATGACGCTGATCGGCGTCGGCATCGGTGCGCCGCTCGGCATGTTCGCTGGCACTTATCTTGCGGAATACGGCCGCAACGACAAGCTGACCTCGGTGATCCGCTTCATCAACGACATCCTGCTCTCGGCCCCCTCGATCATCATTGGCCTCTTCATCTATGGCGCGGTGGTGGTGCCGATGCGTGGCTTCTCGGCGATCGCCGGCTGTCTCGCGCTCGCCGTGATCGTCATCCCGGTGGTGCTGCGCACGACCGAGGACATGTTGCTGCTGGTGCCCAGCGCGTTGCGTGAGGCAGCCTCGGCGCTCGGACTGCCGCGTTCGCTGGTGATCAAGCGGATCGCCTATCGTGCCGCCCGGTCCGGCCTCATCACCGGCGTGCTGCTCGCGACCGCGCGCGTCGCCGGTGAAACCGCGCCGCTGCTGTTCACCGCGCTGTCGAACCAGTTCTTCAGCCTGGATCTGACCAAGACGATGGCGAACCTGCCGGTGACCATCAACAACTTCGTGCAGAGCCCCTACGTCTACTGGAAGCAGCTGGCCTGGAGCGGTGCGCTGCTCATCACCCTGACAGTGCTTGCCCTGAACATCAGCGCGCGCATCCTTGGCGCCGAAAGGACCGCAAAATGAGTGATCTTTCCGTATCGTCGATGAGCGCGTCCGGTGGGCTTCCGCAGGCGCCGATGCTGCCCGAGGCTCCCGCCAAGGTGACGGTTCGCAACCTCAATTTCTATTACGGCGAACACCACGCGCTGAAGAACATCAACCTGACGCTCGGCACCAACCGCGTCACGGCGTTCATCGGCCCGTCCGGCTGCGGCAAGTCGACCCTGCTGCGCATCTTCAACCGGATGTACGACCTCTATCCGGGCCAGCGCGCCACCGGTCAGCTCATGCTCGACCAGACCAACATCCTCGACCCCAAGCTGGACCTCAACCTGCTGCGCGCGCGGGTCGGCATGGTGTTCCAGAAGCCGACGCCGTTCCCGATGACGATCTACGAGAACATCGCCTTCGGCATCCGTCTCTATGAGAAGATCTCGAAGTCCGAGATGGACGACCGCGTCGAGAAGGCGCTGCGCGGCGGCGCGCTCTGGAACGAGGTCAAGGACAAGCTCAATGCCTCCGGCCTGTCGCTCTCGGGCGGCCAGCAGCAGCGCCTCTGCATCGCCCGCACCGTCGCGGTGCGGCCCGAGGTGATCCTGTTCGACGAGCCCTGCTCGGCGCTCGACCCGATCTCGACCGCCAAGGTCGAGGAGCTGATCCAGGAGCTGTCCGAGAACTACACGATCGCGATCGTCACCCACAACATGCAGCAGGCGGCGCGCGTCTCCGACAAGACCGCGTTCATGTATCTCGGCGAGCTGATCGAGTTCGACGATACCAGCAAGATCTTCACGTCGCCGACCGATCGGCGCACGCAGGACTACATCACCGGCCGGTTCGGCTGAGGAGACTGGACATGGTTTCTGAACACACCGCAAAGGCCTTCGACACCGACCTCCAGGAGCTCACTCGCCTTGTCGCCGAGATGGGCGGCCTCGCCGAGCGCATGATCGTCGATTCCGTCGATGCGCTGATCCGCCGCGATGTCGCGCTCGGCCAGCGCGTGGTCGCGACCGACGCCGAGATCGACGCGCTCCAGAAGAAGATCGAGGAGCGTGCTGTTCTCACTATCGCCCGTCGCCAGCCGATGGCGGTCGATTTGCGCGAGATCGTCGGTGCCATGCGCGTCGCGACCGATCTCGAACGCATCGGCGACCTCGCCAAGAACATGGGCAAGCGCGTCGCGGCGCTGGAGACGGATTTCCATCCGCTGAAACTGTTCCGCGGCCTCGAGCACATGACCGACCTCGTGCAGCAGCAGGTCAAGTCGGTGCTGGATGCCTACGCCGCGCACGATCTGCCGGCGGCGATGGCGGTGTGGAAGGGCGACGAGGAAGTCGACGCCATCTGCACCTCGCTGTTCCGCGAGCTCCTCACCTACATGATGGAGGATCCGCGCAACATCTCGTTCTGCATCCACCTGATGTTCTGCGCCAAGAACATCGAGCGGATCGGCGATCACGCCACCAACATCGCCGAGACCGTGTTCTACATGATCGAAGGCCAGGCGATCACCGACAAGCGGCCGAAGGGCGACATGACGACCTTCGCGACGACGGTCCCGAATACCTGAAGAGCCAAGGAGCGACGACACCATGGGCGCACGCATTATGGTGGTTGAGGACGAGGAAGCTCTCACCGAGCTGCTTCGCTACAACCTCGAAGGCGACGGCTATGACGTCGAGACGGTGATGCGCGGCGACGACGCCGACACCCGTCTCAAGGAGCACATCCCCGACCTCATCGTGCTCGACTGGATGCTGCCGGGCCTTTCCGGCATCGAGCTGTGCCGGCGGCTGCGCACCCGCCCGGAGACCAAGCAGCTCCCGATCATCATGCTCACCGCGCGCGGCGAGGAGAGCGAGCGGGTGCGCGGTCTTGCGACCGGCGCCGACGATTACATCGTCAAGCCGTTCTCGGTGCCGGAGCTGCTGGCGCGCGTGAAGGGCCTCTTGCGGCGCGCCAGCCCCGAGCGGCTCGCCACCGTGCTCGCCTATGGCGACATCGAGCTCGACCGCGACAAGCGCCGCGTCGCGCGCTCGGGCCGGCCGATCGATCTCGGCCCGACCGAATATCGCCTGCTGGAGTTCTTCCTCGAGCATCCCGGCCGCGTGTTCTCGCGCGAGCAGCTGCTCGATAGCGTCTGGGGCCGCGATATCTACATCGACGAACGCACTGTCGACGTGCATATCGGCCGCCTGCGCAAGCTGCTCAATCTCGGCCGCGAACAGGACCCGATCCGCACCGTCCGCGGCGCGGGTTACGCGCTGGATGATCGGTTTGCCAAGGCTGAGCAGACGTAGGGTTTGCGAGCTGTTTGCTGCTCCCTCGCCCGCTTGCGGGGGAGCTCCGCAAGGGCGGTGACAGCTGGAGTCGTGGAGAGTGCCCCTCACCCGAAATTCAAGCGATGCTTGGATTTCGACCTCTCCCCGCAAGCGGGGAGAGTGAACGACATCATCAGCAGATTTTGGACGTACTCAGCGGGGACCCGGCTTCGGTGCCGCGCGGCGGCGATCCGCGGCCGGCTGATACGCAACCCGCGAATGCTGGGCGCAATAGGGCAGGCCCGAGAGCGCCTTGCCACCGCAGAAGAAGAAATCCGGGCTGGAGGGATCGCCGACCGGCCAGTGGCAGGTCGCCTCGTTCAGCTCCAGCAGCGACAGGCGCTGGCTCATCGGCACCACGTTGTCGTAGGTGACCGGCTCGGCCTCCATCTCGACCTCGAAGGCCTGCGCCAGCGCGGTGTTGCCGCGCGAGATCGGCCGGCTCACCCGCATCATGTGCTGCGCCGGACGCGCCTTGCGCGGCCGGGGCGCTGCCGATGACGGGCTCTTGGCGCGTCCGGACAGGCCGAGCCTGTGCACTTTGCCGATCACGGCATTGCGGGTCACATTGCCGAGCTCGGCTGCGATCTGGCTGGCAGAAAGTCCTGCTTCCCAGAGCTTTTTCAGCTGCTCGACGCGATCATCGGACCAGGTCAAAACCGTCATTGCACCCTTTCCCTCGCCGCGCAGCTGCCGTCCTGGCGCCTCGCGGCGAATGCCTAAGCCTCGAAAAACCCGTGCCGTCAGAATCCCTTAAGGCTCGCCGGGCGCGCCTAGAACGCCCGAACGTTACGCCGGTACATGAGGACTCTTGGGATCAGAACTGCTGCACGAGATGTCGTATCTGACAAGCCAAACGCTACAATATGGCGTGACTCACGCGCAAGAGTCCGCCGACTCGCTTCCACATGTTCCGTGGTGAAAATCCCGCAAAATCTGCACCGCAAGACTACGGATTCAGCGTTTCGCGAGGCTTTCCGGGCGGCATTGACACCCGTCTTACCAGGCATAAGATAGTCACGCGTGCCGCCCTTAAAAGGCGGCACGTTTCGTTTTCCGGGCCGGTCAATGGTGCGTTGCGCAATGCACGCCCAGTCCGCCGCAACATTCAAGTGACCGCCATGACTATCAGCGCAGCGCCGCATTTGCTCCCCGTTTTCGCCAGGGCCGATCTCGGTTTCGAGCGCGGTGAAGGCTGCTGGCTGATCGCGACCAATGGCGAGCGCTATCTCGATTTCACCTCGGGCGTCGCCGTGAACGCGCTCGGCCATGCCCATCCCGCGCTGGTCAGGGCGTTGCAGGAGCAGGCGACGAAGCTCTGGCACATGTCGAACCTGTTCCAGAGCCCAGACGGCGAGAAGCTCGCCGCGCGTCTTTGCAGCGAGAGCTTTGCGGACTTCGTGTTCTTCTGCAATTCCGGCGCCGAGGCGCTGGAGGGCGTCATCAAGCTGGTACGCCATCATCACTTCTCCAAGGGCTATCCGGAACGCTACCGCATCATCACCTTCGAGGGCGCCTTCCACGGCCGCACGCTGGCAACCTTGGCTGCGACGGGCTCTGCAAAATATCTCGAAGGCTTTGGTCCGCCGATGGAAGGGTTCGACCAGGTCCCGCATGGCGACATTGAGGCCGTGAAGAAGGCGATCGGTCCGCAAACCGCCGGCATCCTGATTGAGCCGATCCAGGGTGAGGGCGGCGTGCGCTCGTCGACCCCGGCCTTCCTCAAGGCGCTGCGCCAGCTCTGCGATGAGAAGGGCCTGCTGCTCGCATTCGACGAGGTGCAGACCGGCATGGGCCGCACCGGCGATCTGTTCGCACATCGGCGCACCGGCGTGACGCCTGACGTGATGTCGCTGGCGAAAGCGCTCGGCGGCGGCTTCCCGATCGGCGCGGTGCTGGCGACAGCCGGCGCGGCGGCCGGCATGGGGCCGGGCTCGCACGGCTCGACCTTCGGCGGCAATCCGCTCGCGATCTCGGCGGCCAATGCCGTGCTCGATGTCATGCTCAAGCCCGGCTTCTTCGACCACGTGCAGAGAATGTCGCTGCTGCTCAAGCAGAAGCTTGCTTCCGTGATCGACCGCCATCCTGAAATCGTCAGTGAAGTGCGCGGCGAGGGCCTCCTGATCGGCATCAAGGCCGTGGTGCCCTCCGGTGATCTGGTCGCCGCGCTGCGCAACGAAAAATTGCTTACGGTGAGTGCCGGCGACAACGTCGTGCGCTTCCTGCCGCCCCTCGTCGTCACCGAAGCCGAGATCGAGGATGGCGTCGCGCGGCTCGAGCGCGCCTGCACTGCGCTCGCCGGCAACAAGCGGGCGGTAAGCTGATGAGCGGTTCGCCCAATAACACGCCAAAGCACTTTCTCGACATCAACGAGCTGCCGCTGACCGAGCTCAAGCGCATGCTTGCCGCATCCTCCGCGATGAAGGCGAAGCAGAAGGCACACCAGCCGGTGAAGCCGCTCGAAGGCAAGACGCTGGCGATGATCTTCGAGCGTCCCTCGACCCGCACCCGCGTGTCGTTCGACGTCGCCATGCGCCAGCTCGGCGGCGAGCCCATCATGCTCACCGGCGCCGAGATGCAGCTCGGCCGCGGCGAAACCATCGCCGATACCGCGCGCGTGCTGTCGCGCTATGTCGACGCCATCATGATCCGCATCCTCAATCACGAGGCGCTGCTGGAGCTCGCGGAATATGCCACGGTGCCCGTCATCAACGGCCTGACGCGGCGCTCGCATCCCTGCCAGGTGATGGCCGACCTCATGACCTATGAGGAACATCGCGGCCCGATCGAGGGCAAGACGGTGGCCTGGACTGGCGACGACAACAACGTGCTGGCGTCCTGGGCCCACGCCGCCGAGCGTTTCAAGTTCAGGCTTAACGTCGCGACCCCGCCTGAGCTCGCGCCGAAGAAGGTGATGCGCGACTGGATCAAGGCGACCAGCGCGCCGATCGTGCTCGGCACCGACCCCGAGGCCGCCGTGAAGGGCGCCGATTGCGTCGTCACCGACACCTGGGTGTCGATGGGCGACAAGGAAGGCGAGCACCGTCACAACGTGCTCAAGCCCTATCAGGTCAATTCGAAACTGATGTCGCTGGCCAAGCCCGACGCGCTGTTCATGCACTGCTTGCCCGCCCATCGCGGCGAGGAGGTCACGGACGAGGTGATCGACGGTCCGCAATCGGTCGTGTTCGACGAGGCCGAAAACCGCCTGCATGCGCAGAAGGGCATTCTGGCCTGGTGCTTCGACGCAGTGAAGTAGGCTGTGGCGGAGCGGGGTGGCTGTGCTGGTGCACCCATCCTCCGCTGTCCTCGCGGAGAAGCGTAAGCGCAGATCCGACCCATAACCACAGGATGTGGCTTGACGATGACTCGGAGTTGTCATCGCCGGTTACAACGTAATCCTGTGATTATGGGTCCCGGTGCGCGCTTCCGTCTTCGCTCTTTGAGCTTCGGCGGACAAGTGGCGCGCCGCGCGATGACATCGAATTTGCAGGATCGTGTGCGATCATAACTGTATCCGGAACACACCGCCTCGCGGCCCTTCCATTTCACCACCTCGGACCCCAGATAAAGCGCCATGGTTTCCCAATCCCCTGACATGAAAACCGGGCCTGAAGGCCCGGTTCGCGCGCCATCGGCGGTTCCCATCGATGACGCCGTGCTGCCCTACGAGGTCGACGCGCTCGACGTGCGCGGCCGTTTGGTGCGGCTCGGGCCTGCGCTCGACGAGATCCTGACCAAGCACGATTATCCGGCGCCCGTCGGCAAGCTGCTGGGCGAGGCCATCGTGCTGACGACGCTGCTCGGCTCGGCGCTGAAATTCGAAGGCCGCTTCATCCTCCAGGCCCAGACCGATGGCCCGGTGTCGTTCCTGGTGGTGGACTACCAGGCACCGGATCGTCTGCGCGCCTATGCGCGCTTCGATGCCGCCCGCCTTGGTGACACCAGGGATACCGGCGCGCTGCTCGGCCGCGGTCATCTCGCCATGACCATCGACCAGGGCCCCGACATGAGCCGCTACCAGGGTCTGGTCGCGCTCGACGGCGGCAGCTTGGAAGATGCCGCCCACGAATATTTCCTGCGCTCCGAGCAGATCCCGACCAAGGTGCGCCTTGCGGTCGGCGAGGAGTGGCGCTCCAGCGACGGCGGCAAGCACCGTTGGCGCGCCGGCGGCATGCTGATGCAATTCCTGCCGAAGGCGCCCGAGCGCGCGCGGCAGGCCGACCTGCATCCCGGCGATGCACCCGACGGCGTCGAGGTGCACAGCGTTGCGGAAGACGACGCCTGGGTCGAGGCGCGCTCGCTGATCGAGACCGTCGAGGACGTCGAGCTGATCGATCCCGAGCTGTCCGGCGAGCGGCTGCTCTACCGTCTCTTCCACGAGCGCGGCGTGCGCGTGTTCAACCCGCTGAACCTCAGGGCGCAATGCTCCTGCTCGCGCGACGCGGTCGCCTCGATGCTGAGGAGTTTTTCGTCCGACGATCGCGCCGCCATGGTCAAGGACGACAAGGTGGTGGTGACCTGCGAGTTCTGCTCGTCGGTCTATCAGTTCACGCCGGACGAGGCCGGTGTGGAGCGCGCGTAAGTCGCCGCATCGTAAGGTGGGCAAAGCAGAAGCGTGCCCACCGCTTCATCTCCGAATTCGAGAGAGATGGTGGACACGGCACGTTGCGCCTTTGCCCACCCTACGGCATCGCCTAATTCAACACCCGCTTGCTGTCCGGGCTGTCAAGCGAGAACGTCGGCACGTCGATCTCGAAGCGTTCGCCGCTTTCGCTGACCATCTGGTAGCGGCCCGTCATGAACCCGGAGGCGGTCGTGAGCGGCACGCCGGAGGTGTATTCGAAACGCTCGCCGGGGGCGAGGATCGGCTGTTCGCCGACCACGCCCTCACCCTTCACCTCCTGTTGACGGCCGGAGGCGTCGGTGATGATCCAGTGCCGCGTCTTGAGTTGCACGGTCTCGTCGCCGGAATTGGTGATGACGATGGTGTAAGCCCAAAAGAAGCGCGAGCGGTCGGCCGACGACTGCTCCGGAACAAAGTTCGGCTCGACGGTCACTTCGATCTGACGGGTCACGGCGCGGTACATGGCTGCCATCATAACGAAATCCGGCTCCGGAACCAAACGCCGCAGGCGGATTTCGCGACATCGTCCCGCCAGAATTGGTGAGGAAGTAGACCCCAATGTGATCCGGCCGCTTTCGAGACAGCGACCGGACCTGTACACTCCTCAATGCGTCGCGATTTGCGCAAGGGTTTTTGGCCCCGATGACCATTGCCGACCAAGTGACGGGATCGACGATCGCGGGAACCGCGAAACCGGCAGAAGCCAAGCCGCGCGCGGCTGCGCCGGCCACCTCGCTGCCGGCCATCTCGCTGCCGGCTATCGGCGAGCGCGAGCTCCGGCTCGACCTGTTCCGCGGACTTGCGCTGTGGCTGATCTTCATCGACCATCTGCCGCCGAGTCTCTTGACCTGGTTCACGATCCGCAATTACGGCTTCAGCGACGCCACCGAGATCTTCATCTTCATCTCCGGATACACCGCCGCCTTCGTCTACGGCCGCGCAATGCTGGAGAGCGGCTTTCTCATCGCCACCGCGCGCATCCTGCGGCGCGTCTGGCAGATCTATGTCGCCCACGTCTTCCTGTTCACGATCTTCCTTGCCGAGATCTCCTATGTGGCGACCAGCTTCGAGAACCCGCTCTACACCGAAGAGATGGGGATCATGGATTTCCTCAAGCAGCCCGACGTCACCATCGTGCAGGCGCTGCTGCTGCGCTTCCGTCCCGTCAACATGGACGTGTTGCCGCTCTACATCGTGCTGATGCTGGCGCTGCCGCTGATCCTCTATTCGATGAAGTGGAAGCCCGACGTCACGCTCGCGCTCTCGGTCGTGCTCTATGCGGTGACTTGGGAATTCGACCTCTACTTCTCCGCCTATCCGAACGGCTTCTGGGCGTTCAACCCGCTCGCCTGGCAATTGCTGTTCGTGTTCGGTGCATGGTGTGCGCTCGGAGGTGCGCGGCGCATGTCGCGTATCCTGGCCTCGCCCGTGACGATGTGGATCGCGATGGCCTATATCGTCGCGGCGTTCTGCGTGACGCTGACCTGGTACGTGCCGCAGCTCTCGCACTTCATGCCGAAGCGGCTCGAGCAGTGGATGTATCCGATCGACAAGACCGACCTCGACGTGCTGCGCTTCACGCATTTCCTGGCGCTGGCCGCGCTCACCGTGCGGTTCCTGCCGCGGGAGTGGCCGGGCCTGAAATCGCCCTGGCTGCGGCCGCTGATCCTGTGCGGCTCGCATTCGCTCGAGATCTTCTGCCTCGGCGTCTTCCTCGCCTTTGCCGGCCATTTCATCCTGGCCGAGGTCTCCGGCGGCGCCGTCATGCATGCGTTGATTAGTCTCTGCGGAATCCTGATCATGTGGGGCGTGGCCGCGGTGATTTCGTGGTACAAGCGCGTGGCTGACAAAAGCGGTGCGAAAACCAAAAACGCCGTCGGCAACGCCGATCTGGCGGGAGGGGGCTGATGAAGGCGAAGGTTCTCCTGAGCCTGGTCCTGCTATGCGGTAGCCTCGCCGCGCCGCCGGCGCGCGCGGGCGATGCTGCGCCTGCTGCCGCTCCTGCCGCGCCCGCAGCCTGCGAAGTGCCGCCCTATCTGCTCACCAGCGAGAGCCAGCTTCCCAAGGTCGCCGAGACCGTCAAATCAGGCAACCCGCTCGAAATCCTGGTCATCGGCAGCCGTTCGACCACCATTCCGGCCTCGGAGGACAGCTCATATCCGGCGCGCATGCAGGCCGTTTTGAAGGACAAGCTGCCGCCGTCGGAGGTCGTGCACGTCTCCGTAGAAATACAGAGCAAGAAGACGGCCGAGGAGGCGGCCGGAACCTTCGTTAAGCTGATGGAAGCAAAAAAGCCTACTTTGGTCATCTGGCAGACCGGGACGGTGGATGCTATCCGAGCCATCGATCCCGACGATTTTCGCGGCGCGCTGACCGAAGGGGTTACCGCGTTGCAAAATGCAGGGGCTGACGTCGTCTTGATGAATTTGCAGTACAGCCCGCGTACCGAAACCATGATCTCGGTGCCGCCATACCTCGACAACATGCGGGTGGTGGCGCAGGAGCATGACATCCCGCTGTTTGACCGTTTCGCGATCATGCGGCAGTGGAATGATCAGGGTCAGTTCGACCTGTTCAGCCCGTCCCGCGGGCCGGAGCTGGCGAAACAAGTCCATGATTGCCTTGGCCGGGCGTTGGCACAGTTCGTGATCGACGCTGCCCATCTGGAGCCGGCCCAGCAGCAAAATTGAGGTCTAGCGTAAATGAGTTCTTTCCGCCCTTTTTGCCTGTCGGCTTGGCTGGCTGCGCCCGCAGCGGCAGCGCTGCTGTTGCTGACCCCGGCCTCGCAGTCGCGCGCGCAGGCGCAAGCCGCGCAGGCAACACCCGCGCCCGCGCAGTCGGCTAGTCCCGCTCCCGCATCGCCCGCCCAGACCACCGTCGCCGCGACGTCGCCTGAGCAGCGCGGCATCACCGCGCGCGCCATCGACAAGGTCAAGCAGGTCGCGAAATCCGCCGGCGACATCTTCAGCCGCGTTCCCTGTTTGCGGCCGAAGGGCGGATCGAAGGCGATGGGCTCGCTGCCGCATGTCGCGGGCAAGCTGGTCGCCGGCCAGCCCGTCGTCATCGTCGCATTCGGCTCGTCGTCGACCGCTGGATTCGGTGCGAGCTCGCCGGAGTTCAACTATCCGAACCGGCTCGCCGCGCAGCTGCGCCGGCAATATCCGAGCGCCGACATCACCGTCGTCAATGCCGGCGTCGGCGGCGAGGATGCGCCCGAGATGATGAAGCGCCTCCAGAAGGAGGTGATCGATGCGCATCCGGATCTGGTGATCTGGCAGGTCGGCACCAACGCCGTGCTGCGCAATCTCGATCCCGGCGAGACCGCCAAGATCGTCGAAGAAGGCATCTCCCGCATCCAGGCTTCGGGTGGCACCGACATCGTGCTGGTCGATCCGCAATATTCCCCGGCCGTCAATCAGCGCGCCGAGAGCGCCGGCAAGATGGTGAAGCTGCTCGGCAAGGTCGCCGAGCTTCGTCACGTCGGCATCTTCCCGCGCTTCGAGGTGATGCGCGACTGGCACGAGAAGCAGGCGATCCCGGTCGAGGGTTTCGTGATCGCCGACGGCCTGCACATGAACGATTGGGGCTATGCCTGCTTCGCCCAGTTGCTGGGCGACGACATCATCCGCTCGGTCGGCCAGATCAAGATCGGCGTGAACGTGCCTGCGGACGTGCGCGCGTATCGGCCGATGTAGGCGTCGCTTACCCTCCCCTCCAGGGGAGGGTAAGACAAATCACGCCTTCTCCAGCGCCGCCGCTAGATCCTCGATCAGATCATCCGCATGCTCCAGTCCTGCGGAGAAGCGGATGAAACCTTCGCTGATGCCGAGTGCGGCGCGGTCTTCCGGCTTCAGGCGCTGATGCGTCGTGGTCGCCGGATGCGTGACGAGGCTCTTGGCGTCGCCCAGATTGTTCGAGATCTTCGCCAGCTTTAATTCGTTGAGCACGCGGAACGCCGCCGCCTTGCCGCCCTTGACCTCGAAGCCGACCAGCGTCGAGCCGCCGCGCATCTGCTTCTTCACCAGTGCCGCCTGCGGATGATCGGCGCGGCCCGGAAAAACCAGCCGCGAAATCTTGGGGTGGTCCGCCAGCACGTCGGCGATGCGCGCGGCCGTGTCGGTCTGCGCGCGCACGCGCACGCCCAGCGTCTCGAGGCCTTTGAGCAGGACCCAGGCGTTGAACGGCGAGATCGACGGACCGGTCTGGCGCATGAAATTGTGGATGTGCTCGGCGATGAAGGCTTCCGACGACAGGATGATGCCGCCGAGGCAGCGGCCCTGGCCGTCGATGTGCTTGGTCGCGGAATAGACCACGACGTCGGCACCGAGCGCGAGCGGGCTCTGCCAGATCGGTGTCGCGAACACGTTGTCGACGACGAGCCGTGCGCCGCCCTTGTGCGCGATCTCGGCGATGCCGGGAATGTCGAGCACGTCGAGCGTCGGATTGGTCGGGCTCTCCAGGAAGAACGTCTTGGTATTCGGCTTGAGCGCCCGTTGCCACTGGTCGAGGTCGAGGCCGTCGACCAGCGTGGTCTCGATGCCGTAGCGAGGAAGCAGGTCCTGGACGACGTAGAGACAGGAGCCGAACAGCGCGCGCGACGCGACGACGTGATCGCCGGCTTTCAGCGGCGCCAGGATCGCGGTCGTCACCGCCGCCATGCCGGTTGCCGCCGAGCGGGCGGCTTCCGCGCCTTCGAGCTCGATCATGCGGCGCTCGAACATCGCGATGGTCGGGTTGGAGTAGCGCGAATAGATGAAGCCGGGGTCCTCGCCCTTGAATCGCGCCTCGCATTGCTCGGCGCTTTCGTAGACGTAGCCTTGGGTCAAAAACAGCGCCTCCGAGGTCTCGCCATATTGCGAGCGGAGGGTGCCGGAATGGACCAGGCGGGTTTCGGGGCGGTAGGTGGCAGGCGACTTCGACATAGGATCCTCCGATATGACCGTCTCGTCGAAAACGGTCACAAAAAAACCGGCCTGGACAAAACCACGGGCCGGGATCACAGAGGTCCCCGGCCTGTTTAGCGACTTATTTAACGTGGCTGCAAGCCGGCCGGCTCAAATCACCACGGGATAAGTGATGCTCATATTCCGCAATGGCCTTTCCGTCAAGGCGTCCATCGGATAGCCGTAAAAGGCTCGTATTTCCCGCATGTCCGGATGTATTTGCCCCCCGATGAGGACCCCCGGTTGACATTCACGGTCGCTGCCGACGCCAATGGTATCCTGCCCGACCGCATGATCGCGGCGATGGCGGAGGCGGGGCTGATCTTGCCCGCATACGATTTCGTCGAAAGCCAGATCCAGCCGGCGAGCCTCGATCTGCGCCTCGGCGACATCGCCTATCGCGTTCGCGCGAGCTTCCTGCCGGGCCCCGGCGCAACCGTTGCCGAGCGCATCGACGAATTGAAGCTGCACGAGTTCAGCCTCGCCGATGGTGCGGTGCTGGAGACCAACTGCGTCTACATCGTGCCGCTGCTGGAAAGCCTCGCGCTGCCGCCGGAGATCGTCGCGGCCGCCAATCCCAAAAGCTCGACCGGCCGGCTCGACGTCTTCACCCGCGTGATCGCCGACGGCACCCGCCGCTTCGACATGATCGGCGCCGGCTATCACGGCCCGCTTTATGCCGAGATCAGCCCGAAAACGTTTCCGGTGCTGGTGCGCGAGGGCTCGCGGCTAAGCCAGGTGCGCTTCCGCACCGGCGATGCCATCCTCAATGCCGACGAGCTCGATAACCTGCATGCCGCCGAGCGCCTCGTCGACATCGAGGACGCCGATCTGTCCGGCGGCGTCGCCGTCTCCGTCGATCTCTCCGGCGAAAAGGCAAATGGCTTCGTCGGCTATCGCGCCAAGCGCCACACCGGCGTCGTCGACGTCGACCGCCGCTCCGGCTACGCAGTCGAAGAGTTTTGGGAGCCGATCTCGGCGCGCCCGGACGGCAACCTGATCCTCGACCCCGGCGAGTTCTACATCCTCGCCTCCAAGGAAGCGGTGCAGGTGCCGCCCGACTACGCCGCGGAGATGGTGCCGTTCGATCCGCTGGTCGGCGAATTCCGCGTGCACTATGCCGGCTTTTTCGATCCCGGCTTCGGCTATGCCGGCGCCGGCGGGCTGGGATCGCGCGCCGTGCTGGAGGTGCGCTCGCGCGAAGTGCCGTTCATCCTCGAGCACGGCCAGATCGTCGGCCGCCTCGTCTACGAGAAAATGCTGGCCCGTCCCGACGCGATGTACGGCCAGCGCATCGGCTCGAACTACCAGGCGCAGGGCCTGAAGCTGAGCAAGCATTTTCGGGTGTAGTGTCAGCCCTGTCATTCCCCGCGAAGGCAGGGAATCAAGTACGCCGCGGCTCTTCGACTCCATCACAACCGCCTCTGGAATACTGGATCGCCCGATCAAGGTCGGGCGATGACACCGAATGTGTGGCAGGATACGAAGTCAATCCGGCTACACGCGAGGTGACGAGATGAGCAATCCATCCGAACTCGATGCAAAAATCCTCGACGATGTCGCCGACGCGCTGATCTATGCCGACCGTTCCGGCACGATCATGCGCTGGAATCGCGCATCGACCACCCTGTTCGGCTTCACCGCCGCGGAAGCGCTGGGCCAGAACCTCGATCTGATCATTCCCGAACATCTGCGGCCTGCGCACTGGAAAGGCTTCGAGGCCGCGCTTGCCAGCGGCGCAATGAAGCTTGCGGGCAGGCCGACGCTGACCCGCGCGCTGCACAAGAGCGAGCGCAAACTCTACATCGAGATGACCTTCGCGCTGGTGCGGGATGCTGGCGGGGCGGTGCAAGGATCGGTCGCGATGGCGCGCGACGTGACGGAACGCGTCGAGCGCGAGCGCGCGGCCAAGGCTGCGCAAAATTCGTGACGCGGAATTGATGGGCCGCCGTGCAGGGCGCCCTGCATGAACGTCAGGTTGCCCGTCACCGGGGGCGGTGACACACTCGATCAAGACAACGATCGGGAGCGAACATGGCCGCAGACGCCGCGCAGCAAGCGCAATGGAAACGCTGGCGCGCCGTCGCCGATCTGTACCATGCCTATTTCACCGGCCTCATCCTCACTGTCGTCACCCGACGTGGCACGGCCGATGCGGCCGAGTTCGTCTTCCGTGTCTTCCGCCGCCAGCAGCAGGAGCGCTTCCTGCCGGGGCTCAAGAAGCTCGGCCTCGACCACCTGCCGCCGGCGGTCGCTGCCGCGCAATATCACTATCTCTCCAACTGGATCGGCGGCGTGCATGTCGAATACATGTATGAGAGCGACACCAAGGCATGGATCCGTTATCCGCCGCCGCGCTGGATCTGGAAGGGCACCGCGATCTGCGGCGTGCCGGGCGAGGTCTCTCGCGCGATGCTGCGCGGCTGGCACGCCAACAACGGCGTTGCACTCGGCGATACCAGGCTGGGCTTCGTCTGCACCAAGCAGAGCGTCGATGGCCAGGACGGGCTCGAAGGCTACTACCACCAATACGACCACCCGCTCGAGCTCGACGGGCGTCTGGTGTTCGCGCGGCACCTGGAGGCGCCGTTGTTCGACGCGAAGACCGCGCCGGCGCTGCCCGTCGCCAGCTGGCCGAAACCGCGGCTGGAAAAAGCCTATCGCAACTACGCGATGGAATATGTCCGCACCGCCGCGCCCGTGATGGTGCAGCTGTTCGGCCCGGAAGACGCCGGCTATCTGCTGCATCTCACCGGCAAGCTGATCGGCATGCAGTATTTCGACGAGGTCGCGGCCGCGCTCGCGATGAATCGCGGCGGTGCAAGCGAATTCGCATCATTCCTCAACGCGCTGTCCGCCGCGCAGGATGACGCCGCCGAGACGGTGCAGTCCGCAGGCACATTCGAAATCCGCCAGCAGAGCTGGAAGTTGATGGATGACGTCGCCGACTATCACAGCGCCTGCGCCAGAGTGCTGGAAGGCTTGTTCGAGGGTCTCGCTGCCGGATGCGGCCGGCACATCGGCGTGCAGCTTCGCCCGGCGGCAACTGGCCGCCCGCCGCTGGTCTGGACAATCGGGTAGACAGGACTGTCGCCGCGCACTTCGTCTCTCCCCGGGTGCGGGGAGAGGCCGGAATTTGCGGCCGCAGATTCGGGGCGAGGGGGACTCTCCGCGAGTCCAGCTCTCACCGTCTGCGCGGATAGAGCCCCTCACCCCGACCCTCTCAGCGCGAGCGAAGCTCGTCGCGGCCCCGTAAGAACGGAGAGAAGGAGAAGAAAGGAAGCACCGCAATTCCACGGGCTGAAATGCGCTGCCGCAGGGCACGCCTGCACCTGACGCAGGAGGAATCGGCAATTGGCGTGCTAACAACCATCTCGGCGCCTTCTGCGCGAACAAATTCATTGGCACACCTGCTCATTTGCCGCGCCGCCAATGGCGCCCGTGCCCGGGAGAGAATATGTCCGACATCGCCGAAATCCCGGTCGATGAGCAAGAGCGTCCGCTGCCGCCACCTCCGCGGCCGGTGCGGAGCGCGCTGATGGACGGCCCGATCCTGCGGACGCTGCTCTCCCTCGCCTGGCCGAACGTGGTCGCGCTCTCAGCGGGCACCTGCGTGGTGATCGCGGAGACCTCCTATATCGGACGTCTTGGCGTGGAAGCACTGGCCGCGATGGCGCTGGTGTTTCCGACCGTGATCCTGACCATGACCATGTCGGGCGGCGCCATGGGCGGCGCGGTGGCCTCCGCCATCGCGCGCGCGCTCGGCGCCGGCGATCGCGAGCGTGCGGGCACACTCGCCGCGCATGCGCTGCTGATCGGTATCACCTTCGGCTTGGTCTTCATGCTGGGCATGCTGCTCTATGGACCCAAAGTGCTCGAAATGCTCGGCGGTCGCGGCGATGTGCTGACGCATGCGATCGCCTACACGCAGGTGTTTTTCGGCGGCGCGGTGCTGCCCTGGCTGCTCAACACCATGGCGGGCGTGCTGCGCGGCACCGGTAACATGAAGCTGCCGTCGCTGTTGATCCTCAACTCCGCTGTTTGGCAGGTCGTGCTCGGCGGCACGCTCGGCCTTGGGCTCGGCCCTGTGCCGCAGCTCGGCATGCGCGGCGTCGCGGCCGGCGCGCTGATCGCCTATTCCATGAACATCTGCGTGATGGGCTGGTACCTGTTCTCCGGCCGCGCGCGCGTTGTCCCAAAACTGCGTGGCCTGCGCGTCCAATGGGCGATGTTCTTCGACATCCTGAAGGTCGGCGCCATTGCCTGCTTCTCGCCTCTGCAATCGGTGCTGACGATCTCGATCTTCACCCACCTGCTGGCGAAGTTCGGCACCGCGATCCTCGCCGGCTACGGCATCGGCGCCCGGCTGGAATTCTTGCTGACCTCGATCGCGTTCTCGTTCGGCATTGCCTCGGTGCCGATGATCGGCATGGCGGTCGGCGCCGGCCGCATCGCGCGGGCCCGCCGCATTGCCTGGATCGCAGGTGTCTCCGCTTTCGTCGCTGTCGGCACGCCGGCATGCCTGGTCGCCACCTTCCCCGATCTCTGGGTCAACATTTTTACCGACAGCGCGACGGTGCGAGCGACAAGCCATCAATATCTGTCGACGGTCGCGCCATTCTACGCCTTCATCGGTCTCGCCTCGACCATGTACTTCTCCTCGCAAGGGGCGGCCAAGGTGATCGGCCCAGTGCTGGCGCAGACCGCGCGGCTCGTCTACATCGCCGCGATCGGCTGGTGGCTGTCGACGCATGACGCCACTGCGCAAAACTTCTTCTGGCTGGCCGCGAGCTCGATGGTCGTGCTCGGCCTGCTCTCCTGCTCCAGCGTGGTGCTGACGCGCTGGGGGCCGCGGGACACAAAGCCTGCAGTCAGGCCGGTGCTCTCGACCGTTGCCGATTAACGATGCCTGTGGCGGCGATGGCCGCCGCCGACATTGGCAAGCCGCATCAGTTGCGGAATCATCGCCATCATGTCGCCGCTCCCGGCGCCGCCGAGCATGCCCATGATATCGCCGCCGCCCATGCCGCCAAAGCCGGCCGGGATGGTGCTGCCGCCCATTGGGGTGTAGCCGCCGTAATTGGGCGCGCCGAATCCGCCGCCAAAATTGCCGCCGCCGAGGCCACCACCAAATCCGCCGCCGCCGTTCTCCATCATGCGGCTCATCATCGGGCCCATGGTCTGCATCAGCATGGCGAAGCGGCGCTTGCCCATCTTCGCCTTCATCATCTCCAGCATCGGCGCCATCTGCGTCATCATGTCCTCGCCGCCGGCACCGCCGCCGCCGAGGAACTGCGCCTTTGCCGGCGCGCTCGAGATCGAAAACAACAGCAGCACGGCGGCCGCCTGGCAGATCACCTTGTCCGCACCTCTCATGGCCTGCTCCTCGCGTGCGTGGCGCCACCGGGAGAGCGGCGCCAACCGGACGCACGCTGCCATGGTTACGGCTGAGGAGAGGAGGGCTCTGTGAGAAAAATCACTGAGCCGCGACGCGTGAGCCTCCGCTAGGCTGCAGCGGGCGGAAACGCCTTGTGGATGGCGATCACGGCGTCTTTAGTCTGTCCCTGCACATAGGCCGCAAGCTCGTTCGGCAGCATGTCGATGATCCAGACCAGGCGGCAGCTCTTGTCGCCCTCCGCGATCACCTGCACCGAGGCACTGTAATGCTTCAGCCGCTCGCTGTTGATCGCATAGACCAGCCGCCGCCGCGCATCGTCGCAATCGACCAGCACCTCGCGCGCGACGGAGCCATTGGCGAAGGTGACGATGCGCGCATCGCCGTCGAGCGTGCAGGCGGTGACGAAGCCCGGCGCCAGCCGTTGCGGCAGCGCGCCGAAATCGCGCACCGCGTCCCAGACATCGTGCGCGGAAGCGGAGAGGCGGATGTCGTTGTGGATGGAGGCCATGGGGATTCCTGTAATGTGGAGAGGCGGGCGATAGGGCCATCATCTCAGCTGTCGTCGCCCGACTTGATCGGGCGATCCAGTCCAGAGACCGAGGTGATAGAATCGAGAGGCCCCGGCGTACTGGACGCCCCGGTCGAGCCGGGGCATGACGACGTGTGGTGTGGCGCGAGCATGCTCACACGCAAACCGCCTCGACATTGTTGCCGTCGGGGTCGATCAAGAACGCCGCAAAGTAGGTCGGGCTGTAATCCTTGCGCGGACCGGCGCCGCCATTGTCGCGGCCGCCGCTCTTCAGGCCTTCGCTGTGAAACGCCTTGACCGCGTCGTGGTCCTTGGCGCGAAACGCGATATGTGCGCCGTCGGCCTTCCGCCCCTTGTTCAGATGCAGCCACAGCGCCGGCTCGCCCTTCGGCCCGAAACCCGCATAGCCCTCGCCGCTGGAGCACAGGACGTAACCGAGCGGCGCGAGCACCGCGGTATAGAAGCGCGTTGAGGCGTCGAGGTCGGCAACGCGAAGTCCGATGTGGTCATACATGGTGGTCTCCATTTGCAAAGTGTGCCGCGTGGCGGTGCGCGCTGGAGACGACTCTAGTCAGTTGAGGGCAAGCTGCTCTTGGAGAATCTTGCGCTCACCCTTCGAAGCCTGCCGGAACTTTGTGGGTGACACGCCGGCGGCGCGATGAAACGTCCGGACGAAGTTGGAAAGGTCGCCGAAGCCGACGTCATAGGCGATGTCGGTGACCGCGATGTCCTCGTCCGTGAGGAGGCGCGCCGCATGTCGCAGCCGCGAGCGCACCAGATATTGATGCGGGGTGACGCCGAGCACGCTCGAGAATAGCCGCAGGAAATGGAACGGGCTGAGGCCCGCCTGCTTTGCTGCCTGTTCGAGGTCGACCTCAGTATGCGAATTGTCGTCGATCCACAGCGCAGCTTCCACCGCGCGGCGGCGGTCGCGTGCGGTCGGCGTCGTCTGCTTGCGCGCCTTGCCGGAGACGACGTCGACGAAACGGCCGGCCAGGATTTGCCCGACCTCGTCGAGACCCAAGTCGCTGTTGCCATCCGCTGCCGTCTGGGCGAGTTCGCCCAGCACCATCAATTCGGGCAGAGGCGGCGTTGCTCCGACTTGCCAGACCTCGCGCTGTCCGCCGAGCGCATCGACCAGGTCCGCGCTGAGGAAGAAGCCGAGGCAGACGTCGCCAGAGACATGCTCATGGGTGCAGGTGTATTCCTCGCCCGGCGCGCCGACCAGCATCGCGCCCGCCACCAGCTCGAAGAAACCGGCACGGCAATGGCAGCCAAAACTGCCGGAGCGGACATAGGCGATGGAATGGCCGGTGCGGCACTCCGCAAACGGCGTGTCGTCCGGTCCCGCATCGCAGCGAAACTCGGAGACGGTCATTGAGCGTGTCGTCAGCAGCGTGGTCGCGTCCATCGCGCCTATTTAGGTAGGCGCACGGGGCGGAGCAACGGGCAGCAGCACGTCGAACAGGGTCTTGCTGGCGATTGGGTGCGCGCCCTCCAGCGCCAGCAGCCGTCGCTTGGAGATCACTCCGCCGTAAGGCGAGAGCCGGTCGGTGTAATTGCCGGCTTCCAGCACCCTGTGGCTGGGCACGATCAGCATGTAAGGATTTTTGGCGATCGCCTGCGCCAGCGAATGTGCGGCGCCGGAGGCGCCCAGCGCCTTGGCGACCTCGTGATAGGTGCGCGTCTCCCCGCGCGGGATCGTGCAGGCGTACTCATAGACCCGCCGGTTGAAGCCGGGCACCCCGCCGGCGTCGAGGCTGACCTCGGAAAAATCGGGATCGCTGCCTTGCAGCAGGCCCACGATCCCCTCGATCGCCAGCTCCGCGTTCTCGGATGGCCGCTGCTCGCGCGCCTCGGGATGGGTTTGGAAAATCCGGCGGCGGGTGTCGAGCTCCCGCGCCTCCGGCAATTGCACGGCAACGACGCCGGTGCTGCTCCAGATCATGCCGCAACGGCCTATGGCCGTGTCGAATATTGTATAGCCGTGCCCCACCATGCACACGCCCCACTCAGTGCACGTCTCTCCCCAGACACGAGGATCATAACACTGCCACAATCCGGCGCACCTGGAATCTTGCCAAAACGTTAAGAAGCATCCGCGCGCCAAACCGCTTGGCGGGGCGCGCCGTCTCGGCTAATCAGGACAGGCGCAAGGCGCATAAGCGGGCGTAGTTCAATGGTAGAACGGCAGCTTCCCAAGCTGCATACGAGGGTTCGATTCCCTTCGCCCGCTCCAAGCTTTCGCAATTGCATGTCCATTTGGTCTGACTGTCCAAAGCGCGCGCTCGCGCGCCGCCCGAAGATTCCAATACATTAGCTCCTCGCTTCCGGCACGCGCCGTTTCCCCGGCTTAAGCTCCGCCCGCCCGCCGGATGCGGTCCTCCTGTCGGGCAATGTTCGGATCAGAGACCATGAACCAGCAGAAACTCGACCGCGCGATCGGTCGCCGCTTGAAGACGCTGAGGACGCAAGGCGGCATGACCTTGAACGAGCTGGCAGCGCGATCCGGCGTCAGCCGGGCCATGATCGGGCGGGTGGAGCGGGCGCAGAGCAGCGCGACCGCCGCGCTGCTCGGCAAGCTCTGCGCCGCGCTCGACGTGTCGCTGAGCGACGTCGTCGCGCTCGCGGAGAAGCCGCCGGAGCGCTTGATGCGGCTGGCCGACCAGCCGCATTGGCGTGATCCCGACAGCGGCTACCGGCGGCGTCATGCCTCGCCGCCGGATGCAGCGAGCGGCATCGAGATCATCGTCGTCGACCTGCCGGCCGGCGCGCGCGTCTCCTACAGCCCCTGGGGCCGCAATGCCTTCACCCAGCAGCTCCTGATGCTGGAGGGGGCGGTCTGCGTGTATATCGACGCCAAGACGGTGCGCCTGCGCGACGGCGACTGTCTCGACTTCGACGTCATGCGCGCCGTGACGTTCGAGAACGAAACCAAGCAGGATGCACGCTACGTCATCATCACGCGGCGCGGCACGTCTTATGGGAAAATGTGATGTCGCTGATCGTGCGGGACGCAACACTGGAGGATGCCGCCGACATTCTCGCCATCTACAACTACGCCGCGCTCAACACCACGGCGGTCTGGACCGACGGTCCGGCCGACCTCGCCTCGCGGCGCGCCTGGATCGACGCGCGGCGGGAGGCCGGCTATCCGGTGCTGGTCGCGATGAAGGGCAGCCATGCCGTCGGCTTTGCCTCGTTCGGTGATTTCCGTCCGTTCCGCGGCTATCGCCACACGGTGGAGAACTCGGTCTATGTCGACGAGCGGCATCATCGGCTCGGCATCGGCCGCAGCCTCGTTGCCGCGCTGATCGAACGCGCCACCGCGATGAACAAGCACGCGATGATCGCCGGCATCGATGCCGCCAACGCCGCCTCGATCGCCTTGCATGCCTCGCTCGGCTTCGCCGAGGTCGCCCGCATGCCGGAGGTCGGCTGCAAGTTCGGCCGCTGGCTCGATCTCGTCTTCATGCAGAAGCAGCTCGCAAGTGGTGTGAGGCCGTGACGATGCAGATCCGCACCGGCGACACCTACGATCCGCGCGTGATCGCGCTGCTCGACCATCACGTCGCGGCCGCGCGGGCGCAGACCGCGCCGGGCAGCGCCCATGCGCTCGACCTGGCCGGCCTTCGCGCCAGCGACGTCGCGTTCTGGACCGGCTGGGACGGCGAGACGCTGGTCGCCACCGGCGCGCTGAAGACGCTGTCGGCCGACCATGGCGAGGTGAAGTCGATGCACACGCTGCAAACCGCGCGGCGGCGCGGCTTTGGCGGCCAGATGCTCCGCCAAATCATTGCGGAGGGGCGCGCGCGGGGCATGACGCGGCTCAGTCTCGAGACCGGGTCGTGGGATTATTTCAAGCCCGCGCTGGCACTCTACCAAGCCCACGGCTTCGTCCTCTGCGGCCCGTTCCAAGCCTATGTCGAGGATCGCAATAGCCTGTTCCTGACGCTCGATTTGACCGGCCGCTGAGCCTGCCGACGGCAGCGCGGGCGCGACTGCGCTCAAAAAGCCGCGCTTGCCCCTCAAAATGAGTTGCGCACCTCAAACCGCCTCTGCTAGCCTTCAGCCATGGCAGAGGACACCGATACTCTTACCGCGGCCGCGCTGACGCTGAAGGACATCGCCCGGCAGGCGGGCGTCAGCCTGGCGACGGTGGACCGGGTCCTGCACAACCGCCCGGGGGTGCGGCCGGATACGGTCCGGCGCGTCAGGGAAGCGATCGAACGCAATCAGTTCCAGCCACATGTGGCGGCCGCCGAGCTCGCCCGCGGCCGCGTCCGCCGCTTCGCGTTCGTGATGCCGTCAGGGCCGAACCCGTTCATGCAGCAGATCGAGGCCTATCTCGGCGAGATGTCGGCCTGGCTCTCGGCGCGTCGCCTCGGCGTCGAGCTGGTCGCGACCGACGTGTTCGACGCTTCGGTGCTGGCTGCCTCGCTGGAGGCGCTGTCGGGCGACTATGACGGCGTCGCGGTGGTGGCGCTGGATCATCCCGGCGTCCGTGCCGCGATCAATGATCTCGTCGATGCCGGCACCAGTGTGGTCACGCTGGTCTCCGATGTGCCGTCCTCGCGCCGCCACCACTATATCGGTATCGACAACATTGCGGCCGGTCGCACCGCCGGCGCGCTGGTCGGGCGGCTGGCCGGCGGCCGGTCCGGGAAGGTCGCGATCGTCGCGGGATCGCAGGGCCTGCGCGACCACGCCGAGCGCATTTTTGGCTTCAATCAGGTGATGGCCTCCGAGTTTCCGCAGCTCAGCCTGCTGCCCGTGTTGGAAGGACGCGACGAGGACGCGCGGTCGGAGCAACTCCTGGCGCGACTGTTGGGCAGGCATGCTGACATTGTCGGCCTTTATAACGTCGGTGCCGGCACACAGGGCGTCGCCAAAGCGTTGAGCGAGGCCAGCCGCGACAAGGTCGTGTTCGTCGGGCACGACGTCACCGCGTTGACGCGCCGGCTGCTGCTCCAGGGGGTGATGGATGCCGCGATCTCGCAGAATCCGGGCCACGAGGCGCGCGCCGCCGTGCGCGTGCTGCTCGCACTCGCCCGTGGCGAGCCGATCCTGCGCGAACAGGAGAAGATCAGGATCGACATCGTGATGCGGGACAATCTGCCGTAGCGGCGGCGCGACTTTGGACGGCCTGTGGCGAAAGGGCGAAGTTTGAACTCGCGCACGCCACCGGAAACAGGGAGGATGGCGTGTATCTCGGACTAGACATCGGCACGTCCGGTGTGAAGGCAGTGCTCGTGAACGAAGCCGGCGCGATTGTCGCGACGGCGGCGCGCGAGCTCGCGCTGTCGCATCCGGCGCCGCTGTGGTCCGAGCAGGACCCCGATTCCTGGGTCGGCGCGACAACCGGCGCCGTCGATGATCTCGCGAGCCATCATCCGCGCGAGGTCGCGCGGGTAGCCGGCATCGGCTTGTCCGGCCAGATGCATGGCGCGACGCTGCTGGGCGAGAACGGCCGTCCGCTGCGACCCGCGATCCTCTGGAACGATGGCCGCTCGCAGGCCGAATGTGGCGAGCTGGAGCGGCGTTGTCCGTCCCTGCACGCTCTTGCCGGCAATCTGGCCATGCCCGGCTTCACTGCGCCAAAGCTGCTCTGGGTGGCGCGGCACGAGCCCCACGTTTTCGAACGCGTGGCAACGGTCCTGCTGCCGAAGGCCTATGTCCGCTATCGCCTCACCGGCGAGATGGTCGAGGACATGTCGGACGCCGCCGGCACGCTGTGGCTCGATGTCGGCCAGCGCTGCTGGTCGGAAGCGCTGCTGCATGCCACCGGGCTCGATCTTCGCCACATGCCGCGCCTCGTTGAAGGCAGCGACATCAGCGCGGTGCTTGCGCCGGAATACGCGCAGCGCTGGGGCATGGCAAAGAATGTGGTGGTCGCCGGCGGTGCCGGCGATAACGCTGCGAGTGCGATCGGGCTCGGGGCGATCGCGCCCGGCGATGCGTTCCTGTCGCTCGGCACGTCTGGCGTGGTGTTCCGCGTCACCGATCGCTTCGCACCGGCGCCGGCCTCGGCCGTTCATGCCTTCTGCCATGCCGTGCCTGGCCTCTGGCACCAGATGGGCGTGATGCTGTCGGCGGCCGCCTCGCTCGCCTGGCTCGCGGGCGTGATGGAGACACCGGCCGCCGCCCTGCTGGCGCCGCTCGGCGAGCGCGTCGATGGGCCGAGCCCGATTAAATTCCTGCCCTATCTCGACGGCGAGCGCACGCCGCATAACGACGCTGCCGCGAGCGGCGCCTTCGTCGGCCTGCGCGGTGCGACTGGCCGGAGTCAGATCGTGCAGGCCGTGCTCGAAGGCGTTGCCTTTGCCGCGCGCGATAATCTGGCGGCGCTGAGCGCCGCGAGCGGACCAGTCTTAGAGGTCGATCTCGTCGGCGGCGGCTCGCGCTCGCCGCTCTGGGCGCAGATCTGCGCCGACGTGCTCGGCATTGCCATCCACCGCGTCGAGGAGGGCGAGGTCGGGGCCGCGCTCGGCGCCGCACGGCTCGGCCGGCTTGCCGCCACCGGCGAGGATGCGGCGCAGGTCTGCACCCCTCCACGACGGCTCGCAAGTTTCGCGCCGCGCGCTTCCGTCGCTGCCGCCTATGACGATGCCTATCGCCGATGGCGCGAGCTTTATCCCGCGTTGAAGGAGACGACTTAAGTGAACGCGCCAGCCAAATTCTTCGATGTCAGCGCACCCGTCGCCTTTGCCGGCAAGGACGCCGGCAAGAACGCCGGCGAGGCGCCCGCCTTCCGCTGGTACGACAAGGACCGAATGGTCCACGGCCGCAGGCTCGAGGATCATCTTCGTTTTGCAGTCTGCTACTGGCATTCATTGTGCTGGCCGGGCGGCGATCCCTTCGGCGGCGAGACGTTTTTGCGACCCTGGCACCACGGCACTGATCCGATGGCGCTGGCGCGCGCCAAGGCCGATGTCGCGTTCGAGCTGTTTCGCCTGCTCGACGTGCCATTCTTCACTTTCCACGACGTCGACGCCGCGCCGGAGGGCGCCTCGCTCGCCGAGTCCGTGGCCAATCTCAACGCCATCGCCGATCTGTTCGAACAGAAGATGGCCTCGGCCAAAGTCCGCCTGCTCTGGGGCACCGCGAACCTGTTCACGCATCGCCGCTACATGGCGGGCGCCGCGACCAATCCCGACCCTGACATCTTCACCTATGCCGCCGGCCAGGTCCGCGCCGCGCTGGAGGTGACGCACCGGCTCGGCGGCCAGAACTATGTGCTGTGGGGCGGGCGCGAGGGCTATGAGACGCTGCTCAACACCGATCTCAAGCGCGAGCTCGACCAGCTCGGCCGCTTCGTCTCGCTGGTCGTCGAGCACAAGCACAAGATCGGCTTCAAGGGGCCGATCCTGATCGAGCCGAAGCCGAAGGAGCCGACCAAGCATCAATATGATTTCGACGTCGCCACCTGCTACGGTTTCCTCGCGCGCTATGACCTGCTCGAGGACGTCAAGCTCAACATCGAGCAGAACCACGCCATCCTCGCCGGCCACTCCTTCCATCACGAGGTTGCGCTCGCCGACGCGCTCGGCGTGTTCGGCTCGCTCGACATCAACCGCGGCGACGATCTGCTCGGCTGGGACACCGACCAGTTCGCGATGAACGTGCCGGAGCTGGCGCTCGTGTTTCACGAGATCCTGAACCGCGGCGGCTTCACCTCGGGCGGGCTCAATTTCGACGCCAAGATCCGCCGCCAATCGATCGACCCTGATGACCTCATTCACGCCCATGTCGGCTCGATGGATGCCTGCGCGCGCGCCTTCCTCGCCGCCGCCGATATGCTCGATGCCGGCGCGCTCAATGCGCCGCTTGCGAAGCGCTACGAGGGATGGGCCGCGCCCGAGGGCCGCGCCATTCTCGGCGGGCAGCGTTCGCTCGCCGATCTCGCCGATCGTGCGCTCGCTCCAGGCTTCGATCCGCAGCCGCGCTCGGGCCGGCAGGAATATCTGGAATCCCTGGTCAACCGCTATGTCTGAGAAAGGCCGCCGATGACAAGTGACGGAGCAACACCCGTCCTCGAACTGACCGGCGTCGGCAAAGAGTTCGGCGCGATCCGCGCGTTGCATGACGTCGACCTGCAGGTCCTCCCGGGCGAAGTGGTCGGCCTGATGGGCGACAACGGCGCGGGCAAGTCGACGCTGGTCAAGATCATCGCCGGCAATTTCCGTCCCACTCATGGCGAGATCCGGTTTGCCGGCAGCGCGGTCCATTTCACCCGCCCGGTCGATGCCCGCGCCGTCGGGATCGAGGTCGTCTATCAGGATCTTGCGTTGGCCGACAATCTGACGGCCGCGGCCAATGTGTTCCTCGGCCGCGAGCTGAAACGCAGGTTCGGTCCAATCGCCTTGCTCGACCACAAGGCGATGGCGGCCCGCGCGCTGGAGCTGTTCGGCGAGCTGCGCTCGGAGACACGCCCGGACGATCTCGTCAAGCAGATGTCCGGCGGCCAGCGCCAGGCGGTCGCGATCGCGCGGACGCGGCTTTCCAATGCGCGGCTGGTGATGATGGACGAGCCGACCGCGGCAATCTCGGTGCGCCAGGTCGAGCAGGTGCTCGGCCTAATCCATCGGCTGAAGGAGCAGGGCGTCGCGGTGATGCTGATCTCGCACCGCATGCCCGACGTGTTCGCGGTGTGCGACCGTGTCGTCGTGATGCGCCGCGGCGAGAAGCGGGCCGACAAGCCGATCCACCAGACCTCGCCCGAGGAAGTCACGGCCCTCATCACTGGCGCGAAGGAGGCGGCGTGATGGCCATGCCCCTGGAAAGTCCGATCACCTTCTCCAATGTCGGCAAGATCAGATGGTGGCAGCGTGGCATCTTCGCCTCGCAGACCGGCTACGTGCTGCTCGCGCTGGTGGTCCTGCTGGTGATCATGCATTTCGCCAGCCCGTATTTCTTCACGGAAGGCAACATGCAGAACGTGGCGAAGAATTTCTCCTTCATCGCCATCGCCACCCTCGGCGTCACCTTCGTGATCATCACCGGCGGAATCGACCTGTCGGTCGGCTCGATGATGTGCTTCTCGGCCATGATCACCTCGATGGTCA
The DNA here is from genome assembly GCF_016616235.1 of Bradyrhizobium diazoefficiens. Lineage (NCBI taxonomy): Bacteria > Pseudomonadati > Pseudomonadota > Alphaproteobacteria > Hyphomicrobiales > Nitrobacteraceae > Bradyrhizobium > Bradyrhizobium diazoefficiens. The sequence continues at coordinate 875,975 of NZ_CP067100.1, forward strand.
TGACCGAGCTGTCGACGCCCGGCGGCCTCGGCGCCTCGCTGTTCGTGCATATGGCCGCCGACGGCAAGACCGTGCTGGCCAATGTCCCCGGCCTGATCCTGCTGGTCTCCATCGTCGCAGGCCTCGGTGTCGCGCTGATTGGTGGCCTCGTTAACGGCTTCTGCATCGCTGTGCTCGGCCTGTCGCCCTTCGTCACCACGCTCGGCATGCTCTCGATCGTGCGCGGGCTCGGCTATGTCGTCTCCAATGGCCGCGGCAGTTTCCCGGGCGGACCGGACGCCGACTATTTCTATGCGCTCACCTCGGGCGACGTGCTCGGCGTGCCCGTGCCGTTCATCTATCTCGTGATCCTGGCACTGGCGATGGCGGTGGTGCTGCATCACACCTCGTTCGGTCGTCACGTCTTCGCGCTCGGCGGTAACGAGAAGGCGGCCGAGCTCACCGGCATCCCCGTGGTGCGGGTGAAGATCGAGGTCTACGTGATCTGCGCGCTCGCCGCGGGCCTGCAGGGCATCATCATCTCCGGCTGGCTCGGATCGGCGCCCGCCAACATGGCGACCTCCTACGAGCTCAATGTGATTGCGGCCGCCGTGATCGGCGGCGCGAACCTCGCCGGTGGCATCGGCGGTCCGCTCGGGGCCATCGTCGGCTGTGTGCTGCTCGAGGTGATCCGCAACGGCCTCGTGCTGGCGCAGGTCAGCTCCTACTGGCAGCAGGCGTTGGTGGGCGTGATCATCATCCTGGCGGTGCTGGTCGACCGCATCCGTTCGCGGACGATCTGACGTGACGTCATCTCGGGAAGACAACGAAAATGTGGCCTGTCCGCTTCCCGGGCACTTTCGAGAGGATGGGCACCAAACAAGGGTGGAGGAGACAATGAGGAAACTTCTTTCTGCCGGCATCGCGGTCGCAATGATGGCGAGCCCGGCGTTCGCCGCGAACTACCGCTTCGTGATCGTACCCAAGGCGATGAACAATCCGTTCTTCGACTTTGCGCGCGACGGCTGTCAGAAGCGGGCCAAGGAGCTCGGCAATATCGAGTGCATCTACAAGGGGCCGGTCGAGCATGAGCCGGCGACACAGGCGCAGATCATCCAGGATTTCGTCACCCAGAAGGCCGACGGGCTCGCCATCTCGGTCGCCGACGTCGCGGCCATGACCAAGTCGATCGAGGCGGCGACCGCCGCCGGCATCCCCGTCATCACCTTCGACGCGGATGCGCCCGGCTCCAAGCGCATCGCCTATATCGGCACCAACAACAAGGAATTCGGGCTCGCACTCGGCAAGCAGCTCCTAAAGCTGCGGCCCGATGGCGGCAAATACGCCATGGTCTCGGGCGGCCCCGGGGCCAAGAACCTTGCCGAGCGCGTCGACGGCGTGCGCGAGGCGCTGAAGGGCTCGAAATGGACCGAGGTCGCGGGCTCGCCGACCTTCTGCAACGACGATCCTGCGCTCGCGGTCCAGCAGATGACTGACATGCGCACCGCAACGCCCGATCTTGCCGCGATCGTTCCCGTCGGCGGCTGGCCGATGTTCGCCCCGGAGGGCTTCAAGGCCTTCGCCAGCAAGAACAAGAAGGACATCGACAGCGGCAAGTTCACGCTGGTCGTCGCCGATACGCTGAAGATGCAGCTCGAACTGCTGCGTGACGGTTACGCCAATGCGCTGGTCGGCCAGCGGCCGTTCGAGATGGGCGAGAAGGCGATGGACACGCTGCTCGCCATCAAGAAGGGCGAGAAGGTGCCGGAGATCGTCTACACCGGCCTCGATCTCGTCACTAGGGACAATGTCGCGCAGATGCTGAAGTAGGAGCGTCGCCAGCCCCCGCTCCTGCGTGCCTCTCCCGCTTGCGAATTATCGCAAGCGGGAGAGATGATTTTGAGGTCAGGCTGTTGAAGGCAATGGAAATGAAACGGTCGCGGCTCGGTTCTCTCGACGTCACCTCAATCGGTCTCGGTTCCGCCCCGCTCGGCGGACTGTTCAGCCCCGTCAGCGATGCCGATGCGGAGGCCACGATCGAACGCGCCTGGTCGCTCGGTGTCCGCTTCTACGACACCGCGCCGCTCTACGGCTTTGGCCTGGCCGAGCGCCGGCTCGGCGCATTCCTGCGGCAACAGCCGCGCGAGTCCTACGCCATCTCGACCAAGGTCGGCCGCCTGCTGCGCGTGCCCGATGGCGCCGCCGTTGAGGACGAGCACTACAAGGGCACCCCGCGCGAGCGGCCGGTGTTCGACTTCTCCTATGACGGCGTGATGCGCTCGGTCGAGGAGAGTCTTGCGCGCCTCGGGCTCGACCGCGTCGACGTCCTGCTCGTGCACGATCCCGACGACCACTATGACGCTGCCGTTTCCGGCGCGTTCCGCGCACTCCAGCGCCTGCGCGAGGACGGCACGGTCAAGGCGATCGGCGCCGGCATGAATCAGTCCGAAATGCTGGTGCGCTTTGCGCAGGCCGTGCCGGTCGACTGCTTCCTGCTCGCCGGGCGCTATACGCTGCTCGATCAGGGCGCGCTCGATGCGCTGTTTCCGGTCTGTCAGGCGAAAAACATCGGCATCCTGCTCGGCGGCATCTACAACAGCGGCATCCTGGCCAATCCGAGCGCCGGCGCGAAGTTCAATTATCAGGATGCCGATGCGGCGCTGGTTGCGCGGGCGCTCGAACTCGACGAGCTCTGCCGCAAGCACGGGACCGAGCTGAAGGCGGCCGCGCTCCAGTTCTGCATGGCTCACCCCGCCGTGACGGTGGCCGTGCTCGGCGCGCGCAATGCGGCCGAGGTCGCCGATAACATCGCGATGTCCGAGAGGAGCGTGCCGCAGGCCCTTTGGCAGGAATTGCGGGCGCGCGGCCTCGTTGACGCCCGGGCTCCGCTGCCGGGTGGAGCGTGAGCCATGATCATCGACGCCCACCAGCACTTCTGGAATCCTGCGCGCGCCGATTATCCCTGGATGGACGCGCCCGAGCTGACACCGATCCGCCGCGCCTTCGGCCCGGCTGATCTGGCGCCGCTGTTGAAGGCGAACGGCATCGACGCGAGCATCGTTGTGCAGTGCCGCTCCGCGCTGGAGGAGACCGAGGAGTTTTTACGCATCGCGCATGGCACGCCATCGGTGATCGGCGTCGTCGGCTGGGCCGATCTGACGGATGGCGACCTCGGCGAAACGCTGGATCGGCTGCGTGCGTCGCCTGGGGGTGACAAGCTGATAGGTATCCGCCACCAGGTCCACGACGAGGCCGACGCGGATTGGCTGCTGCGCGAAGACGTCCAGCGCGGCCTCATAGCAGTGTTCGCCCGCGATCTCACCTACGACTTCCTCGTTCGTACCCGCGAACTGCCCGCGGCAATCGCGACCGCGCAGGCTTTTCCGCAAGCGCACTTCGTGCTCGACCATGCCGCAAAACCGCCGATCGCCGATGGCGGCAGCGACGAATGGTCCGACCGCATCGAAGCGTTAGCTGCCTGCGGCAACGTCTGGTGCAAGATTTCGGGGCTGGCCACGGAGGCGGCCTGGGACGATTGGGATGCAGAGCGGTTGTTTCCGTTTGTCGAACATGCTGCCAAATGTTTTGGCGAGGACCGATTGATCTACGGTTCGGACTGGCCGGTGTGTCTGCTTGCGGGCAGCTATGGCGAGATCAAGAGCGCGCTGGAGGCGTGTCTAGTGAGGCTCGGCTCGGAGGTGCGCGAGAAGGCGTTCGGGGTGAATGCGAAGCAGGCGTACCGGCTCGCCATCGCAAGCTAGGGACGGAGCGTCGAGGTACCTATCCTCCCCTGGAGGGGGAGGATCGATCGCGCGAAGCGCGAGGTGGGGTGATCGCTCCACTCGGGCAGTGTTCAACGTGGAGAGACCGTCACCCCACCCCGCTCCGCATTGCGCTTCGCTCCATGCGTAACGACCCTCCCCCTCCAGAGGAGGGTAAGAAAGCTTCACGCGCCCGCGGGCACCTGGTCCAAGAATCCCGTCACGCTCCTGATGCGCCCGTCTTTCAGGACCGCGAAATCCGTGCCCTTGATCGGGCTGTCGACGCCGTCAGGGCCAAGTCCCCAGCTGAAGCGGAGATGGTCGCCATAGCCGTTGGGCTCGCCGATCAGCTTGAATGTGAAATCGGGGAAGCGCTGCTGCACGCCGGCGATCAGCGCGTCGATGCCATCAGGACCGTCGCCCGTCATCATCGGATCGACATAGCTCGCATCCGCGGTCCAGGTCTCGCTCAGCAGCTCGCGCCGGCGGCTGCTCGCGCGTTCGTTCCAAAGATCGATGTAGCAGAGGGCGATGGCGGTGTGGTCGGTCATGTTGCTCTCCTTCGATGGTGCCGTGAGGTTCGGCTGACCTGACTATCGAAGGATTGCGCGCGCCGATCGATTACCTTGGAGGTCATCGGCGCGCACCAATTTGCAACGCGAAGACTACTTCGCGGCCGTGACCATGATCTCGACGGTGTATTGCGGCGCCGCCAGCTTGGCCTCGACGGTGGCGCGGGCTGGAGTGTTACCTGGCGAGACCCAGGCGTCCCACACCGCGTTCATCTCGCCAAAGGTCTTCATGTCGGTGATGTAGATCGTGGCCGAGAGCAGTTTCGACTTGTCGGTGCCGGCCTTGGCGAGATGGCCGTCGATGGTGGCCAGGATGTCCTGGGTCTGCTTCGTGACGCTTTCACCAGCGGCCTTGGTGGCGACGACGCCGGCGAGATAGACGGTGTCGCCGTGCACGACGACCTGGCTCATGCGCGGGCCGGTTTCGAAACGCTGAATGCTCATTGGGGATCTCCTGCTGGGATGGCGGCCCTGTCTAGCGCAGCGCCCCGTACTCTGCCACCCCAGGCACGCATGCGTTGCCGGCAATGCATGCGCTGATTTTACGGGAATTGACTGAAGAACGACCAGATCGTCTCGGCGCCGTCGATATCGCCGTTCTGCGGCCCGAGCAGGCGCACCGGAATTTTCGGAAAGCGGGCATCCGGCGCGAGGCCAGGCAGGCGGTGGCCGCCGCCGTTGACGCGATAGAGCACGACATCGTGCCCCTTGGGACAGCGCGAGGCAATCCGCGTCACCGTTGACGCATCCGTCGCGGCATGATCTAGCCCACCGCCTTCGCCGCGGCGCGGCCGGCGTTGCGGCCGGAGAACAGGCAGCCGCCCAGAAACGTGCCCTCCAGCGAACGATAGCCGTGGACGCCACCGCCGCCGAAGCCCGCGGCTTCGCCGACCGCATAGAGGCCGGGAATGACGCTGCCCTCCTGGCCGAACACGCGCGAATCGAGATCGGTCTCGAAGCCGCCGAGCGTCTTGCGGGTGAGAATGTTGAGCTTGACCGCGATCAGCGGCCCCTGCGCGGGATCGAGGATGCGGTGCGGCGAGGCGGTGCGGATCAGTCTGTCGCCGATGTAGCGGCGCGCGTTGTGGATGTTCATCACCTGCGCATCCTTGACGTAGGGATTGGCGATCTCGCGGTCGCGCGCCTCGATCTGCATCTTGATGTGCTCGAGCTTGAGCAGGTCGTTGCCGGCGAGCTTGTTCATGGCGGCGACGAGGTCCTCGATCTTGTCCCGCACGATGAAGTCGGCACCATGGCTTTTGAACGCCTCGACCGGCGCTGGCGCGCCCTTGTTGGTGGCGCGGCGCAAGGTCATGCGCCAGCTCTTGCCGGTCAGGTCCGGGTTCTGCTCCGAGCCCGACAGCGCAAATTCCTTCTTGATGATGCTCTGGGTCAGGATGAACCAGGAATAGTCGTAGCCGGTCGACATGATGTATTGGAGCTGGCCCAGCGTGTCGGAGCCGGGGAAGAGCGGCGCCGGCAACCGCGTGCCGGTGGCGTCGAACCACATCGAGGAGGGACCCGGCAGGATGCGGATGCCGTGGCGCGGCCAGATCGGCGCCCAGTTCCGGATGCCTTCGACATAATGCCACATGCGGTCGCGGTTGATCAGCCGCGCGCCAGTCTTTGCAGTGATGCCGATCATGCGGCCGTCGACGTGCTCGGGCACGCCGGAGATCATGAACTTTGGCGGCTCACCTAACCGCTGCGGCCAGTTCTGCCGCACCAGCTCGTGATTGCCGCCGATGCCGCCGGACGCCACGATCACCGCCTGCGCCTTCAGCGCGAACGCGCCGACGACATTGCGGGACGAGCTCTTGCCGCGCTCGGCGTTGTCAGGTGCGAGCACCGCGCCGCTGACGCCGTCCACCGTGCCATTGGTGATGGAGAGCGCGTCGACGCGATGGCGGAACTTGAACGTCAGACGGCCACTCTTCATCGCGTCACGCGCGCGGCGCTCGAACGGTTCGACGATGCCGGGCCCGGTGCCCCAGGTGACGTGAAAGCGCGGCACCGAATTGCCATGGCCCATCGCATCATAGCCGCCGCGTTCGGCCCACCCGACCACGGGGAAGATGCGATGGCCCATCGCGCGCAGCCAATCGCGCTTCTCGCCCGCTGCGAACGCGACATAAGCCTCGGCCCATTGCCGCGGCCAAAAGTCCTCGTCGCGGTCGAAGCCGGCGGTGCCGAGCCAGTCTTGCAGCGCGAGCTCGAAGGAGTCCTTGATGCCGAGCCGGCGCTGCTCGGGCGAATCGACCAGGAACAATCCGCCGAACGACCAGAACGCCTGGCCGCCGAGCGATTGCTCGCCTTCCTGGTCGACCACGATCACGCGCTTGCCCGCGTCCGCAATCTCGGTTGCGGCGACGAGTCCGGATAGTCCTGCACCGACGACGATGACGTCTGTCTGCCCGCCCATGAGTTCCCCCCTGTAGTTACCCGGGATTGAAGCCAGCGGTTGCACCTGAGATCAAGGGCGGGGCGCGTAAGACATCATTAACTTGTTCCACTTTGGGATAGAGGCTGGCCGAGTGCAGCGCGGACGCAACACTGGATTTGAATTTGTTTTGAGCGAGCCGGCCTGCCTAGACAAAACCTTGGTTACGACAGACGCTAGCTGTGCATCACCACCTGACACAAAGAATCGTATTCGACTGGGGCGGGGGACAATGAAGTTTCTGACCGGATTGCTTGCGGCAGTTCTGCTGATCGCTTGTATGGGGGCTTCTCACGCGGTGGTTCGGATCGCGGATGACCGCGGCGGCCGGATCGGAACCTATGTCGACAAATACCAGGATCTGCGCCAGTCCGGCGATACCGTCATCATCGACGGTCTTTGCGCCTCGGCCTGCACCATCGTGCTCGGCGCCATCCCGCACGACCGGATCTGCGTGACCTCGAGCGCGACGCTCGGCTTCCATGCAGCCTGGGATTTCGGCGCCAATGGCCGCGCCGTCACCAATCCCGAAGCGACCCAGATGCTCTATGCGATGTATCCCTCGCAGGTGAGGCGCTGGATCAGCCAGCGCGGCGGTCTCACCCCGCACATGCTGTTCCTGAGAGGCAAGCAGCTTCAGGCCATGTATAAGCCTTGCTACCTGGACGCGCAGGCCTCGGCCAGCAAGCCGTCACGCCGATCTCTCCCGCAGTCGGAACAGCTCGAGTCGGCCCGGGGCCAGCTGCTTCACTGACATCCTCGACATGACGGGATCGTTTTGGCCCGCCAGCGGCGTCTTGCCCGCAGGCGGGCCAAAGCTTATCTGAAGGTTCGGGAACCGGGGCCTTCGCCCCGATCGTTGTCTCCGATCATTGTCATGGTTCAACCACTGCACCCGCTCCATCCTGTATCGGACAATTCGCCCACTGCCGGCCGGCTGCCGTCCGTGCTCCTGTTGGCCGGCGCAGGGATCGGCGGGCTGGTCGTGCTCGGCGCACTGGCGCTTTGGTTCCATTATGGCAGCCAGGTGTTCTTCGAAATGATCAGGACCGGCTTTGCCGCCTGCTTCTGATCCGCGACAGGAAGTTTTCCGCTCATGAGCTCCACCGCCCGTCCGCTGGTGATCGCGACCGCCTTCGCCGCAAGCCTCGTCGTTGGGCTGCTGATCCTGTTCTGGGCCATGGGCGGGGTCAGCAAAGTGGCGCAGCCGGCCGCGATCGGCGGCCCGTTCCAGCTGACCGACCAGAACGGCAAGGCCGTCACCGACCAGAACCTCAAGGGCAAGCCGACCCTGATCTTCTTCGGCTACACCCATTGCCCCGACGTCTGCCCGACCTCGCTGTTCGAGATCTCGGAAGTGCTGCGGGCGATGGGCAAGGATGCCGACAAGGTCAATGCCGTCTTCATCTCGGTCGATCCCGAGCGCGATACGCCGGCGACGATGAAGGACTATCTGTCGAGCTTCGATCCGCATCTTGAAGGCCTGTCCGGCGATCCCGCCGAGATCGCCAAGGTGATCACCTCCTATCGGGTCTACGCCAAGAAGGTCCCGAGCAAGGACGGCGACTACACCATGGACCACACCGCGCTGACCTACCTGATGGACCGCGATGGCCGCTTCGTCTCGCCGTTCAACCTTAAGCGCCCCCCGGAAGAGGCGGCGGCGGATTTGAAGCGGTATCTCTAGGGCTTCGGTTGACCGCAATCCGCGCTCGCGTTCCCGGTCGGATGGTCTATAAGGCCCTCCGATCCCAACGGAATTTGTTCATTTCCCGCCGATGGCCCCCTCGCGACAGGTAAAATCGCCCAAAATCGTGCGCAGCGCCCTGTTCGGGCTGACGACCGGCCTTTGCCTGCTGGCCGGGCTAACCGCCGCCGAGGCCCAGGCGCCCGCGAAGCAGCCGCCAGCGGCACCCCAGGCCTCGCCGCGGGTCGCGCCCCAGGCGGCCCCGCAGGCCGTGCCTGGCTTCTGGGACCCGCGGCGCCGGCCGGAGCGGCCGGATCTGTCGCGCCTGACCGTGATCCGCTTTTTGACCGAGACCGACTATCCGCCGTTCAACTACACCGGCGCCGACGGCAACCCGGCCGGCTTCAACGTCGATCTCGCCCGCAGCCTGTGCGACGAGATCAAGGTCACCTGCACGGTGCAGATGCGCCGCTTCGAGACCTTGGTCGATGCGCTCACCTCCAATCGGGGCGATGCCATCATCGCCTCGATGGCGGTGAGTCCGCAGCTGCGCGCCCGCGTCGATTTCACCGATCCCTATTACCGCGTGCCGGCGCGGTTCGCCTCGCGCAAGGATGCGGTGATGCCGGAGATCCGGCCCGAATATCTCGAGGGCAAGAAGGTCGGCGTCATCGCCGGCTCCGCGCATGAGGCGTATCTGAAGGCGATGTTCACCGATGCCGAGCTGCATGCCTATCCCAACGACGAAGCGCTGCGCACCGCACTTCGGAAGGGCGAGGTCGACTTCATCTTCGGCGATGCGATCTCGCTGGCGTTCTGGATCAACGGCACCGATTCCGGCGATTGCTGCGCCTTCTCCGGCGGCCCCTTCGTCGAGAGCCGCTTCTTCGGCGAGGGCATCGGCATCGCGGTGCGCAAGGGCAACGACGTGCTGCGCCAGGCCTTGAACTGGGCCCTGTTCCGCGTCTGGGAAAAAGGCCGCTACACCGATCTGTGGCTGCGGTATTTTTCGGTGAGCCCGTTCTAGCTTCTTCGCCTCTCCCCGCCTGCGGGGAGAGGCCGGAATTTGCGAGAGCAAATTCCGGGTGAGGGGACTCTCCGCGAGTCCAACTCTCATCGTGATCGCGGAAGCAGCCCCTCACCCCAGCCCTCTTCCCGTAAGAACGGGAGAGGGAGTAGTGCGGCGACAGCCGCTCACAACTTTTGCATTCTGTCCGGAAATCGCTATTTTCCGGCCCTTCCGGAGGCCCTTAATGTCCGTACTCGATCTCGCCGCGAATCCGAGCGACCTGCGTGCGCTCGCCGAACAATCCAACGCCTGGCCGTTCGAGCAGGCGAAGGCCATTGTCGCGCGGCTGAAGAAAAGCCCGAAAGACGAGGTGCTGTTCGAGACCGGCTATGGTCCGTCCGGCCTGCCGCATATCGGCACCTTCGGCGAGGTCGCGCGCACCTCGATGGTGCGCCATGCCTTCCGCGTGCTCACCGAAGACAAGATCAAGACCCGGCTCTTGGCGTTCTCGGATGACATGGACGGCCTGCGCAAGGTGCCGGACAACGTCTCGAACAAGGCGCCGCTGGAAGCCAATCTCGGAAAGCCGCTGACGCGCGTGCCAGATCCATTCGGCACCCATGATAGCTTTGGCGCGCATAATAACGCGCGCTTACGCGCGTTTCTGGATCATTTCGGCTTCGACTACGAGTTCGCGAGCTCGACCGATTATTACACCTCCGGCCGCTTCGACGCGACGCTGCTCAAGATGCTGGCCGCCTATGACAAGATCATGGCGATCATCCTGCCGACGCTCGGCCCCGATCGCCGTGCCACCTATTCGCCGTTCCTGCCGATCAGCAAGACCACCGGTGTCGTGCTGCAGGTGCCGATGATCCGCCGCGACGTTGCGGCGGGCACGGTGACCTATGTCGATCCTGATACCAACCAGGAAGTCGAGACGCCCGTCACCGGCGGCAACGTCAAGTGCCAGTGGAAGGCCGACTGGGCGATGCGCTGGGTCGCGCTCGGCGTCGACTACGAGATGGCCGGCAAGGATCTGATCGATTCGGTAAAACTCTCCGGTGCGATCGCCAGGGCGCTTGGCGCCACGCCGCCCGAAGGCTTCAACTACGAGCTCTTCCTCGACGAGAAGGGCCAGAAGATCTCGAAATCGAAGGGCAACGGTCTCACCATCGACGAATGGCTGCGCTACGCTTCGCCGGAATCGCTGTCGCTCTTCATGTATCGCGAGCCCAAGGCGGCGAAGCGGCTGTATTTCGACGTCATCCCGCGCAATGTCGACGACTATCAGCAGTTCATCGACGGCTTCCCGAAGCAGGATGCCAAACAGCAGCTTGGCAATCCGGTCTGGCATATCCATAGCGGCCATCCGCCGAAGGGCGACATGCCCGTCACGTTTCAGCTTCTCTTGACGCTGGTGTCATCGTCGAACGCGGAGAATGCCGAGACGTTGTGGGGCTTCATCGGCCGCTATCGTCCCGGCGTGAGCCCGCAAACGCATCCGAAGCTCGACGCGATGGTCGGCTACGCCATCAACTACTATCGCGACTTCGTCGCGCCGACCAAGCAGTTCCGCGTACCCACGGAGACCGAGCGCGCCGCGTTGCAGGATCTGCGCGAAGCGCTGTCGCAGCTGCCGCAGGATGCCTCGGCCGAGGACATCCAGAACGTCGTCTACGAGATCGGCCGCCGCGAGCCGTTCCTCGACCAGGTCAAGAAGGGCAAGGACGGCCGTCCCGGCGTGACGCTCGACTGGTTCAACATGCTCTACCAGGTGCTGCTCGGCCAGGAGAAGGGTCCGCGCTTCGGCTCCTTCGTCGCGGTCTACGGCGTGCAGAACGCGGTCAACATGATCGACGGCGCGCTGGCGCGGAGTGCGTGAGGGATGTCCTCGCTGCCATCGCCCGCGCTTGACGGGCGATCCAGTATTCCAGAGGCCGTGATTATAGAACCGAGTTACGGCGTACTGGATTCCCCGCTTTCGCGGGGAATGACATTGGAATACGTGGTGACCCTTACTGGCTCGCCCACACAATTCGCGCGATCCAGCCGACGTCCCCCACTGCGATCGTGCGCTCGCTCTGCGACGCATCGAGCGGCTGCAATTCCAGCGCCTTGGCCGTACGGCGCTTCAGCGTCGCGACGGTGACCTCGCCCGCCCGGATATTCACCACCACGCGATCCCCTTTCCGGATCGGCGCGCCGGGCGAGACCAGGATGACGTCGCCGTCGCGATAGAGAGGCGCGAGCGCATCGCCGGAAATTGCCAGCGCAAACGTGCGCCCGTCACCGCTGCCGGGCAGCGCGATTTCGCTCCAGCCCTTGCCGGACGGCAAGCCTGACTCGTCGAAAGCGCCGCTCGCGCCGGCCAGCGCGACGTCGAGCAGCGGCACCGAGCGACCATCGCCCGCGTCATCGTCGACCAGTCGCGCAAAGCTCGCGATCGAGGCGCCGGTCGCGGCGAGCGCTTTCGCGACCGATTCGGTGGATGGCCAGCGCTCGCGGCCGTCGGAGGTGACGCGCTTGGACCTGTTGAAGGTGGTGGGGTCGAGTCCGGCGCGTTTGGCAAGGCCCGACGGCGACAGGCCGGCACGCTCCGCCAGCCGATCCAGCGCGACCCAGATCTGGTCGTGGGTCAGCATCCTCTGCGCTTTGGCCTGCTTGACCATGGAAGGTCCCAGCCGTCGCAACTCAGGAAAACTATCCTCAAATCAACCGGTTTTCCGTTTTTCGCGCAAGAGGCGGCGCTAAGTCTTGAGTTCGGAGGGGGCGGCCTTTACGGTCGCGCCGGGTTTTTGGGCCTGCAAGAGGCCAAAAACCTCAAGAGACTCAAAGAGCAAACAAGGCACCGCAGCAGGTGGTCAAGATCTACAAAATCTGTCCGGCCTCGGCCTGGCGCGAGGCGGAACGGCAGGGCGTGTATCGGGGCAGCGCGGACGATGCGCGCGACGGCTTCATCCATTTCTCCACCGCCGCCCAGGTTCCGGAGACCCTGCGCAAGCATTATTTCAGGCAGCGCGCGCTGTTCCTGGTCGAGGTCGATGGCGATGCGCTCGGCAGCGAGTTGCGCTGGGAGCCCTCGCGTAACGACGAGCTGTTTCCGCATCTCTACGGCGAGCTCGACCTTGGCGCAGTGATCGCGGTGACGAACCTCAATATGCGCTCCGACGGCAGCCACCATTGTCCGGAGCTCGCCCCGTGATCCGCGCCTTCGATGCTCTCTCGCTGCCGGTGCTGCGCTGGCTCGATCCGGAGGACGCGCATCGCCTCGCAATCCAGGGCCTGCGTTTCCTGCCGCCGGTCAAGCCGCGCCCGGACGATGCCAAGCTCGCGGTGCGCGCCTTTGGGCTCAATTTTCCCAATCCGGTCGGCATGGCCGCGGGTTTCGACAAGAGCGCGGAGGTGCCGGATGCGCTGCTGCGGCTCGGCTTCGGCTTCGTCGAGATCGGCTCGGTGACGCCGAAGCCGCAAGCCGGCAATCCGCGACCGCGGCTGTTTCGCCTCGAGCGCGACGAGGCCGTCATCAACCGCATGGGTTTCAACAATGACGGCGCGGACGTCGCGCTGCGCCGGCTCGCCGCGCGCGCACAGCATGGCGGCATCGTCGGGGTCAATGTCGGCGCCAACAAGGACTCGCCGGATCGCGTCAACGACTACGTCAAGCTGATCGAGACGTTTGCGCCGGTCGCGAGCTACTTCACCGTCAACGTCTCCTCGCCGAACACGCCGGGCCTGCGCAATCTGCAGGAAGGCGCGCTGCTGGACGATCTGCTTGCGCGCGTGATCGACGCGCGCGAGCGGGTGCGCCAGAAGGCCGGCGACACGCCGGTGCTGCTCAAGATCGCGCCGGATTTGAGCCTCGCCCAGCTCGACGACGTCGTGCAGGTCGCGCGCTCGCGCCGGGTCGATGGCATGATCGTGTCGAACACGACCATCGCGCGGCCGAGCACGCTGCGCGAGCAGATGCGCGCCAGGGAGCAGGGCGGCTTGTCCGGCCGGCCGCTGTTCCGACTATCGACGCGCATGGTCGCGGAGACCTATGTGCGCGTCGAGGGCGCATTCCCCCTGGTCGGCGTCGGCGGTGTCGATTCCGGCGGCGCGGCGCTGACGAAGATCAGGGCCGGCGCCAGCCTGATCCAGCTCTATTCGTCGCTGGTCTACAAGGGCCTCGGCCTCGTCGACGAGATCAAGCGCGATCTGACTTCGACATTGTTGCGCACGGGCCGGGATTCATTGTCCGAAATCGTCGGTGCCGATGCCGCGACGCTCACGGCGGAAGACTGGCCGGGGATGTAGGCTCTTCGCCTCTCCCGCTCGCGGGGAGAGGCCGGAATTTGCGAAAGCAAATTCCGGGTGAGGGGGACTCTCCGCGAGTCCGTCTCTCACCGTCCTTGCGGAAGCTCCCCCTCATCCCGACCTTCTCCCCGCAAGCGGGAAGAAGGAGAAGGGGCAAACGTCATCCTGTACAGCGCCGGATACCTGGTGCCCTGCAGGCCGCCACGGGCGATGTAGAACGCGATCAGCGCGCACCACAGCCCGGCATTGCCGAACGATCGCAGCGCCAGCCAAGTGCCAAGGAAGATCGCGAGCGAGGCCAGCATCAGGTTGCGCATCTCGCGCGCCCAGGTGGCACCGACATAGATGCCGTCGAAGCCGAAGGCGAACACGCCGGGGATGGGCGCGAGCACGATGAACGGCAGGAAGTCGCGCGCGGCGCGGCGGACGTCCTCGCTAGTGGTCATGAAATTGATCAGGTTCGGCCCGAACAGCGCGAACAGCACCGCAACGACCATGGCGAAGCCGAGGCCCCAGGAGAGCACCAGCCGGGTCGAATCCGCAAAGCCTTTGGCGTCGCGCGCGCCAAAGGTGCGGCCGCAGAGCTGCTGGGCGGCGTTGGCAAGGCCGTCGAGGAAGAAGGCGCTGACCAGCAGGAAATTATTGAGCACGGAGTTCGCCGCCAGCGTGACGTCGCCGGCACGCGCGCCCTTGGCGGTGAAGAACAGGAACACGGCGATCAGAGCCGCGGTGCGGATCAGGATGTCGGAATTCACCGCCAGCATCCGCATCAGCCTTGCGCGGTCGAACAGCGTTGCGCGGGCAACGGCAAAGCCGCCATGTGCATAGCGCCGGCAAACGATGACGCCAAGGACAAAGCCCACGCCCTCCGAGAGCAGCGCCGCGATCGCCGCACCCGCGATGCCGGTATCGTAAACCAGCACCAGCAAGATCGTCGCCGCCATGTTGATGAGGTTGATGACGACCTGAAGCGCGAGTGCCGGATTGGCGCGGGCCTGCCCCACCAGCCAGCCGAGGATGACATAGTTCGCGAAGGCGAACGGCGATGACCAGATCCGGATCATGAAATAGGTCTTTGCGGCGCGCGTGACGCCTTCGCTGCCGCCCATCAGGTCGAACAGCGCGGTGCCGAGCGGCAATTGCAGCGCGATCAGCGCGGCGCCGATGAGCCCTGCGACGATGAAGCCGCGCACCAGGATCACGGTCTGCTCGCGCGTCTCGCCGGCGCCGAGCGCTTGCGCGGTGAAGGCGAGCGTGCTCATGCGCAGGAAGCCGAACAGCCAGAACAGGCAGTCGAAGATGACGGAAGCCATCGCGACACCGCCAAGCAGGGCGGCATCGTCGAGTCGCCCGATCGCCGTGGTCGAGGCCACGCCGATCAGCGGCGTGGTCAGATTCGCGACCATCGCGGGGCCGGCGATGGCGAACACCTGGCGGGAGCCGATCTTGAGGGGAACGGGCGCGTGCATTTTAGAACACGAGCACCATGCCGTCTTCGGCGGCGAGATGCTCGATGTCGTCCAGGCGCGACAGCATGTCGTCGCTCATATGAGTGAGGACAAGGCGTTTGGCGCCGATGGCGGGGAGATGCCGTTCCAAGGTCTTTAGACTGAGATGGTTCTTGACCACCTTCTCGTACATATAGGCTTCGGCGATGAAAAGGTCCGCGCCATGCGCCAGCGGAATGAGCGCCTCCGTCCATTCGGTATCGGCGCTGTAAGCAAGCGTCCGGCCGTCGGCCTCGATGCGATAGGCGAGGAAGGGACCGCCGGATTCGCCGTGCACGACCGGGTAGGGCGTCACCATCACCGCGCCAAAACTCCGGCTTTGCCCGGGCGTGAGTTCGACGATGTTCAGCTCGAACCGCTGCTTGGTTTTGGAGGAGTGCTCGAACAGCGCCTCCATCACCTGCGCAAGGCGCATCTCGATGCCTTGCGGGCCCGCGATGGTCAGCGGGCGCGTCCGCCGCGAGAATTGGGCGTCGAGCAGAAAGAACGGCAGTCCGGCAAAATGATCGCCGTGGAAATGCGTGATGAGAATGAGATCGATCTCATTACGGTCGATCTCGAGCCGCTTCAGCGCCGGCAGGGCCGACGCGCCGCAATCGATCAGGAAGTTCGCCGCGCGCCCCGAGATATGGAAGCAGGTGTTGAGCCTGCCACCGGAGCCGAAGGCATCGCCGCAGCCGACAAAGCGTAGTTGCATCGGCTGCGGCCTCCCTGAGTATGATCCGGACTTAGCGGCGCGGCGCGCCGAACACGCGCGAGAGCAGCCAGATCGGGATCACGATGACGGCGCCGAGCAGGAAGTAGCGCCACAGCCAGTTCACGGCATCGAAGCCGAGATCCCAGAGACGCTGGAATAAGAGGCGAATGCTGTAGATGATGTTCCAGGGATCGAAGCCGATTGCGGCGAGCACGACACCGACCAGGATCGAGAGCAGCACCAGGCGGAACGCGACCGCGAGCGGTGAGCCGCCGAGAAAGCGGTTCAGGCCATCGCTGCGGCCGGCCGGCAAATCTCTGACGTCTTGGACCATCGCAAACTCCTCAGGCGGATTCGACCCCATTATAGGGCAGCGCGAGGCACATGGGGAACCCGTAGCGGGGCGTCAATCGGCTTACGGGAGTTTAATTCGGGCCGCGCCGAAGCTTCGGGCGCGCTGGCGCCGGGAGTTCCTTAACCTCTCCCCGCCTGCGGGGAGAGGTCGGATCGCCCTTGCGATCCGGGTGAGGGGGCACAAGTCTCTCGGCGACCTCTCGTGTGGAGAGAGGCCCCTCACCCCAACCCTCATAGGCGCTAGGTTTAGCTCTGGACACGAAGAATCTCGATATGATTCAAACTTGGGATGAAGATTCGTCCTGAG
Source organism: Bradyrhizobium diazoefficiens (assembly GCF_016616235.1). Classification (NCBI taxonomy): domain Bacteria; kingdom Pseudomonadati; phylum Pseudomonadota; class Alphaproteobacteria; order Hyphomicrobiales; family Nitrobacteraceae; genus Bradyrhizobium; species Bradyrhizobium diazoefficiens. The sequence continues at coordinate 892,588 of NZ_CP067100.1, forward strand.
ATTCTGGATCATTGGCCGGAGGTGAGTGCGCGACTTCCGGGAGGCTTCGACCTGGAAGCCACGGCGCGGTTACGCGGAGCCTTTACCCGGGCGCGGGAGATTAAGAACGCCGAGACGCTGTTGCGGTTGGCGCTTGCCTATGGCGGCTTGGGCATGTCGCTGCGTGAGACGTGTGTGTGGGCGGAAGCCGGCGGCATCGTCCGTTTGTCCGATCCATCACTGCTCGATCGGCTGTGTAAAGCCGCGCCCTGGCTTGGTGACATTGTGGCTGCGCTGATCGCCGAACAGGCCAAAATGACGGCGGGGAGCTGGGTTGGGTATCGCCTGCGTGCACTCGACGGAACCTCGATCTGCGAACCGGGAGCTGACCGTACGACGTGGCGGCTGCACGTCGGCTACGATCTGGCAACGGGTCAGGTTGATCAGCTTGAGCTAACCGACGTGCATGGCGCGGAGAATCTTCAGCGCCTCACCTACGCACACGGCGATATCGTGCTGGGCGACCGCTATTATGCGAGGCCGCGCGATCTGCGGCCGGTGATCGAAGCCGGTGCAGACTTCATCGTGCGGACTGGCTGGAACTCGTTGCGCCTGTTGCAGGCCAATGGCGAGCCCTTTGATCTGTTTGCCGCTCTCGCGGCTCAGTCGGAACAGGAAAGCGAGCTGCAAGTTCGCGTCCACGAGGGCCAGACAAAGACTCCACCGCCGGAGCCGCTGATCCTGCGCCTCGTCGTGCGACGCAAGCCGCCGGAGCAGGCCGAAACCGAGCGAAAGCGCCTGCTCAAGGATGCCAAGAAGCGCGGCAAGCAACCCGATCCACGCAGTCTCGAGGCGGCGAAGTACATTCTTCTCCTTACCTCGCTGCCAGTCGCCACCTTCCCACCGGCCGATGTCCTCGCCCTCTATCGCTTCCGCTGGCAGATCGAGCTGGCATTCAAGCGGTTCAAGAGCTTAGCCGGGCTCGACATGCTGCCAGCCAAGAAGCCTGAACTTGCGCGGGCGTGGATCTACGCCAGACTGATCGTCGCCATCATCGCTGAACAGATCGCCGGGCAAGTCCCGGACTCTTTCCCCTCTGAGTTCGGAACCACCACAAGCAAGCCCATCGCGTTGGCGCCTCATGAAGATCGCCCTGGCGACCGTTCGTGCCGCCATTCGTGGACCACTTCTCTGGCAGGCTTTCTGTAATCTCTTCACCCGAGCCCGCCGGCACTTCTGCGAACCGCCACGCCGGCGCAGAAAACAATGCGACTATCTACACAAACGCATAACCTAGCGCCCATGTCCCCAACCCTCTCCCGCAAGCGGGCGAGGGGGCGCACTGTCTCTGCGGCGACGATCGAGCCTCATCCCTTCACGCTTCAATCTCGGCCGCCTCGGCCTTCAGCATCTTTTCCAGCGTTTCCAGCCTATCCGCCTCCCGCGGCGGCTTGTCCCAGCGCAGGCGATTGATGCGGGGGAAGCGCATGGCGACGCCGGATTTGTGCCGCGGCGAGCGCTGCAGGCCCTCGAACGCCACCTCCAGCACCAAGCCCTTGTCCGCCTCATGGACGACATGGCGGACGGGACCGAATTTTTCGGTGGTGTTGCGGCGGACGAAACGGTCGATCTGCAGGAGCTCCTCGTCGGTGAAGCCAAAGTAAGCTTTTCCGACCGGCACCAGTTCGTCGCCGGCATCGCCTTCGGTCCAGACGCCAAAGGTGTAGTCGGAATAATAGGACGAGCGCTTGCCGTGGCCGCGCTGCGCATACATCAGCACGGCATCGATGATGTGCGGATCGCGCTTCCACTTCCACCATTGGCCCTTCGGCCGTCCCGGCAGATAAGGCGCATCGCGCCGCTTCAGCATCACGCCTTCGACGGCGTCGGCGTCTTCGCCAGCACCGGCGCTTGCAGGATCGGCGCGTGCAGCGGTCAATGCGTCCCAGCTTGCGAAGGGAACGGTGGGTGAGAGATCGATGCGCGGATCGTCGAGCTTTGCGATGAATGTCTCCAGCCGCTCGCGCCGCTCCGCGAACGGCAGCTCGCGCAGATCGTTCTCGTCGTCGCCGAGCAGGTCGTAGGCGCGAAGATGGATCGGAAACTCCTTGATCAGTTTTGGCGAGACGACCTTGCGGTTGAGCCGCTGTTGCAGCACGTTGAAGCTCTGCACGCGGCCTTCGCGCAGGATCAGTAACTCTCCGTCGATGGCGCCAGGCAGCCGCAGCGACGGTACGAGGTCGGGAAAGCTCCCCGTGATGTCCTCGCCGGTGCGCGAATAGAGCCGCGCGGTGATGTGGCCGCGGTCGTCGCGCCCGGCCACCGCCTGAACACGGATGCCGTCCCATTTCCATTCGGCGATGTAGTCGGCAGGATCGAGCGCGGCGAAATCGGTGTCCTCGATCGCATGCGCCAGCATCACGGGGCGGAACGGCGCGGGATCGCGATTGACCGGCTTGTCGGCGCGGCCTTCCAGCCAGGCGAACAGGTCGAGATAGGGCGGCGAGAGGCCCGGCCAGATCAGCTCGATCTCATGCGGGTCCTTGTCGCCGAGCGCGGCCGCGGCGGTCTTCGCCAGACGCGCGGAAATGCCAATGCGCAAGGCGCCGGTGACCAGTTTCAGCAGCGCCCAGCGGCCGGTCTCATCTAACTCGTCGAGCCAGCGTTCGAGCTGCTTGGGCAGCTCGGTCTTGCCAAGCGTGCGCAGCGTGGTGACGACCTCGGTGAGGGTCGGCGGCGGTGGGTTGTTGTGATTGCTCGGGTGAGGCGCATCACTGGCATCTCGCCCGCGGTACCCCCCTCCCTGACCCTCCCCCGCAAGGGGGGAGGGGACGGAGAGGTTCGTGCGTCCATCACTCGCTGAATCAATTTCATTGGTCGAGCCCGTCCGTCGCCGCGCGCGCAACTGCGCTCCCTCCCCTCTTGTGGGGGAGGGTGGGGGAGAGGGGTGGCCCGGAAAAGATTCGCCATTGTTGACGATTCTCCGCGGCCACATCAGCGCCACCGTCTCCGAGAGATCGCCGACATAGTCGTAACTCAACCCGAACAGCACCGGGTCGGTGCGTGACGCGATCAAATCGCGGATCAGTGCGGGCTTGGCATGCTTGAAGCTGAGCGCGCCGGTCAGCGCGGCGAGCGCATAGCCGCGGTCGGGATCGCCGACCTCGCGGAAATAACTGGTGATCAGCCGCAGCTTGTTGTTGCGGCCGGGCTCGTAGGCGAGGCGGTCCAGGAGTTCGGCGAAGCGGTTCATGCCTCGGCCTCGCCCTCAAGTGGCGCCTCGCTCTCCTCCTCATCGCCGTAGCCGACGAGATCGAGCGGCCGCGCCCGCAGGCCGCGCGACCTGCACCAATGCACCAGCGCGTCTTCCTGGCCGTGAGTGACCCATATCTCTTCCGCGCCGGTCGCCGCGATGGTCGCGGTGAGGCCGTTCCAATCGGCGTGGTCGGAGATCACCAGCGGCAGTTCGATGCCGCGCTGCCGCGCGCGGGCGCGCACGCGCATCCATCCCGATGCGAAGGCGGTGACCGGATCGGGAAACCGGCGCGTCCAGAGATCGGACGTCGCCGATGGCGGCGCCAGCGCGATGGTGCCGGCGAGCGCCGCCTTCTTCATGCCCTTCACGGGCCTGAGCTCGCCAAGATCGATGCCGCGGCTCTGGTAGTAATGCGTGATCGTCTCCATCGCGCCATGCAGATAGATCGGCGCGTCATAGCCGGCCTGCCGCAACAGCGCGATGACGCGCTGCGCCTTGCCGAGCGAATAGGCGCCGACCAGATGCGCGCGCTCGGGAAACAGCGCGACGGAGGCCAGCAGCTTCTTCACCTCGTCGCCGGCATCGCCGTGCCGGAAAACCGGCAGCCCGAAGGTGGCCTCGGTGATGAAGACGTCGCAGGGCACCAGCTCGAAGGGCGTGCAGGTCGGATCGGGCGCATCCTTGTAGTCGCCGGAGGCGACGATGCAGGTGTCCTTGCACGTCACCGCGATCTGGGCCGAGCCGAGCACATGACCGGCCGGATGAAACTTGACGTTGACATCGCCGAGCCGGATCTCTTCGCCATAGCGGATGACTTGCGTCGATCCGGCAAAATTCTCACCATAGCGCAGCCGCATCATATCAAGCGTTTCCTGCGTCGCCAGCACCGCGCCATGGCCGGCGCGGGCGTGGTCGGAATGGCCGTGGGTGATCACGGCCCGCTCGACGGGACGGACAGGGTCGATATGGAAGCCGCCGGGCTTGCAGCACAGGCCGGCAGCAACTGGCAGCAGGATGTCTTGCGGACGCATGGTGTTCATATAGGAAGCGGTCACTCCAAATTAACCCGTCATGGGCGGGCTTGACCCGCGCATCCGTCCTCTTAAACAGTCGTTCTTTTGATGGATTGCCGGTCAAGCCCGGCACTGACACTCCGGTTCCAAAGATGCCCCTGCGCCTGTTCTTGTCCTCCGGCGATCTGATGGCCGACCGCCGCTTCGAGTTCGCGCGCGACCTCCAGCTCAAGGGCGATCTGCCGGCCGCTGCCGACCTGCTGGAGCAGGCGCTCGAGCTCGCGCCGAGCTTCACGTCGGCCTGGTTTACGCTTGGCGAAATCCGCAGCCAGCTCGGCGAGCGCGACAAGGCGATCGCCGCCTTTCGCGAGGCGCGCCGATCCGATCCTGCTGACCAGCACGGCGCCGGCCTGCATTTGATCCGATTGGGCGATGAGCAATTGTCCGAGATGCCCAAGGCCTACGTGCAGGCCCTGTTCGATCAATATGCGCCGCGCTTCGAGGACGTGCTGATCAACGATCTCGGCTATCGCGCGCCATCGCTGATTTTCAAGGCCGTGCTCGCCGCCCGCGTCGCGGCGAAGAAGCCCGCGCTGTTCAAGCGCGCCATCGACCTTGGTTGCGGCACCGGGCTTGCGGCCGCGGCCTTCGCAAGACAGGTCGATCAGTTCGTCGGAATCGATCTGTCACCCGGCATGATCAAGCAGGCGCGCGCCACCGGCCTCTATGCCGAGTTCGAGGTCGCCGACATGATCGACGGCTTGCGCGGCAAGAGCGATGCCAGTGCGAACCTGGTCGTGGCGGCGGATGCGTTCGTCTATCTCTCCGATCTCGCGCCGGTGCTCACCGAAGCCAGGCGCGTGCTCGTATCCGGCGGCGTGCTCGCCTTCACGCTGGAGACGCATGACGGCAGCGGCATCGTTCTCGGCGAAGGTCTGCGCTATGCCCATGCCGCGGAATACGTGCGCGGAGCCATCGCCGGAGCCGGGCTCAAGCTGCTGACCCTGGAGCCGGCCTCGCCGCGCAACGAGAACAACGAGCCGGTACGCGGCCTCGTCGTTGTTGCCGAGAAAACTTGAGTCTAGGCGCTAGCCGCCAGCCGATTTGAGCGTCATTGCGTCGCAAAGCTGCGACTTCCCACTTGCGAGCTGTGCGGCGATGCCAGCACAATGCGCGCACAGGGAGAGAAACAACAATGACGAAGAATCCATCGCGGCGCGATGTCGGCGCCGCCGCGCTCGCCACCATCGCTGCGTCCGTGCTGCCCGCGCCGTATGTCTGGGCCGCGGAGAAGAAATACGATGCCGGCGCCAGCGACACCGAGATCAAGATCGGCCAGACCGTGCCGCATTCCGGCCCCGGTTCGCTCTACGGCGTGCTCGGGCGCATCGGCGAGGCCTATTTCCAGATGCTGAACGAGAAGGGCGGCATCAACGGACGCAAGGTCAAATTCCTGACCATGGACGATGCCTACAGCGCGCCGAAATGCGTCGAGGCGACGCGGCGCCTGGTGGAGCAGGAGGAAGTGCTCGCGCTCTACGGTTCGCTCGGCACCGCGCCGCAGACCTCCGTGCACAAATACCTGAACTCCAAGGGGGTGCCGCAGTTGCTGCTCAACACCGGCGCGTCGAAATGGAATAACCCGAAGGAGTTCAAATGGACCATGGCGGGCCTGCCGCTTTATCCGACCGAGGCACGCATCCTGGCGCGGCACGTCGTCAGCGTGAAGCCGAACGCCAAGGTCGGCATTCTCTACCAGAATGACGATTTCGGCCGCGACTTCTTGGGTCCGTTCAAGAAGGTGCTGGCCGACGTCGGCGGCACCGCGCAGGTGATCATGGAGCAGACCTACGATCTCACCGATCCGACCGTCGATTCCCAGCTCATCAATCTCTCGAAATCGGGCGCGGACGTCTTCTACAACATCTCCACCGGCAAGGCGTCGTCGCAATCGATCCGGAAAGTGGCCGAGCTCGGCTGGAAGCCACTGCAGCTGCTGTCCGCCGGCTCGACCGGCCGCTCGATTCTCAACGCCGCGGGCCTTGAGAACTGCACCGGCATTGTCGCCATCCGCTACAACAAGGAGGTCGGCCTGCCGAAATGGGAGAAGGACCCGGACGTGATGGCGTTTGAGGAGCTGCGCAAGAAGTACACGCCGGCCATCGATCCCGACAACACCATCGCCTTTGCCGGCTACGGCCAGGCGGTGACGATGGGCGAGATCCTGCGCCGCTGCGGCGACGATCTCACCCGCGCCAACGTGCTGAAGCAGGCCTCGAATCTCAACGGCTTCCACTCGCCCTATTTCCTCGACGGCGTCACCTACAGCTACACGCCCGAGGACTACACCCCGATGAAGACGCTGTTCATCTCCACCTTCAGCGGCAAGGATTGGGACATCTCCGACAAGCCGATGTCGGAGTAGGACGGCATGTCTCTTCCCTCGCCCCGCTTGCGGGGAGAGGGTAGGGTGAGGGGGAGTCTCCGCAGGGACGCTGGCAGTTGGATGCGCGGAGACTCCCCCTCACCCGGAATTCGCGCTGGCGCGCAAATTCCGGCCTCTCCCCGCACGCGGGGAGAGGCGAAGGAAGCCCCGCCCCACCCCTCGACGAACCCGCGCCCACGGCTTACCTGTCATGCCGTGCCGCCCCGCATCCTCGACATCCCGGCCAAGCCGACCACGCTGCTGCCCGACCGCTTCCAGGCGTGGTTCGCGGCCCGCGGCTGGTCGCCGCGCGCGCATCAACTCGCGCTGCTGGAGAAAGCGCGCGAGGACGCTAGCGCGCTGCTGATCGCGCCGACCGGCGCCGGCAAGACGCTGGCGGGCTTCCTGCCGACGCTGGTGGAGCTGTCGTCTCCCGCACGGGATGCAAGTGCGAAGCAAAGTCTCGTCTCCACCGGCCGCCGCGTTCAGCGCAGCGCCGGCCTCCACACCCTCTACATCTCCCCCCTCAAGGCGCTCGCCGTTGACATCGCCCGCAACCTCGAGCGGCCGGTCGCCGAGATGGGGCTGCCGATCAAGGTGGAGACCCGCACCGGCGACACGCCGGTGTCGCGGCGGCAGCGGCAGCGGCGCTATCCGCCGGACATCCTGCTGACGACGCCGGAGCAGCTCGCCCTGCTGCTGTCCTCCGATGACGCACCGTTCCTATTCTCCTCGCTGAA